>NZ_JBEXFP010000118.1:0-1124 GCF_040606825.1 Micromonospora sp. NPDC005367 | reverse complement strand
CCCAGGTCTCCGGCCCGACCGAGCCGTCGATGCCGACGTTCATCACGTCCTGCCAGGTCCGGGTCTTGGCTGCGGTGTTGGAGCCGAACTCCCCGTCGATGAAGCTGGTGCCGACGTTGCCGGTCAGGTCGTCGGCCCAGACGATGGCCTGCCAGAGCCGGACGATGTTGCCAGTGCGCACGCAGGAGCTGGAATTGCACAGCTGGTGGTTGTCGGGCCAGCTGCCCCCGCCGACCTGCCCGGGTCGGTGGTGCTGGGCATCCTCGCCGCCTGCGTCGGTGGCCGGGTGGTCGTCGTTGTGCGGCGAGGCTGGCACGAGCCGACGAACCTGTTCGTGGTGCCGGTCATGCCGCCCGGGTCACGAAAGAGTGCGGTGATCTCGGTGTGCCGCCGGCCGCTGACCGAGGCTGAGGGCGCGCTCGCCGAGACGGTCGGAACGCTGGTCCGGGATCGGCGAACCGAGCGGGAGATCCGCGAGCAGTACGCCGAGACCGCGAAGCGAGTAGCCGCCAAGGACGGCGACCCAATCAAGATCATGGAAGCGCAAGAGGCAGTGCGGGCCGCCGAGCAGGTCGTCGTGCCGGCCTGGCCACGCCTGACCGCCAGCGACGCCACCCCGGAAGCCCTCATCACCCTGCTCGCCAACCAGGGCGGACGCATCGCGGCGATCTCCGCTGAGGCTGGCATCTTCACCGCACTGACCGGCCGCTACAGCAAGGCACCCAACCTCGACCCGATCCTCATGGCCCACGCCGGAGACGCGATCCTCGTCGACCGACGCGGCCGGGAGCCTGAGCGGGTCGACGCCCCCGCGCTCACGCTGGTCGCGTCCATTCAGCCGTACGCGCTGCGGGAGATGGTCGAGCGGCCCGACTTCGGAGGCCGCGGCGTGCTCGCCCGGATCCTGTGGGCGCTGCCGCTGGACAACACCGGCCACCGCGACGTCGAGCCACCGGAGATGCCCGAGCGCGACCGTGACGCGTATCAGGCGCTCATCTACGACCTGGCGCTGGACATGGCCGGACGGAACGCGCCGGTGCCGGTGGTGCTGAGCGAAGCGGCCCGCAAAGTGCACCTGGAGTACCACCGCGCCGACACGGCCCGGCTACGTCGCTCTGGCGAGC
>NZ_JBEXFP010000117.1:0-1197 GCF_040606825.1 Micromonospora sp. NPDC005367 | reverse complement strand
CGACTAGCTTGATCTAATCCAAGATACGTTAAGGTCATAGCTTCACTTGAATGGTTTAATAAATTCATCACTAAACCAATATTATAGTTTGACTGCGTATAGACCCGATAAGCGCCTGTTTTACGCATGGTGTGTGTGCCTAGATAGTTGATACCTAATAGATCACCAACACGTGACAAGACCCGGGTTGACCCCAGAGCATAAGGCAGAAAATCCAGTAACGAACAAAAAACGTTCGCTACTGGATTTTTTGTCTTATGTGGCCGGGGTCAGGGTCGTCGGAGCGTATTTCAGAAGCCGAAGGGTGCTCAAAATAGCATAACTGCTCAACTATACACATTCCAAAAAAGTCCCCCACCCAGCAGCAAGTCACTCACCCATCACATCTTCCGCCAGAACTTCAGCATAATCAGCATCGCCACAATCAAGGCGACAGAAATCCCCAAAGTCAGCATCCAAGCATCTTGCATCCCGGCTAACGGGAGTTTCTTCACGTTCATCCCATAGAATCCGGTAATGATCGTTGGCACAGCCATGGTCAGTGACCAAATTGTCAAAAATTTCATTGTATCGTTCAGGTTGTTATTAGCAAGGCTGTTGAGGGTATGATCGATTCGGTCAACGACTTGGGTTTCAATCTCAAACATCCGTTGGACCTGTTCTCCTTCAATTTGCACGTCTTCGAATAAATCAATTTTATCTTGGTCAGCACCGACACCAAAATGGGTCTTTGGCAAACGATCGAGTTCACTGAGATTGGTTTGGACCGCGCTGGACAAAAAGGTCAACGTCTGTTGAAGATATGAAAGTGAAACCAAGTCACTGTTCTTCGTCTTCCGGTTCAACATTTTATCCAAATAGTTGCGTTTCTTGGTAATGGCGCGAGAAATTGGGATAAAACTGACAACAACTGTAAACAGTGTTTGCAGAATAAATGCATCGACGCTCTTAACCTCGGGATTATCCAATGCCGAGTAAAGTGCCGTGTTGACTTCAGGTATGCCGCTTTGATTAAACGTGAATAAAACGCCCTTATGGAGCAACATGCCAAATGGCTGGGTAATGTATCTCAGCGCATCTTTGTCGAGGGCATACGGCGCCAGAAAGATGAATAATTGGTAGTCCTCATTGATATCATAAACATAATTAGTACTTTCATCATTATCAGTGACGTACTCAATAATATCTTCATCGATG
>NZ_JBEXFP010000116.1:0-1217 GCF_040606825.1 Micromonospora sp. NPDC005367 | reverse complement strand
TTTTCAAAGTCTTTTGGAGACTTGTAATCAAGACCTGAATGCATCCTTTTTGTATTGTAATAGGTCTCAATGTATTTAAATATTTCTTGAGTAGCCTCAGCTCTTGTCTCAAAATGAGCATCATTAATAAGCTCCCTCTTTAGCGTCTTATAAAAAGACTCCATCATTGCATTGTCATATGGATTTCCTTTACGACTCATGCTAGATTGAGCACCGACTTGACGAAGAGTAGATTGATAACGAGAGCTTGTATATTGACTCCCTTGATCAGTATGGACAATCAAGCCAGGCTGAGGATGTTCTTTCCCACAAGCTTGTAAGAAGCAATCCCTCACCAGTTTATCTTGCATCCGTGAAGACATTGACCAGCCTACAATCTTACGTGAAAAAACGTCGATATTCACGGCTAAGTATAAGGTGCCTTCTTTGGTAGGGATATAGGTCATGTCTCCCAGCCATACTTTATTAGGAGCTGTTGCTTTAAAGATCTGATTAATTAAATTGGGGCTTGAAAGCGAAGCTCCTTTTCTGTTGTAATGTTTATATTTATAACGGCTTCCCTTGGCATAAAGTCCCATCAAGTGCATCAGTTTCCCAACACGTTTCGTGTTGGTCATAATACCAGTATTATGAAGTACCTTGGTAATTCTAACCGCACCATAGCGTCCCTTATGCTCATGAAAGACAGCTTTTATCTTCTCTGAGAGAATTTCTCTCTCCACTTGTTGTTTTGAAGGACGACGATGCATGTATTCATAGAAACCTGAGCGAGAAACCTTAAGAACTTTTACTGCATGCTTAATTTTTATCTTCCCATGATGTTTCAAGAGAAATTCAAAACGTTTTACTTGCTTCGCTTCAAGAAGACCCGGAACTTTTTTAGAAGTTCAAGTTCCTCCTGAAGATAACGATTTTCTTTCTCTAACAATTTAATCTTATGTTGGGCATCAGCTAGGGCTGTCCCATTTCCTGGAAAAGCACTTTCTCCATATTCTTCAACTTCTTGAACCCAGCGATAAAGACTATTGGCATGAACCTCAAGCTCTTGGCTGACTTCTTTAACAGAGTAACCCTCTTCAAGAATGAGTTTTACTGCAGAATTTTTAAATTGTTTATCGAATTTTCTTCTTGCCATAATAAACCTTTCCACGATTTCTCTTAACTTTGTGTCTAGTTTATTATAACCTTTCCATTTCTTAAAATAATTTTCTTCTTTC
>NZ_JBEXFP010000115.1:0-1247 GCF_040606825.1 Micromonospora sp. NPDC005367 | reverse complement strand
TCAATAACTTCTCGTTTTTTGTAGATAGAAACAATTTTATCAATATGTTCATCCAACAGGACATTTTTATTTTTTTGTTTTTCAAAATCTTGAGAAGCATCGATAAATAAGACATCACGATGAGAGCGGTTTTTCTTCAAAATAATAACCGTTGTCGGAATACTCGTTCCAAAAAAAATATTGGCCGGCAAGCCAATGACCGCATCAATGGCTCCCATTTCTAAAAGGGCTTGACGAATGGTTCCTTCTGCGGCTCCTCTAAAGAGCACGCCATGCGGAAGGACAATTCCCATTGTTCCCGATTCTTTCAAATGGTAAAAACCGTGAAGGAGAAAGGCAAAGTCAGCTTTAGATTTAGACGCTAATTTTCCAAAACGCTCAAAACGAGGGTCAGAGAGAAACTGATCTGCCGCTGACCATTTTGCAGAATAAGGTGGATTCATGACTACGGAATCAAACTGATAAGGCTCTTCTGAGGGCCAATCGGCATCTAAAGTATCTCCGTTATTCAGGTTCATGCGTTCTTTATCCACCCCATGAAGAATTAAGTTCATACGTGCCAAGTTAAAGGTCGTTGTATTTAACTCTTGTCCATGATAGTGCACTTGATTTGGATTGATGAGATAGCGACGAATATTAAGCATCAAAGAACCTGAACCCATCGCAGGGTCATAGATATGAAAAGGTGCTCGAGATTCTTGGCCGATTGAAGTGATCTCTGACATGATGCGTGAAACAGCTTGTGGGGTATAAAACTCGCCTGCTTTTTTACCCGCACCTTCCGCAAACATCCCAATTAAATACTCATAAGCGTCCCCAATCACATCGCCATTGTGTTCAAATAAGTCAATCTCATCTAAAGCACGCAAGACCTCAGTAATCGTCACATTACGTTGTTGTGCATTTGAGCCTAATTTTGTGGAGTTTAAATCAATATCCGCAAACAATCCACTGAATTCTTCTCCTTGACGTTCCAACTCATTAAAACCTGCTTGTAAGTCGGTCAAGTTAAATTCATAGTTATCAGCTTTGAGGCGGTAGTGATAAAACAATTGATCGGGTTGGATAAAGTAGCCTTGTTTGGGTTGGATATTTTCGATTAAATCGTCTTTGTCTTCTTCGTACCATTCCATGAAGCCTGCATACTGAGTGGAACGTTCTGGGAAGGTATCTGTTTTGCCATTTTCTTGTTCATAAACTTCTCTCAGCTGCGCATCAGACAAGTACTTATAGAAAATTAATCCCAG
>NZ_JBEXFP010000114.1:0-1279 GCF_040606825.1 Micromonospora sp. NPDC005367 | reverse complement strand
GGACGCCTAAGCCGGGAAGTGCGGAAGGGGGCGGGGGTGGGGGGACCTCCCCCACCCCCGTTGGCCCTAGGCCGCCGCCTTGCCTCGCTGGCCGTTGCGCTCGCGCTCCAGCCGTGCCGCCTCAGCGGCCAGGTGCTCGTCGACCCGCTTGGATCGCTGCTTGAACCCCTCGGGGGTGGCCAGCTTGAGCGGGTGCCCGGCTCGGGCTGCCGCGAGCAGGTCTCGGCCGTCGATGGCGAACAACTGCTCGGGGGTGAGGTCGGCGAGGATCAGCGCCCGGCGGGCCTGTGGCCGTTCGACGAGGCGGAAGGCAGCGACGAGCAGCCCCCACAACTTCCCGGCGTGCGTGATGCGGTTGAGGGCTTCCTGCGCCTCCTCCCACAACGCCACCCGGGTGGCGTTCCCGGCCATGAAGGGCTCATTGGGGTTGACCCCGGCCTCGCGTACGCGGGTCAGCACGGCGTCGCCCTGGTCGACGACCCACGTCAGGTCGGTGAGGATGGCGTCCATGTGCGTGTGGAGCACGGCGGCGCGACGCTCGGCCCGGCTGGCAGGCGTCGGGCCAAGGTTGAGGCTGGCCAGCTGGTAGCGGGCCAGCGCGGTTCGGACGGCCTCGTCGGTGGCGGGGTCTTCGCCAGCTTCGTGAGCGGTGGCCACGGCGGCGCGCAGCTCGCCGGGGTCGACGGTGTACTGCGGTTGGTCGCTTTCGGCGTCGATCTGGGCGATGGCGTCGGCCATGCCGTCGGGCACCTGGAGGCCGAGGTGCGGGTAGTGCTGGCGGATCTGCTGGATGGTCGCGTTGACCATGATGGCGTCGGTGTTCACTCTGGTCTGTCCCTTCAGTTGATGATCGTTGTGATGGCGCCGGCTGGGTTGTTCACTCGGAGTGGATGCCGGCTCGGGCGAACAGTTCGCGGGTCCAGTCGCGGAAGGTTTCTTCGCCGCCCTGGTGGAGGTTGCGCTGGTTGGGGTGGACGCCGAAGAGTTCGCCGACGTAGTTGCGGTCGTCGTAGTCGGCGGGCCGTCGTTGCTCCATGCCGCCGCCCTCGCGGGGCACGTGGTTGCCCTGCCGGCTGTCCGGCTCGCCCGGGTCCAGGTCGTCCAGCTCGGCTCGCCCCCCGGTGAAGAGTTGGCGGACCATCTGGCGGTACTGGGTGTCGTCGGTCATCGGTTGGTCCCTCCGTGTGGCTGTCCCCGGCCGCGACTGGTGCCGCGTCTCGTGCGGGGCTTGGTGCGCGTGCGGGCGGTGGCCGTGCCCCTCAAGGTGGCCAGATCTTGG
>NZ_JBEXFP010000113.1:0-1344 GCF_040606825.1 Micromonospora sp. NPDC005367 | reverse complement strand
CGTAGTTGCTTCCCCATCACAGCTCAATGTTAAAGAGAAATGCATTTGACACATCTCACACCTCACTGCTTAGACCAGAATCCATTAACTGGCATCTCTTAGCCTACTGCGTCCCTCCATCACGATCATATCTAGTACTGGAATATCAACCAGTTGTCCATCGACTACGCCTTTCGGCCTCGCCTTAGGTCCCGACTAACCCAGGGCGGACGAGCCTTCCCCTGGAAACCTTAGTCTTACGGTGGATAAGATTCTCACTTATCTTGCGCTACTCATACCGGCATTCTCACTTCTTAACGCTCCAGCACTCCTCACGGTATACCTTCATCGCGGTTAAGAACGCTCTCCTACCATTGATAAAATATCAATCCAAAGCTTCGGTAATATGTTTAGCCCCGGTACATTTTCGGCGCAGGGTCACTCGACTAGTGAGCTATTACGCACTCTTTGAATGATAGCTGCTTCTGAGCTAACATCCTAGTTGTCTGTGCAACCCCACATCCTTTTCCACTTAACATATATTTTGGGACCTTAGCTGTTGGTCTGGGCTGTTTCCCTTTCGACTACGGATCTTAGCACTCGCAGTCTGACTGCCGAACATGTGTATTAGCATTCGGAGTTTATCTGAGATTGGTAATCCTAGACGGACCCCTCACCCAAACAGTGCTCTACCTCCAATACACTTACATTTCGACGCTAGCCCTAAAGCTATTTCGGAGAGAACCAGCTATCTCCCAGTTCGTTTGGAATTTCTCCGCTACCCTCAGTTCATCCGCTCACTTTTCAACGTAAGTCGGTTCGGTTCTCCATTCAGTGTTACCTGAACTTCAACCTGACCAAGGGTAGATCACCTGGTTTCGGGTCTACGACCAAATACTCAACGCCCTATTCAGACTCGCTTTCGCTACGGCTCCACATTCGCTGCTTAACCTTGCATCAGATCGTAACTCGCCGGTTCATTCTACAAAAGGCACGCCATCACCCATAAACGGGCTCGAACTTCTTGTAGGCACACGGTTTCAGGTGCTATTTCACTCCCCTCTCGGGGTTCTTTTCACCTTTCCCTCACGGTACTGGTTCACTATCGGTCACTAAGGAGTATTTAGCCTTGGAGGATGGTCCCCCCATATTCAGACAGGATGTCACGTGTCCCGCCCTACTCATCGAACTCACGACCTGTGCATTTTAGTGTACGGGGCTATCACCCTTTGCTGCGCGACTTTCCAGACGCTTCCACTAACACACAAGCCGATTCAGGTTCTGGGCTCCTCCCCGTTCGCTCGCCGCTACTGGGGGAATCTCGGTTGATTTCTTTTCCTCGGGGTACTTAGATGTTTCAGTTCC
>NZ_JBEXFP010000111.1:0-1418 GCF_040606825.1 Micromonospora sp. NPDC005367 | reverse complement strand
AATTATCTCAAAAAGCAATTTTTAATGCAATCATTAGTATTTAATAAAGACCCGAATTGCTAGTTGATTATTCAGCCATGACTTGATATCCGGTAGAATATCTTAAAGTCTCTGGTTCCAGTGATTTAGCTGATTTTAACAGTAAAGAATACGCTAAAAGTATCATCTCTAATTTCAATTGAAAACCTTGAGGCGAACGACTTTTACAACGCTCAGCTCCTAGATTTGTCAAAAAAGAGAAAACTCGCTCAATCACTTTTCTACGTTTTGAAAAATTAGGGAAAAGGATTTTCTTTTGCTTCATGTTCTTCCTGACAGGTGTAATTAGATCAATTCCTTTTAATTCCAGCCTATCATGCAGTGACTGACCTAAATATCCCATATCTCCAAGGACTGTTGGTGTCCCAAATTGACTCAACACTTCCTCGGTCATTGAACTATCAGCCATTGAAGCAGGAGTAATTGTGTAGTCTATGACATAGCCTGATTCACTGACTAAAGCATGACATTTACATCCATAGAAGTACTGTCCCTTTGTAGCATTGTAGCCAACATTTGCATCATCTCCAAGAACTTTGCTTATGAAATTACGAATAGGCTGACACAAAGGAAGGGGGAAGCTGTCAATAATGGATACACTCATTCCTTCAACCTCTTTAAAGACGAGTGCTTGGCGAATGACTTGGATACTCGGTAAGAGGGCATTACAACGGCGGACAAAGCGAGAATATTCTAGGAAATTAGGAAATAAACTTTGAGCCAATTGGTGCTTAGCTTTAAGCGTTTCACTAAAATGCAGTACGCCCCATAGGTAACAAGCGATAACTAAGCAATCTGATGTTGCGAGATGGACGTTCTTTCGGTTTTGAACCTCAAGGGAAACACTCGTTTGATAAAGCGTCTCAATGGTTGTCAGTAAATAAACAAAAACTTTTGGAAGTGTGCTATTATAAGTCATATAAGTCGTGCGCTTTCTAATGCTTAGTGGTTTAAGATTAGGATAGCACGACTTATTTATTTTCCAATGAAATTAACTAGCAATTCGGGTATAATAAAAGCATTTTTTAATATGATTACTGCTTTTATTATTTCCTCCAAAACTGTTGTTTTACCTTCATTTCCCGTAATGTTCAGAAAATTCATGAAGATATCCAAAATGATAATTTTTTGCAAATATACAGAAAAAGCAGTATACTTTTATTAAGTCTATTTAGAAAGATTTCATTGAGGTAAATATGGAAAGTGAAAATATTTTGGAAGCAAAACAAGTGAGTGTTGCCTTTCGGATTGCTGGTAAATTTCAAAAAGCAATTTATGATATTGATTTAAGGCTTAGACGTGTTGAAGTTTTAGCCATTGTTGGGGAATCAGGTTCTGGGAAGTCAACTTTTGCAACTGCTGTTATGGTATTACATAAC
>NZ_JBEXFP010000110.1:0-1503 GCF_040606825.1 Micromonospora sp. NPDC005367 | reverse complement strand
CACCCCCTAATGGGAGGTGTCGGGTCGGTCGGGAGGCAGACTCGATGTCCGGTAGCTGCGGGCGAGTGAGCACTCGCACCCCCTGGACCGGTGAGTCCTAGGGTCAGACCGTGCCCTCGCCCGTGGTCGGGAGATGAACGGCTGATGGGATGTCGTGCCCGCCGGGTTGGCGTGAGCACTGGTCCATTAGGGCGCTGGTTCTCCCGCAGGCTGCCGACGGGTTGTTCGGCGGGACGGGAGGCGTTGTGCTGTTCGTCGGTGACGACTGGGCGGAAGATCATCACGATGTGGAGGTGCAGGACCTGCGCGGGCGGGTGATGCGCACCGCGCGGCTGCCCGAGGGTGTGGACGGCATGGCCCGTTTCCACGACCTTGTGGCCGGGTTCCTGCCCGACGACGCCGCGCCGGCGCAGGTGCTGGTGTGTATCGAAACCGATCGTGGGCCGTGGGTGCGGGCGCTGATCGCGGCCGGCTACCAGGTGTTCGGGGTGAACCCGAAGCAGGCCGCCCGGCATCGGGAGTTGGTGTCGCTGTCCGGGGCCAAGAGCGACAAAGGCGACGCGCATGCCTTGGCGGACATGGTGCGGACCCGCCGTCATCAACTGCGGCAGGTCGCTGCCGATTCCGATCTCGCCGAGGCGGTCAAGGTGGTGGCCCGCGCGCACCAGACGCTGATCTGGGAACGCACCCGGCACACGCTGCGGCTGCGTGCGGCGCTGCGGGAGTTCTTTCCCGCCGCGCTGGATGCCTATCAGCCGCTGACACTGACCGGCGCCGACACCCTCGAGCTGCTGGCCAAGGCATCGACCCCGGACCAGGCCGCCAAACTCACCCTCACCCAGATCAGCTCAGCTCTCAAACGCGCTCGCCGCCGCGGGATCGCCGACAAGGCCACCACGATCCAGCGGGCACTGCGCACCGCGCACCTGCGCCAGCCCGACGTCGTCACCGCCGCCTACGCGGCCACCATCAGCGCCACCGTCGCGATCCTGCAAACCCTCAACGCCCAGATCAAGGCAATGGAGGGCCAGGTCGAGGCGCATTTTGGCCAGCACCCGGACGCTGAGGTCTACCTCAGCCAACCCGGCATCGGCGTGATCCTCGGCGCCCGGGTGCTCGCAGAGTTCGGCGACGCCCCAGGCCGCTACGCCGACGCCAAAGCCCGCAAGAACTACGCCGGCACCGCCCCCATCACCCGCCAGTCCGGCAAATCCAAAACCGTCCACGCCCGCATCGTGCACAACGACCGCCTCGTCGACGCCCTACACACACAGGCCAGCGCCGCGATCCTGCACGACCCCGCCGTCCGCGCCTACTACGACCAGCTCCGCGCCCGCGACATCGGCCACAACGCCGCGCTACGGCAGATCGGCAACCGCCTCGTCGGCATCCTCCACGGCTGCCTCAAAACCACCACCGTCTACGACCAGGCAACCGCCTGGTCACACCGAACCCAACCCGTCGCTGCTTGACATCCAAGCTCCTGGGATGTCTGACCCCACC
>NZ_JBEXFP010000109.1:0-1602 GCF_040606825.1 Micromonospora sp. NPDC005367 | reverse complement strand
AAGCACTCACTTGCGCAATCATCGTTTTAAGATCATTGGGTTTATCCGATAGGTCGGCTTCGCTTTGTTTATAAAGTGTTGAACATTCGATAAATTCTTTTTTGACTTCTTCATATTCTCTTGGAATCAGTTGATCAAAGTTTTGATTTTCATTTGAGAATAGACGAAACGTGTTTTGCACATTTTCTTTCATGGTGAAGGGCTTTCTAAAAGAGACAATCAACCCAGAATCTTTTCCTGTATAAATACGATTCGTTCTTGAGAACGCTTGAAGGAGCTTTTGATAGTTCATTTCTCGATCAATATATAAGGTTTGAATCGTTGGAGAATCAAAGCCTGTCAATAAACGATCGACAACAATGACAAAATCTAGCCACTGACCATCCGATTGATATTGCTTTTCCTTACGGGCCAACCGTTTATTAATATTTTGATTGTAGAGTTTCTCATCTTGATAAGGAGAAGCATCAAACTGTTTCGCATACTCTTTCATGATCTCTACTAATTCATCGTCTTGTTCATTTTTTTCTAATTGATCCGGATTGGTTGAGAAGGTAATAGCTACTCTTGGGAAATCTTTATCAATCAGTTGATGACGTTCATCAAATTGTCGCCCATTCAAGAGTGTCCCATTATCTTTCATTTCCTTTAAAATCCGGTAAATATGTTTGGCTTGGGCAATCGAGTGAGTGGTAAGAATGGCTGACATCGTAGGAAAACCATTCTGTACCTTGAACTTTTTGACCACACTTCTCCGATTAAAGATTTTTTGTAACATGGTACGAATATGTTCATCTGTTTCATAAAGTTCCGTAGGCAACAATTTTTCTTGTTGTAAGACATCGTCTGGTAACTTTCCTTTATTGAGTTGGGTGACAATTACCTCTTGATCCTCTTCTGAAATCAGTGAATGATACTCGACTTGAAAGCCTAAAACAGCGCCATCATCCATAGCGTTTTTGGTTGTATAGGAGTGAAGGAGTGGCCCGTATTGCTGGCTCGTCGTTCTGGCAAAGGTTCCATTTTCTTGCTTTTTATTTTGTTCAAAAATAGGCGTCTCCGTTAATCCAAACCAGGTTGAATTGGGTAATATTTTCTTAATTCGCTTCATTTCCTCATCACTAACCGCACGATGAGCCTCATCAACAATAAAAACAATATGTTCTTGCCGTAGCTTCTCAAATTGATTCGAGCCTTTTTCTTCACTCTCTTGTTGGGCACTTCGCATAGCCGCAGAGAGTTTTTGAATCGTGGTCACTAAAATCGTATTATTATTTTTTGATGAAAGGAGGTTTCGAGCCAACTGTTTTTGATTTTTGATCCCAACAATCAAAGTATTGGCTACCGAATTTCCGGTCGTTTGTCCGGTATGATATTCCGAGGCAAACTTCGTAAACTCATCCTGCGTTTGAGCATCTAAGTCTGTTCTATCAACAACCATGACCGTACGATCGACACCGATCGCATTTTGTGCTAATAATTTCGTTGCGACAAAACTGGTAATGGTCTTTCCTGAACCTGTCGCATGCCAAATAAATCCTCCTTCATGCTGTGCAGCTTTTTGACGAATCTTACGAATAGCATGAATTTGGTAAGGTCTTA
>NZ_JBEXFP010000108.1:0-1683 GCF_040606825.1 Micromonospora sp. NPDC005367 | reverse complement strand
TACCTTTTAGCTCCCAAATGGCTCCCTTTTTATGTAGCCATTTGGGATACATTTTTGATTTTGGGTAGCTATTCCGTAGCTTTTGTGTAGCCGTTCGGGAGACATATAACAATTTTTATCGCATAAATAGGAATCCCATTTGACACTGTCAAATCAATATTTTGCACAGAAATGGCTACCGAATGGAGACATTTCTGTGCAGGATTCCTCTTATGCTCTTTAAAATACAAGAGTTACATTATACACCTATTTTTTAAGGCTTTAGCTTTTTATTAAGAAGAATAACCGAGATAGAAAAACATATTTCGTATTCTAAAAGATTTAGAAAATGAATTTTAAGATGATTTATCGTCTCTCTGTTGAACGAAAAAAGTTTTTAGTTATTTTTTATACGTGGAATGATTAAATGTCCTAGAAAGGGCTTAAAATGCAAAATAAAAAGACTACTCATTTTTTGAGTAGCCAGGGAATTGTTTTTGATATATTAAATGAAAGGAGTAATACATTAATCATATCACACGCATTTATGCCGAGAAAATTTTTGGTTGGAATGAGCTATGTGTTAGCTAACTATGTTAGCGAGTTGGTTGGTGGTTTGTTGGGATTAATCCCAACGAAGTACCAACTCAACAACACATTATGCTCCGTTGGTTCCAACCAAAAAGCAATTGGAATAAAGCATTAAAAATAGCCACTCAACAATTAAGTGGCTATGGAGGGTAAAAGTACTTTTTCATATTAAAAGATTTAATGATGTGTGGGGATGATGTTACATTTTCACTTTATCATTTATTTATTAATAGTGCATTTAAAAGTATTTAACGATGAGAATTTTTGGCTTTTTTGAAACGAGTGAAACGAGTTTCTTCTTGTCTTGATACTATATAGAAATAACTCAAATAATTAAAATAGGTATAAAACGTTGATATGATAGTGTTTCGGATGTTTTTTGGCGTGAAAGAAAAATTTGACATAGGTTTATAAACACCAAAAAGCTTGGTCATAATAGACCAAGCTTTTTGGTAGTGTTATATTAATAACAAAATAAAAAGAAGTCGCTCACGCCCCTACCAAAGTTTGTGAATGCGACTTACCCAAGGAAAAACATTAAGTTGTTTTTTATATTTTGTATATCTAGATATTAAACGATATTAGTTTTTTCTTCAAGATATATATTCGGGTGAGCGACTTCTTAAAACAAATTAAGGAGTCGATTTTTTATGAGTAGAGAAAATTATTCAAAGTACTTACAAAATAAGGATAGTGACATTTTACACTCAACCGGCTACTCTAATAGCCGGTTAGGAGTGCATTCTGTGCACCCACAAAATCCTAAATTAAGTTTTGACGCTATGACAATAGTTGGAAATCTCAGTCGTGACAACGCTCAAAAGCTATCTGAATTCATGAGTACTGAACCACAAATTAGACTTTGGGATATACTACAAACGAAATTTAAAGCTAAAGCGCTGCAGGAAAAAGTTTATATCGAATACGACAAAGTAAAAGCAGATACATGGGATAGACGTAATATGCGTGTTGAATTTAATCCAAATAAATTTACACATGAAGAAATGATTTGGTTAAAACAAAACATCATCGACTATATGGAAGATGACGGTTTTACAAGATTAGACTTAGCCTTTGATTTTGAAGGTGATTTAAGCGACTACTATGTAATGT
>NZ_JBEXFP010000107.1:0-1721 GCF_040606825.1 Micromonospora sp. NPDC005367 | reverse complement strand
GAAAAGATCAAACCCTCTCTTAGGACTTTCTTGGATTCCCTCTAATTGCTTGTATACGCTGTTTTAACTATTTGACTAGCTAAATACTCATACTTTGCAATCAAGCGTCTTACAGACGGTCAGGGCAAGCCCTAACAACCCTTAAATGGAAAACCTATACTTTGTTTAACTTGTTTTTTTACAACTTAAAACAAGCTATTCAATTCAAAATCACTTTAAACCCACTTAAAAGCTCGTTTAAGCATTCTTAATGTTCCCTTTGAACAAATAGACAGTTTCGAATTAAAGTCGCTTAAATCGAGTTTTAGAGCGTTTTAAAATAGAATGATGAAAAACTAAAAAGTTTCAAACGCTGGTCGGCTTGTTTCGTAAAAAAAGAGTGCAATGCGCACTTACACATCACTCTAAAAACGAGTGATGTAATGGCTAAAAATCGTGTATCAGAAGTTGCTTATCGCAACAACAAAATTTCATGCTAGTAGCGTCTCTTAAATGAGTGAGTCTTTGTTTCAATTTGTGATACATTTTTCTGATCCATCAAGAACTTCCTCAAAGATAAAATGCCCCAGCGCTCATTCCTCAATCGCCCTTTGTCATTGATTTTGTAATAAGCATTGCGCCCTATTCGGTTACAATCCTCACAACAAAATAGCAAATATAAACCCATAAATACTGCTGTAAGCTATCACATTGTAATACAAATTACTTCGTTCTTGTATTACAATGTGGCTTGAAAAGGGGGAAGTTTCACTTTCCCCTTTTATCCCCTTTGGATTGTGTCGATTTGCTTTACGCAAACGCCACCTACCCATTTTATAAAAATAAAATGGGCAAAAGATCTTTCTTTTTGTCATACAAAAAGAAGAAAAAGAGGGACGATTTTCTTCTTCCGAAATCGTCCCTCTTTTTTCTAAAACCATGGATGAACGAACAAAAAATCTCTCGTATTTTGTTTGTTCATCCACTAAAAATATGCGAACAGTATGGCTTCATTCAATCCTGTTCTTACAAGTCAAAAGCATCGAATCGTCCAAGGACGATTCAACAAAAAAAGTAGTCGTTTTTGGACGACTACTAAGTTCTAAACATTCATTACCCAAAATCAATTTGGTCTAACATCGTTTCTCGACTAGCTTGATCTAATCCAAGATAAGTTAAAGTCATGGCTTCGCTTGAATGGTTTAATAAATGCATCACTAAACCAATATTATAATTCGACTGCGTATAAACACGATAAGTGCCTGTTTTACGCATGGTATGCGTCCCTAGATAGTTGATTCCTAAAAGATCACCAACACGTGCCATGGAGCTATACTATAAAAGTGGACAGAAAATTGGGTGTTATAATCTGTCTATTAAGACACAAAAATGAAAGGACTTTTATGTCAGGTTTTAAACGTTACGATGAGGATTTCAAACAATCGCTTGTTAATCTCTATCAAACTGGTAAAACACAAACTGAACTCTGTAAAGATTATGGCGTATCTTCTTCTGCACTTGCAAAATGGATTAAGCAGTACTCTCAAGTGCGTCTTGAAGATAATACGGTGTTGACTGCTAAACAGATTCAAGAATTACAAAAAAGGAATGGCCAACTAGAGGAAGAAAATCTGATCTTAAAAAAAGCGAGTGCCATATTCATGCAAAACTCCAAGTAAGATTGAAAGCCATCTATCGACTCAGATTTGAACACACGACAGTTATGCTCTGTCGCGTTTTAC
>NZ_JBEXFP010000106.1:0-1922 GCF_040606825.1 Micromonospora sp. NPDC005367 | reverse complement strand
CAAAAAACTATGTACATAAGTACAAAAAACTATGTACATAAGTACTTTTTTGTTAGGTAAGTACTTATGTTGTGGTATAATAAAAGCATGAAGAACAATTCTTTGGTCAGATTTTCTTCATGCCTATCTAAAATCACTCACAAAGGAGCAGTTTTCTATGACTAGTATACCAAAAAATGAACAAAATCAGAAGCAGGTGCAAATCTTGAACGAATTATCAAAACGTAAAGTGGTCGAGCATAATTCTTTAATCACATCTATTGCCAAAATGGATAAAACCCCACTGAAAATGTTTGAATTAGCCGTATCGTGCATTGATACAGAAGAACCACCAAAAGATCATACGGTTTATTTGTCAAAAGCAGAACTGTTTGCCTTTTTTAAAGTGGACGACAGCAATAAACACACACGTTTTAAACAGGCAGTCGAGAATATGCAGAAACAAGCCTTTTTCAAAATTAAAGAAAAAAAAGAACATGGATTTGAATTTGAAAATATTGTGCCGATTCCCTATGTTAAGTGGACGGATTATCATGATGAGGTAACGATCCGATTTAGTCCTGAAATTATGCCGTATTTAATCAATTTAAAACAAAATTTCACGCAACACGCTTTGTCTGATCTTGCAGAACTCAATAGCAAGTATTCCATTATCTTGTATCGCTGGTTATCTATGAATTATAACCAGTACGAGCATTATAGTTACAAGGGCGGGCGCCGAGAAGAACAAGTGGAAGCCTACCGCAATCCTTCAATTTCCATGCGAGAATTACGAGAAATGACGGACACGGTCAATGAATACAAATTATTCACTAACTTTAGCAAGAAAGTTTTAGATAAACCCCTTGAAGAAATCAATGATCGGACCTCATTTAATATTGCCTATGAGAAAGTGAAAAAAGGTAAAAGCATTGATTCTATTGTCTTTCATATTGAGAAGAAACGAACCGCAGACGATAACAGCTATAAGTTAGAAGATAAAGATTATCGGTTCTGTTGCGAAGTTTGAAAATCAAACGCGCCCGCTCTGAACTCCAAATATCTTAGGCTGGTATTCCCATTAATACCTTGATTTCAGTAGACACCGAAAAGCCGAAGAGCGTTCCATTTCTTCGGTTCTTTTTATATATTCCTCGAATGGTCTCCATGCCCTTAATCGTGGAAGAGGCTGTACGGAGACTTTGATAAAATTTATTCCGTCGTTTAATAGGTCGATGGTCTTGTTCTATTAAATTGTTAAGATACTTCACAGTTCGGTGCTCTGTCTTAGTATATAAACCCACACTCTGTAACTTTCTAAAGGCGGAGCCAAGAGAAGGTGCTTTATCGGTCACAATTGCTTTCGGCTCACCAAACTGTTTATGGAGTCGTTTTAAGAAAGCATAGGCTGCTTGCGTATCCCGTTTCTTTCGTAACCAGATATCTAAGGTTAAGCCGTCCGCATCAATTGCACGATAAAGATAATGCCAACGTCCCTTAATTTTGATATAGGTTTCGTCCATTTTCCATGAATAGAAGGATTGTCTATTTTTCTTCTTCCAAAGATAATAGAGGACTTTGCTGTACTCTTGCACCCAACGATAAATCGTAGTATGACAAACATTTATTCCACGATCATATAACAATTCCTGAACTTCACGATAGCTTAGATTGTAACGCAGGTAGTAACCAACAGCGACAATAATGACGTCTTTTTTGAATTGTTTGCCTTTAAAATGATTCATTACTCTGTCCTCTCTGTCTTTTTTCTCAATTTTACACTAAAATAGATTTTTTGGAAAACTTTGCAACAGAACCTCAACTAGCAATTCGGGTCCTCCATATCAAAATGACTATCAATTTATATTAAATCATAAATGACTTTAAAAATAATCATACTAAAGTCCTTATTTTTATTTAGAAACAATCACGGTTCAATAGAG
>NZ_JBEXFP010000105.1:0-1978 GCF_040606825.1 Micromonospora sp. NPDC005367 | reverse complement strand
AATCGCCGCGGCCGCCCGGTGCGCCGACGCGCGGCGGTTCGCCGAACTGCTCCCCGACCGGCGGTGGGCGGAGCCGGCCGGCGTCGGCCTGCGTACCGTCGTGGGCCACAGCGGGCGGACCCCGGTGACCGTCTCCTTCGACGACACCACACCGCACTGGCTGGTCGACGGCGGCGACGTCGGCGCCACCGCGTCCTTCCTGGCCGCCGTGCTGCACGGGTTGGCCGCCCGCTACGCCCCCGCCCAGCTCCAGCTCTACCTGCTCGGTCTTCCCGACGGGGTGAGCTTCGCCGAGTTCGGGCCGACCGGGCACGACCAATCCTGGCTGCCGCACGCCCGGGCGATCGGTGTCGAGTCGGACCGCGAGTACGCCGTGTCCGTGCTGCGCGAGCTGCGCCGGGAACTGCGCCGTCGCACCACCGCGTTGAAGCGGCACGGCGTCACCCGGTTCGCCGACCTGCCCACCGACCCACCGCTGCCGCGCATCGTGGCGGTGTTCGACACGTTCGACGTCCTGCTCACCGGCGACGACGCACCGGCCCGCGAGTCGGTGACCCTGCTGACCGAACTGGTGCGCAAGGGTGGCGCGTGCGGCGTGCACCTGGTGCTGGCCGGCCGCGACGGCACGGGCGTCGAGGCGCTCGGGGCAGGCGGCGAGGCGCTCGTCGGCCGGGTCGCGCTCTCCGGCACCGGTGGCGCGCTCGACCCACAGCACCAGGCAGCAGAAGGGCTCCCGGCGGGCGCGGCCGCGGTCAACGTCGCCGCGGGCGCGGCCGGCGTCGAGACCGTCGTCCGTCTTCCCGACGCCGACGCCGCCGCCGAAGCGCTCACCCGGCTGCGGCGCGAGCTGTGGCAGGCCCGGCCGGCCGGGACACGCCCACCCGCGGTCTTCCGGGGGTACGAGAACGCCCCGGTCGAGGACGACGCCACCTACTCGGGGCTGCGCCCGGGTGGCCGCCGCCCGCTGGCCTTGGTCGGCCGGACCGTCGACGTGCACGTCAGCAGCGCGCTGTTCATCATGGACACGACGCCCGGCCGGCATCTGGGCGTGGTGGGCGCCTCGACGGCCGGCGCGGACCTGCTCCGTGCCGCGACGCTGAGCCTGGCCCGCCAGCACCTGCCGGGGGAGTGCCGGTTCCTGATCGCCCCGCTGGTGGCCGGGGCCGACCCGGTGGCCGGTGAGACCGCCGCCGCGCTGAGCGCCGCCGGCCACCGGGTCGACCAGCTCGACGCGACCGGGCTGCGGGAACAGCTCGCGACGCTGGCCGATCCGGCCGCGCCGGCTCCGGCGGGCCGCACGTTCCTCGTCGCGTTCGGCCTGGACGGCGCCTCGACGGTGCTCGACCCGGCGGACCCGCGGACCGGTCGCCGCGGTCGCGACGATCTACGTGCCGTGCTCCGCCACGGCCCGGGCCGAGGGGTGCACCTGCTCGGCTGGTGGCGCGGCGCACGCCGGCTGGCCGACGACACCGGCGACGCCCACGACGGTGACGGGGTCGCCTGCCTGGTCGCGCTGGATGTCCCCGGCGACGAGCTGGGGCGGCACCTCGGGCTGCGGAACGTCGCGTACACGCCCAGACCCGACCGGGCACTGCTGGTGGACCGGCACGACCGACGGGTCCGGCTGATCGTGCCGTTCGCCCGGTCCGCGCACGACCTCGCCGGTGAGGACTGAAACATGACCTTCGAGGAGTACGCGGACCTGGCCCGGCAGCTCGCCGAGCGGCGCCGGGCCGGTGAACGGGGCGTCACGATCGCCGAGCGCCACCGTGACCTGCCCGCCGCCGTCGACTTCCTCGACCGCCGGCTGGCCGGTCAGGGGACACGTCTCGATCAGCTGGGCCGTGCGATCGGGGAGCCGCCTACGGCCCCGGCGCCGACCGAGGCCGATCCCGCGTCCGAGCAGTCGCCTGTCGCGGCCGGCGGCCCGCCGGGCCGCCGCGGCCCGCCGGGCCGGGGCGGGGGGGGCCCGAGAGGG
>NZ_JBEXFP010000104.1:0-2116 GCF_040606825.1 Micromonospora sp. NPDC005367 | reverse complement strand
AAGATATAAGTAAACTTGTCAAAAACAAAGTATGAAAAGTCCGTAAAAAATTAAGAAGCTCTCAATCATATAATTGGTTCTGTTGCAAAGTTTAAAAATCAAATACAAGGTTTATAATCCTTCTTGTTCTTAAGCTAATATTCCCATTAAGACCTTAATTTCAGTAGACACCGAAAATCCGAAGAGCGTTCCATTTCTTCGGTTCTTTTTGTATATTCCTCGAATGGTTTCCATGCCCTTAATCGTGGTTGAGGCAGTTCGTAGACTTCGATAAAATTTATTGCGTCGTTTGATTGGTCGATGGTCTTGCTCAATGAGGTTATTGAGATATTTAACGGTTCGATGCTCTGTCTTAGTATATAAACCGTTACTCTGTAACTTTCTAAATGCAGAACCAATAGAGGGCGCTTTATCCTTGACAATTACTCTTGGTTGACCAAACTGTTTATGTAGTCGTTTCAAGAACGCATAAGCAGCTTGAGTATCCCGTTTCTTGCGTAGCCAGATGTCTAAAGTCAATCCATCCGCATCAATTGCACGATAGAGATAATGCCAACGACCTTTAATTTTGATGTACGTTTCATCCATTTTCCATGAATAAAAGGATTTTTTATTTTTCTTTTTCCAAATTTGATAGAGTAGTTTGCCATATTCTTGCACCCAACGATAAATCGTCGTATGAGAAACGTTAATGCCACGATCATATAAGATTTCTTGAACTTCACGATAGCTAAGGTTATAACGAAGATAGTAGCCCACGGCTACAATAATCACATCCTGCTGAAATTGCTTTTCTTTAAAATGATTCATCGTCATTCCTCCTGCTATCTTTTTCTATTATTCTACCTTATTTGATAGTAGATTTAAAACTTTGCAACAGAACCCTATATTCGTTACAATGGTTATGGGAAGTTTTTCAAAAGGTTAAGAAAAGCTTACGGGGGTTTTTGAAATCAAAAAGTAGTAGGGGACGATAAAATGAAACATACACACAAAATCATATTGGCTGTCACTTCTGTATGCACTGTTATTATTCTAGGTGTAAGTATCTTTTTTGTTACACAAGCAGTAACAAACAATAAATTAGAAAACACTAGTCAAACAACTCAACACTCAAGCAGCAGCTCAAAACCTGTTGAAGATAAACAAACGACGAAACAGCTTGATCAAGCAAAACAGCTTGCTGCAAGTTATCATTATGATGAAGCCATCGCCTTACTTGAAAAAGACGACGCCAAAGAAGCGCAACAATTGTTAGCAACTTTGAAAAAAGAAAAAGAATCCTTGGTAAAATGGGAAGACCCGACCAAAATCTCACACGTCTTCTTTCATAGTCTGATTGTTGATCCAGCTAAGGCTTTTCATACCCAGCAAGCACAAGGGTATAAAGATTATATGGTCACTATTTCCGAATTCAATAAAACCATTGATCAGTTATATAAAAATAACTATGTTCTTGTTAATCTAAATGGATTAGTCAAAAAAGGAACAGATGGAAAACTGACCTTTACAGGTGTTTCTCTTCCAGAAGGAAAGAAACCGTTAATTCTTTCGCAAGACGATGTCAGCTATTATGAATACATGGACAATTCAGGATTTCCAAGTAAGTTGATTGTCGATAAACAGAACCAAATCAAGAATATTTATATCGACAATAAGAAGGAAACTGTTGGTGACTATGATATGGTTCCATTGATCGATTCATTCATTAAAAAACATCCCGATTTTTCTTATCAAGGCGCCAAAGGAACATTAGCTTTAACAGGCTATAATGGTGTATTAGGTTACCGTACATCAAAATCAGAATATGGTGATAACGAAAAAACAAACAAAGAAATCGAAGCAGCCAAAAAAGTTGCTGATCAATTAAAGAAAGATGGTTGGAGTTTTGCTTCTCATACTTGGGGACACTTGAATATGACACAAGCTTCTTTAGCCGATATCCAACAAGATAATGAACGTTGGCAAAATGAAGTTGCACCTATTTTAGGCAAAACAAATATTTTGATCTACCCATTTGGCGCTGACATCAGCGATTGGCAACCTTATTCTGAAGCAAATCAAAAATTTGCTTACTTGAAACAACAAGGATAGATCCGGAAGAGCACACGTCTGA
>NZ_JBEXFP010000103.1:0-2343 GCF_040606825.1 Micromonospora sp. NPDC005367 | reverse complement strand
GCGCCGCCGCCGGTCGACCGGCGCCCGCGCAGCCCTCGCACGTCCCGCACCGACCGTCGTCAGCACATCCCGCCGCGCCGCTCGGGGAGCCCGCCGTGCCGGCCGCCGCCCTCGGCGTTCACGCTCCTGACGCGTGACCACCGCGGCCGGTGACCGTCCGGCGTCGGTGACCCGGACGACACGGGCGAAAAGCGCCCGCCTGCCGCGGCGGTGACCGTGTCGCTCGCGTCGATCCGCGGGCGAGTGCGGGACGTCCCCGGGTTCTGGACACCGGTCGACGCCGGCTGGCCGCCACCGGGTCCGCACCTGTTCCGCTCATCGAGGTATTTCGATACCATTACTGCTTGGTAACAACCGGTCCACCCCTGGCCACGCGCGCGGTCACGGATCCCACCACCCCTGTCCTGTGGAGGTCCGTCATGTCCCACCGCCCGCTGGCGCGCGCCCTCGCCGCGCTGGCCACCCTCGTCACCACCGCCCTCGCCGCGGTGCTCGTGGTGCCCGGCACGGCACAGGCCGCCGCCGTCAACTACGTCGCGCTCGGCGACTCGTACTCCTCCGGCGTGGGCGCCGGCCCGTACGAGTGGTCCACCTGCCTGCGCAGCCAGAAGTCGTACGCCCCGCTCTGGGCGGCGGCACACGGCGCGGACAGCTTCGCGTTCCCCGCCTGCGGCGGCGCGGTCACCGCCGACGTCATCGACGACCAGGTCGACGCGCTCAGTACGAGCACCACCATGGTCACCATCACCATCGGCGGCAACGACGCCGGCTTCGTCGACGTCATCACCAGTTGCCGGTTCGGCAGCACCTCCACCTGCACGAACGCGGTGAACGAGGCGCGCGCGTTCGCCACCGGCACGTTGCCCGGCCGGCTCGACGCCACGTACGCGGCCATCCGCGACCGCGCCCCCAACGCCCGGCTGATCGTGCTCGGCTACCCACGGTTGTTCGAGCTGAACTCGTGCGGATGGCTCGCGATGAGCGTCTACAAGCGAACCATCCTCAACGGAGCCGCCGACCTGCTCGCCACGGTCACCGCCGGCCGGGCCACGGCGGCCGGCGCCACGTTCGTCGACACCCGGGCGCAATTCGCCGACCACGGCGTCTGCGGCGCCGACCCGTGGATCAACGACATCAGCGGCGTCATCGAGGCGTACCACCCGGATGCCGACGGCTACCGCCACGGCTACCTGGCCGCCTTGAACTCGGTCACCGGCTGAGCGACCGGGGAACCGCCGCGGCGGACCCCAGCCGACGGCCGGCGACGGCGGGGATCGGTCCGGAGCCGACACCGGTACCCGGACCGATCCCCGCCCTGCCCGGATCGCCGCCCGGACTCCGCCTCGCTCGCCGCGAACTTCCCCGACAGGCTCGACCTGCGACGACGGCCGGCGGTCCCGGACGGACGCCGGCCGTCACGACGCGTGCCGCGCGGTGCCGTCACGGCGTCACCACCGTCCGTTATGGTCCTCGCGGATGGCCCGTGACCTGGGAGGCGGACAGTGGGCAGGCTCGCGCCGGCGTACCGGCAGGCGGTCGCGGCGCACCGGGCGGCGCGCGCGCACCTCGACGCCGCCCGCCACGCACTGCGGGCCGTGCCCGCGCCGACCGCGCCGCCGGGCGTCGGTGAACTGGTCGGCCGGCTCAACGAGGTCGGCGCCGCGCTCGCCGCCCCGGCGCCCGCAGGGACCACGCCAACCGACACGGCGGTCGCGATCCGCCTCGGGGAGGCGTCCACCCCGGAGGGTGCGTTCCCGGCGCTGGTCCCGCTCGGTGGCGGCCACCATCTGGCCATCGACACCGACGCCCGCGATCCCCGGGTGGCCGGGCTGCTGCGGTCGCTGGTGCTGCGGCTGCTGGCCGCCGCCCCGGCCGGAGAGGTCCAGGTCGTCGGCATCGACACCGCCGCGTCCACTGCGATGTTCGGGCCGCTGCGTCCGCTGGTCGACGTCGGCGTGCTCGCCCCGCCGGCCACCACCGACGCCGAGGTGACCGCCCTGCTCGACGCCGCCGAGCGGCACGTGGGCACCGCCCGGCGCGCCCCCGGCGGCGGACTGCTGCTGGTGGTGGCCGCCGGCGTGCCACCACGGGAACCGGCCCGGCTCGCCGCGCTCACCCACGCCGGTGCGCAGGGCGCGGTCTGCGTGCTGGCCGCCGGCCACCCACCCCGGTCACCCGGCGCGCCGCCGCCGTCGCTGGGCGCCACCACCGTCGTGCGGATGACCGAGCGGTACGCGTACGTCGGCGACCCGCCCGGCAACCCGTTCAGCGACGACGGCGGCGGGCCTCGTCGTCCTCGGCCTCGTCGGAGCCGGTGCGGCGGTCCTCCGCATCACCTCTGTC
>NZ_JBEXFP010000102.1:0-2389 GCF_040606825.1 Micromonospora sp. NPDC005367 | reverse complement strand
GCTGGCCGGCGGCCCGCACGGCGGGATCGCCGCCGGCGCGGCCGGGGCGGCCGCCGGGCTGCTCCCGGACGACCTCGGTGAGGAGGTGATGCTCGGCGACAGCGGCGCGAACGCCCTCGGCGCGGTGCTCGGCGTCGCGCTCGCAGCCCGCACCGGCCCGCTGGGCCGGGCCGGTCTCCTCGCCGTGCTGGCCGGTCTCACCGCGGCCAGCGAGAAGGTCAGCTTCACGCAGGTGATCCAGCGGACACCGGGGCTGCGTGAGCTCGACGCGCTGGGCCGACGCGCCGACTGACGTGACCAGACCGGCACCCCTCGCCGGCGCCGGCCGAGTCGCCGGAGCAGCCGCGCTCATCGCCGTCCTCACCGTCGTCAGCCGCCTGGCCGGCTTCGGCCGCACGGGCGTTTTCACCTGGGTCATGGAGAAGAGCGACCTGGGCGGCATGTACGTGATCGCCAACACGGTCCCGAACATCATCTTCGAGATCGTTGCCGGCGGGGCACTGGCCAGCCTCGTCGTGCCGATGCTGGCCGGGCCGATCGCCGCCGGTGACCGACGTGCGGTGGCCGCCACCACCGGCGCCCTGCTCACCTGGACGGTCACCCTGCTGGTGCCGCTGGCCGTGCTGGTCGCCGTGTTTGCGGGCCCGATCGTCACGCTGATCAGCGACAACCGCACCGACGCCGAGCTTGCCGCCGGTGCGCGGATGTTGCAGGTCTTCGCCCCGCAGCTGCCGCTCTACGGCATCGGGATCGTGCTCACCGGGGTGCTCCAGGCGCATCGACGGTTCGCTTGGCCGGTGATCGCCCCACTGCTCTCCAGCCTGACGGTCATCGTGGTCTACCTCGTCTTCGGGGGCACGGAGGGGCACGGTGCGAGCGTCGGCGAGGTGAGTCGAGCGGGGGAGCTGCTCCTGTCGGGTGGCACCACCCTGGGGGTGGTGGTGCTGTCGCTGTCACTGCTCATCCCGCTGCGCGGACTGCGGCTGCGCCTGCGTCCCGGGTACGCCTTCGCGCCGGAGGTCCGAGCACGGATCCGCGCGCTGGCGGTGGCCGGAGCGGTCACCGTCACCGCCCAGCAGTTGGCCCTCGTGGTGGTGCTCAAACGGGTCTCGGGCGGCCCGACCGGCTCACCGCAGGTGTTCAACCTGGCCCAGACCATGTACCTGCTGCCGTGGGCGGTGCTCGCCGTGCCGCTGGCGGTCGCCGCGTACCCGACGCTCGCCGCCGCGTCGGCCGGCGGTGACGACCAGCGGTACCGGGAGACGCTGTCATCGACGGTTCGCGGTGTGTTGCTGTTCAGCTTCCTCGGCGCGGCGGCGCTGGTCGGCACCGCCGGTCCGGTTGGGTCCTTCTTCTTTCCCGCCGACCCCGGTTCGACGGCGGCGGCCATCGCCGGATTCGCCCCGGGTTTGATCGGCTACGGCCTGTTCGCCGTACTCTCCCGTGCCCTCTACGCCCGCGGGTCTACCCGGCCCGCCACCGCGGCGATCACCGTGGGCTGGCTGGCCGTGCTGGTGGTGGCGTTACCCCTGGCCGCGTTACTGCCGGTTCGGGACCGGGTGCTGGCGGTGGCGCTGGCCAACTCGGTCGGAATGTTGCTGCTGGGCGGGCTGCTGATCATCGCGGTGCGCCGGAGCGCGGGCTCCGCGGCGCTGGCCGGTACGCCCCGGGCGGCGGCGGCCGGGCTGCTCGGCGGCCTCGCCGGGGCGCTCGCCGGTGTGGGCGTGCTGCGGTGGCTCGACACGCCGGGTGACGGCACCCCGACGATGGCGGCGGCACTCGGTCAGGGCATGCTGTCCGGAGTTCTGGTCGGCGTCGTGTTCCTCACCGTGGTCTGGCTCGTCGACCGGCAGGCCGTACGACCGCTGCTCGCCGGGGTGCTGCGACGACTGGGCCGCGGCGGCGCGCGGGGACGCGGGAACGCGGGCGCGGCACAGGATCAGGACGGCAGCCCTCCGGAGCGGGGTGACGGGAAGGAGACGGTGTCCGGGTGAGCGCGGCGACGGAACCGACACCCGACTGGCCGGGCAGCGTGGCACTGCTGCTCGCCTCCAGCACCGGTGGCGTGGGGCAGCACGTCCGGTCGGTGGCCCGCGGGCTCACCGCCGCGGGTGCCACCGTGCTGGTCTGCGGGCCGGCGGCCACCCAGGAGCAGTTCGACTTCACCGGCGTCAGAGCCCGCTTCCAGCCGGTCGAGATCCCCGCCAAACCGACCCCGGCCGACGCTCGCGCGGTCGCCGCCCTACGCCGCGCCCTGGCCACCACGCCGGTGGACGTGGTGCACGCGCACGGCCTGCGGGCGGGGCTCGTCGCGGCGCCGTTGTGCACCACGCTCACCCGGAGGTAGTCGGCCGACGAGGAGTTCGAGCCGTGTGCCAGGTACCAGGCC
>NZ_JBEXFP010000101.1:0-2499 GCF_040606825.1 Micromonospora sp. NPDC005367 | reverse complement strand
GGTCGGCATCCTCCACGGTTGCCTGAAAACCGGCACCGCTTACGACGAGAACATCGCCTGGCCGCATCAATCAGCCGCTACTGCTTGACACCGAACCGGCATGGGGTGTCTCAGTGGGCGGGTGGCCGTCCCCGCCAGATCAGTCCTGACGAGGAGCAGTTCATCGTCGAGACGGCCAACACCCGCCCCGAGAAACTGGGGCGGCCGTTCACCCGCTGGAGCCTGCGCAAACTCGCCGACTATCTCGCCACCGACGCCAGCCGGCAGGTGATCATCGGCCGGGAACGGCTACCGCAGCTGCTGCGCGACAACCAGGTCAGCTGGCAACGCACGCGAACGTGGAAGGAATCATCGGATCCGGACTTCGACGCCAACTCGACCGGATCGAAGAGGTCACCACCCGGTCTCCGCAGCGGTGTTTCGCCTTCGACCAGTTCGGGCCGCTGTCGATCCGCCCGCACCACGGTGGTGGGTGGGCGCCGCGATCGCATCCGGACCGGCTGCCCGCAACCTACAAACGCACGCACGGCATCCGCTACTTCCACGGCTGTTACAGCTTCGCCGACGACCAACTCTGGGGCGTGATGCGCCGCCGCAAAGGCGGCGACCACACCCTGTCCGCCCTGAAATCGATCCGGGCCGCACGCCCGGACGGCGCGCCGATCTACGTCATCCTGGATAACCTGTCGGCGAACAAGACCCCGGCTATCCGTCGATGGGCGGCCCGGAACAAGGTCGAACTCTGCCTGACCCCGACCAGCGCCTCGTGGGCGAACCCGATCGAGGCCCAGTTCGGACCGCTACGCACCTTCACCATGGCGAACTCGAACCATCCGAACCACACCATTCTGGCCCGTGAGATGCAGAAATACCTGCGCTGGCGTAACGCCAACGCCCGTCACCCCGACGTCCTGGCCGCCCAACGCCGAGAACGCGCCCGCGTCCGCAGCGAACGCCAACACCGCTGGGGACGACCCCGCACCAAGGCCGCCTGACGCTCAGACGCGCCGGGCGGCTTGTGCCGTCCGGCTGCGCTCCAGGGGTAACGGGACTCTCGTCAACAGACGACCTCTGGCGAGCGCGGGTGGCCGTGCCGGTACGGCACCGCCCGGCTCAGGATGCCGGCGCGGTTGCGGGTTTGCCTGGGGTAGTCGGCGGTTCTGCAATGCCGATGAAGTTCCCACCCATGGGCCAGATGCCGACCGACCACCCCAGCGCTGTGAGGTCGTCCGTGAGGGTTTGAATATCGTGGAATACCTTCACGATGCGGTACTGGCTGCCGTCATCGAGCCGGCGCAGCACTGCCGGGGTCGGCTGGTTCGCGAGGACTTCTTCGCCGGCGGCTACAGCGGGGCCGTCGTCGATGAAGACTGCTTTGCCGCCCGGCGCGAGCGCGGTGGCGACGGTGTTCCAGAAGTCGGGCAAGCGCGTCGGCGGGACATGGGAGAGCCAGAAGGCGAAGAACACGGTGTCGTAGCGTCGTGGCGGCTGCCACTCAAACAGATCGGCCTCAATGAACTGCACGGCAGGGGATGCGGTGCGCGCCCGAGCCAGGGCTAACACTTCGGATGCCGCATCGACAGCTGTCACCGTATGCGCCCGCGCGGCGAGCAAAGAGGTCCACTGACCCGTTCCGCAGGCCAACTCGAGCACATCCCCGGCGATCGGAAGGTCATCGACGACAGCCAGCAACCTCCGCAGGTCTTCGTGCTCTGCATAGGGCCGGTCGTATTCCGCCGCACCGGCCCGGTAGTAGGCCATCTGTTCTGCCAGGAGAACGTCGTCATCCATACAAGCCCCTCTCATCGGTGTTCGGTCAGCGACAAGCGCTCGCCTCGCCAACTCGCTCGCCACAGACAGTGTCAGCCTTCACCTTTGGGCAAGGTCAACAGTCATGAGCGCCTGGGCCGTCCTCGTCGACTGATCCCGCACCCGGCTGTTGCCAGCCGGCACAAGCCGTCCGACGTGTCTGAACCCGGCAAATGTTCGTGGACAGCCCACTAGGTGTGCTGTCCAGGCAGGTTGGTCGAGGTTGTGTGACGACACGGTCTGATGTCGCAGGTGCGCATCGGCGTGTGGTGGGGGCGATTGGATCTGTCGACCATGGCGGTCTCACCGCCGGCTCGGTAGCGGTCGGCCCACCGTTTGGCTGTCGTCGGGCTGACCTGGAAACGCTCCGCAGCCCGGCGCAGCGGCCAGCCATCGTGCACCACACAACGGGCCAGACGCAGCCTGCCGGTCTCGGACAACGGAGCATTACGGTGGACCATGAGGACCTCCGGCGGGTGTGAACCTTCGACAAGCTCCACCTCACCCGGAGGTCCTCCCCCATTTCAAGATCTAAGTCCTGTCACCAACGTCCGTGGACAGAACACCTAAGAGTTGTCTCGTAACTCCGTGAAGGCGTTGCCGGGTACCGGGTTGGTGTTCAGCTCATCAGGGCGATGTTGTGCAGGTTGGCGATGCCGGAAGCGGCGTCGGCCAATGTGTGGGCGGCGC
>NZ_JBEXFP010000100.1:0-2701 GCF_040606825.1 Micromonospora sp. NPDC005367 | reverse complement strand
ACAAGGGCTACCAGCCTCCCCGGACGGGGCCAAGGTCGTTCGTCCGGTAGGGCGCTCCACCTTGTCCCCGTCCGGGGAGGCTGGACGGTCTACGACTGCCCGACGAGGAGATCCGCCGTTTCGCGGCTTACCACGCAGCCACAGGTGACATATCGCGACGGGCTACGGCCGAGGACGGGCCGAGGGTCGGGCGCAAACCAATTGGCCTCCGGGATTGATGCTGCTGCCCGGTTGAGTCAGGCGCGGGCAACTGGTTCGGCGGTTGCGACATCACCTGGTCCACCATCGGCTGACCCGGCCTGTGCTGCGTCCGCGCCGCGGGCGGGGCTTATCGCCTGTAGCCGGCGGACTTCTCGGCTGGCCAGCATGCCGAGAACGGAGAGCACCACCAGTGTCGCGAGGATCAGCAGCGTGTCGCGGGTGCCGATCGCCGCAGCGAGCGGTCCGACCGCGATCTGGCCGAGTGGAATGGCGATCCAGGATCCCAACATGTCATAGGAGTAGACGCGCGCCAGTCGATCAGGTGGGATGTGCTGCGCAATCGACGTGTCCCAGGCCACCGCGAACTGTTCGACGGCGATTCCGACCGCTACTCCGGCGACAAGTAGGACGGCGATGGTAGGTGCGAGGGCCAGGCCCAGCAACAGGAACGACTCGGCGAACATGCAGGCCACCCCGAGCAGCAGCAGCCGGCGTACCCGGACCCGCAACGCAATGAGACCGCCCAGTACCATTCCGGCGGTTTCAGCCGCCAACACCACGCCCCAGGCGCTTCGGCCGATCGTCTCGTCGGCGACGGCCGGGCCGAGCACGTTGACGCCGCCGGCGAGGGCCGCGTTGAGGATCATGAAACCGAGCACCACCGCCCAGACCCAGGTGCGCGCGGTGAACGCGGTCCAGCCTTCCCGGAGGTCGTTAATGACGCTGGTGTGGGCCTTCTCCGCTGGTGGGGCAGCGACCCGGACTCCGGCGAACGCCACGGCTGCGACGGCGAAGGCGAGTGCGTCGACGGCGAGGCCCCAGCCGGGGCCGACGGCGGCCACTAGGAGGCCACCGAGCGAAGCGCCACCGATCATGCCCGCGTTGATGCCCAGCCGGATGATCGCGTTGGCCGGCTGGATCAGCTCCGGCGGCACCGTCTGCGGCGTCGCGGCGGCCGAGGCTGGCTGAGCCAGCGCGCTCACGATGCCGTTGGCCGCACCGAGCGCCAGCAGCAGCGGAATTGTCGCCGTGCCGCTGAGCACCAGGCCGGCCACTGCTGCCTGGGTCAGCGCACCCAGCACATTGGAGCCGACTAGCACCAACCGGCGCGGGATCCGGTCGGCCACCACCCCGCCAAAGAGCACGAACAGCACAGTCATCAGAGATCTCGCGCCGACCACAAGGCCCAGGTCACGCACCGACCCGGTCAGATCGAGCACGGCGAAGGCCAGTGCGATCGGAGCGACACCGTTACCCACCATGTTGACCAGACGGCCAACAGCCAGGTATCGGAACGCGCCATACCGCAGCGGAGCCAGCACCAGTCCTCCATCCAAAACAGAACAACGATCAGCGTGCAGCGGTTCTAGGCCATCGAGCCGGTCGACACCTCATCCCCTCGTGGCTGGAACTTGCTGCGCCAATCCACGTCGCTGCACCCTGCCCGTGACCGTACAGCCATCCGTACAGCCAAGGCCGCCCGTTGAAGCCGACAACGCCCGACAACCACGGACGGGCTGACCAGGGGAGCCACCACCTGAACAGCCATCCATGATCTTCTTCTATCCCGAGGCCGCTCAGGGCGGCGTGGTCCTGTGATGAGTGCGAAAATCTCCAATATGAAGCCAGCCAAGAACCCGTGGTGGCAGACAGCAAAGACACCGAAGCAGGGTTTCATCAGGGCAGGCGTCTGGCTCTTCCTGGCCGTCGGGTGGGTAGTCGTGGCCGTCGGAGACCCCACGCCGTGGCATTGGGTATTTGCCGCACTGTGGGCGGTCTGCGGTGTGGGCTACCTGGTGTCAGCCGTGATGCTGCGGCGACGGCAGCGCGCGACTCAGGACAGGGCAGGGTCAGAAGCCGCGGTCCGGGCCGATTGAGCGCGATCCGCCAGCAACGGCCACGAGGATCGGCCCGGCACGAACGTGCAGCGGGGCAAGCGGTCCGCATCTAGTCCGCAAGAGGTCGACGGACGGCGGGGGAGCAGTGAGAGATGTCGAGAGCCGTTTCCGCTGCTAGCAGCCCAACCGCCCATCTCGCCGGGTCGCTCGTCTTGATCTCGTAATGCGTAGGTCGACGGTTCGATTCCGTCAGGCGGCTCGGCACAGAAGCCCAGGCCATCGGCCCAGGGCCATTGCGTGTTCGGGTAGCTGCTGGTCACGGCCTGAATGAGATCTGACGTTGGCGCCCGCCGCTCGGGCGGTGAACCCGAAGTCGTCGCGGCGCTTCCCGTCGACGTGCCCACCGTCTGTAGGAAGCGGGCCCCGCAGCCATCGCGGAAGGCTGGGCCCGCATTCCGGCAGCGTCTGAGGCGGATGTCGTCCGTCTGGACGGCCCATGAAGTTGAGGCCGATGCGTTGTCCGTGGTGGCAGTTCGGCGAGCCACCGGGCCGTTCGAGCTGGTTGTCCGCTGTGGAACAGCCTGATCTCCGACACGGCCTGATCGCACGGGACCTCGCTATCGGACCGTCCCTGCCATAGTGGGCGCATGCGCTTGATCAAA
>NZ_JBEXFP010000099.1:0-2738 GCF_040606825.1 Micromonospora sp. NPDC005367 | reverse complement strand
GCCCGTTACGAGGGTGAGGCGCTCACCGACCCGCTGACCGGCCTGCCCAACCGGCGCCGGCTCGAACGCTACATCGCCCCTCGATTTGACCAAGGGCCGACATGATCCGACCCGGCGGGGACGCAGGGCGGCTCCGGGCCGGCGGCCACCCGCGACCCCGGGCCGGCGGCCGCTCACCGCCCCGGGCCGGCCACCACCCACGGCCCCAGGTCGGCGACCGCTCACCGCCCCGGACCGGCGGCCACCCACCGCCGGGGGCCAGCGGCCACCCACGGCCCCGGACCGGCGGCCGGCCGCGGGTCAGGCGGAGTCGGCCGGCCCCTCGTAGAAGCGGATCTTCTCGCGGAGGTGGTCGTACTGGTGCTGGAGCAGGCGCATCTGCTCCTCGACCCGGGTGGCGTGCTCCTCCAGCAGCGCCTTGCGCTCGCCGGCGGTGTGCTCGCCCTCGCGGGCCAGCTGGGCGTACCGGCACATCTGGGCGATGGGCATGCCGGTGTCGCGCAGGCAGCGGAACAGCACCAGCCAGCCCAGATCTTCGTCGGTGAAGACCCGCCGGCCTGCTGAGGTGCGGCCGATGTCGCTCAGCAGGCCGATCTTCTCGTAGTAGCGGAGGGTGTCCAGGCTGAAGCCGCTGCGCCGGGCGGCCTCGGAGGGGGCGTACATGCTCGGAGGCTAGCGCTTGACCTGGAGTGCGCTCCAGGTTGAAGGCTGGGCGCATGACGATGACACGGGAACTTGGCCGCAGCGGCATCGAGGTGAGCGCGATCGGCATGGGCTGCTGGGCGATCGGCGGTCCGCTGTGGGGCGACGACGGGCAGCCGTTCGGCTGGGGCGAGGTCGACGACGACGAGTCGGTCCGCACCATTCACGCCGCGCTCGACGCGGGGGTGACCCTCTTCGACACGGCCAGCAACTACGGCGCCGGGCACAGCGAGCGGGTCCTCGGCCGGGCGCTCGCCGGCCGCCGCGACCGCGTGGTGATCGCCACCAAGTTCGGCAACCGCGCCGACGAGGCCACCCGCCGCTGGTTCGCCACCGACCCCAGCCCGGCGTACGCCGTACAGAGTCTGGAGGAGTCGCTTCGCCGGCTCGGCACCGACCACGTCGACCTGTTCCAGCTGCACATCAACGAACTGTCGGTGCCCGTCGCGCTCGACCTGATCGACACGCTCGAGGATCTCGTCGCCCAGGGCAAGATCCGGGCGTACGGCTGGAGCACCGACGCTCCGGACTCGGCCGAGGCGTTCGCGAAGGCCGGTACGCACTGCACCGCGATCCAGCACGACCAGTCGGTGCTGCGGGACAACGCGCCGATGCTGGCGGTCTGCGACGCGTACGACCTGGCCGCCCTGAACCGCGGGCCGCTCGCGATGGGGCTGCTCACCGGTGCACAGCGGACGCTCGGCCGCGACGACGTGCGCGGGTCGACGCCGGAGTGGCTGGTCTGGTTCACCGACGGCCGACCGACGCCCGAGTGGGCGGCCCGGGTCGAACAGGTCCGCGCCGCGCTGACCGCCGACGGCCGTACCCTCGCGCAGGGCGCGCTGGGCTGGCTGCTGGCCCGCAGCCGGCGCACGGTGCCGATCCCGGGGGCCCGGACGGTGGCGCAGGCGCAGGAGAACTTCGCGACGCTGGCGCTCGGCCTACTCCCCGCCGACGCGTTCGCCGAGGTGGAGCGTCACCTCGCCGACCTGCGACCGACTCCGGTGATGTGAGGCGGTCGTTAGCGGCTCGACGTGTCAGGTTCGCCGCGCGTACCCGAAGATAGGGTCATGCGGATCCTCATGGCCGGCGCGTCCGGCTTCCTCGGCACCCGGCTGGTCGACCGGTTCACCGCCGACGGGCACCAGGTCACCCGGTTGGTCCGCCGCCCGCCACGCACCCCGGACGAGCGGCAGTGGAACCCGTCCGCGGCGCAGCTCGACCCGGCCGTGGTGGCCGACGCCGACGCGGTGGTCAACCTGGCCGGCGCGGGCGTGGGCGACCGGCGGTGGAACGACGAGTACCGGCAGCTGATCCGGAGCAGCCGGGTGGACTCGACCACCACGCTGGCCATCACCATCGCGGGTCTGCCCGGGCAGGACCGGCCGAAGACGCTGCTCAACTCGTCGGCCGTGGGTTGGTACGGCGACACCGGTGATCGGGCCGTGGAGGAGGACGCGCCGGCCGGCGAGGGCTTCCTCTCCGACGTGTGCCGGGTCTGGGAGGCGGCCACCCGGCCGGCCGAGGACGCCGACGTACGGGTGGTACGCCTGCGCATCGGGCTGCCGTTGCACCGCGACGGCGGGATGCTCAAGCCGCAGTTGCTGCCGATGCGGCTGGGCGTCTCCGGCAAGTTGGGCGGCGGCCGGCAGTGGTGGCCGTGCCTGTCGATGGTCGATTTCCTGAACGCGGTGGCGTTCGTGCTGGAACGCGAGGACGTGGCCGGACCGGTAAACGTGGTCGGTGCGGCCCCGGTGACCAACGCGGAGTTCACCAGGGAGCTGGCCCGGCAGCTGCACCGGCCGGCGATCATGCCGATCCCCGCGCTGGCGCTGAAGATCGTGCTCGGCGGGTTCTCCGTGGAGGCGCTCTCCAGCTCCCGGGTGCTACCCGGCGCCCTCGCCCGCGCCGGTTTCACCTACCGCCACCCCGACCTCCCCTCCGCCCTCCACAACGCCCTAACCACCTAACCCCCACCCCCACCCCACCCCCCCGCCCCCACCCCCCAACCCCCCGGTGTTTAAAATTTTTTGTTG
>NZ_JBEXFP010000098.1:0-3210 GCF_040606825.1 Micromonospora sp. NPDC005367 | reverse complement strand
TGTCCCGGGTGACCGGCCGGCCGGTCACCGCCGGGGCGAGCGGCCCCTCGGTGGGGCCGGCGTCGCTGGCCGCCGCGTTCCGCGAGGCGGACCGCTGCCTCACCGCGCTCGGTGCGCTGGGCCGGGCGGGTCAGGGAGCCAGCACGGCCGAGTTGGGTTTCGTCGGGCTGCTGCTGGGCGCGGTCGGCGACGACGGCGACCGGGATGTGGCGGGCTTCCTCACCACGACCGTGGGCCCGGTGGTCGACTACGACGCGCGGCGCGGCACGGCGCTGGTCAAGACCCTGGAGGCGTACTTCGGCGTGGGTGGGAGCCTGGCCCGCGCCGCCGAGCAACTGCACGTGCACGTGAACACGGTGACCCAGCGGCTGGAGCGGGTCGGGCAGTTGCTCGGCGCGGACTGGCAGCGGCCCGAGCGGGCGCTGGAGGTGCAGCTCGCGTTGCGCCTGCACCGCCTGCGTTCCGCCGCCCGCTGAGCCTGGCGCCGGGGCGCTACCGGACTCGTGAGCCGGGGGTCCGGCGGCGGACCACGCGCGTGAAGCTCAGCGGGCTCGGATGCCCTCCAGCACCCCGTCGACCACCCGCTCGGCAAGCACGTCGTCGTCCAGTTCGGGATGCCAGCGCAGCACACGCTGGATCAGCATCGGCCCGGTCAGCAGGGCCAATGCCAGCTCGATGTCCAGGTCGGTACGGAGTTCGCCGTTGCGTACGCCGCGCTCCAGCACCTCGCGCACCCGGGCCCGCCGTGGCTCGACGACGCCCTGGTACAGCTCGTAGCGGTCCTGGTTGCGATTCACCTCGGGCAGCAGGCAGGACATGATCTTCTCGCTCCGCGGGTCGGTGTTGCGGCCGACCGCGCCGAGCAGCAGCACGAGGTCTTCCCGAACCGAGCGGCCGATGGGCGTCGGCGGGGTGCCCTTGAGGATGGCCAGGGCGTCGCGCAACAGCGCCTCCTTGCCCGGCCACCGGCGGTAGATCGTCGCCTTGCCCACTCCCGCGCGGCTGGCGATCGCCTCGATCGAGAGCGTGTCAATCTTGGCACCCTCGGCGAGCAGGTCGAGGGTGGCCTCGATGATCGCCTCGTCGGCGCGGGTGCTCCGCGGTCGCCCGGGCGACCGCGGAGCATCGGCATGGGACGTCATGTCGGACATTGTCGCCGAACCTATGCGCTGCCGGCCAACTCAGGTTCGGTGGTCGTGACCTCCCGAACCGGGGCCGGGGTGCCCGCCCGGCCGGGCAGCCAACGCAGCGCCACGACGATGCCGAGCGCCGCGACCAGCGCGGAGAGCGCCGCCGCCCAGTGCATGGCGGTGATGAAGGAGTCGTTGGCCACGGCCAGCAGCCTCGGCGCCGCCGGCCCGAGTTCGCCGGCCGCCGCGTACGCCCCGGAGATCGACTCCTTCACGGCGTCCTGGGCCTGACTGGGCAGACCGGTCACGGCCGGCTCGACGTCGCCGCGGTAGACCGCCGACAGCACCGAACCGAGCACCGCCACACCGAGCGCGCCGCCCACCTGCCGGATGGTGTTGCTGATCGCCGAGCCGACACCGGCCTTCTCCCGGGGCAGCGAGGACATGATCGACTCGGTGGCGGGCGGCATGATGTTGGCCATCCCGATGCCCTGGATGAAGTAGAAGATCAGCACGATCCAGATCGGGGTCTTCGCGTCGATGAAGACGAACGCCGCCAGCGAGATCACGGTCAGCGTCAGACCGACCGCCGCGACCGCCTTTCCGCCGTACTTGCGGACCATCGCCGCGCTCCGCGGGGCGAAGATCAGCTGGGCGCCGGCGAACGGCAGGAAGAGCAGGCCGGTCTCCAGCGGGGTGTAGCCCCGTACCAGCTGGAGGTAGAAGGAGCCGAAGAACAACACGCCCATCGCGGCGAAGAAGACCAGGCCGATGATGGCGACCGGCCCGGCGAACTGCGGCACCTTGAACAGCCGGACGTCCAGCGACGGGTGTTCGCTGCGCCGCTCGACCGCGACGAACCAGGCGAGCACCGCCAGGCCGCCCACGATCGACACCCACACCAGCGGCCGGCCGAAGCCGTGCTCACCGCCGTCGATGATGCCGTACGTCAGGCCGACCAGACCGATGACCGACAGCACCACACCGAACACGTCGATCCGGCCCGGCCTCGGGTCCCGCGACTCGGGCACCAGGAGCGCCACCAGAATTACGCCGAGCACGATGACCGGCACGTTGATCAGGAAGACCGAGCCCCACCAGAAGTTCTCTAGCAGCGCTCCGCCGAGAACCGGGCCGATCGCCACGGCCAGACCGACGGCACCGGCCCAGATGCCGATCGCCCGGGCGCGCTCCCGGGGGTCGAACACGTTCGAGATGATCGAGAGCGTCGCCGGCATGATCGCCGCGCCACCGATACCCATCAGGGCGCGGGCCGCGACCAGCTGGCCCGGGCTCTGGGCGTACGCCGACGCCAGCGACGACAGGCCGAAGAGCACCAGCCCGATCAGCAGGAAGCGCTTGCGACCGGCGCGGTCCCCGAGCACGCCGAACGTGAAGAGCAAACCAGCGAAGACCAGGGTGTACGAGTTGATCGCCCACTCCAGCTCACCCTGGCTGGCACCCAACCCGTGCACCGGGTCGGAGAGCGTACGCAGCGCGACGTTGAGAATCGTGTTGTCGAGGACGACCACAAGGAGGCTGATCACCAGCACCCCCAGGATCGCCCACCTCCTCGGATGGCCCGTGTTGTCGCGGATCTCCATGTCCGTCTTTCCCCCCGGGTTCGTGCCCGCACAAATACGATACGAGCCATACTCGAAACGTTCGTCAGCCTACGACGCCGATTAACGATACGGAACCGATCCGTATCGTTAGTGTCCGGCGTCACTGGGCGCACGCGCCCACTCGAACTCCGCGACCCGCGCCGACGGTTGGATCAGCCCCTTGCCACGCCCGGCCATCCGGCCACGCGACACCGCTCAAACGCACCGCGCCCTGAGCGGTTGATCGACCCGCGTCAGGATCGGGTGGGCGCCCCGAGCCGTTGACCGACTCGAATCCGGACCGCCTGGATGCCCCCGGGTGGTCGATCGACTCGATTCGGGACCGCCTGGATGCCCCCCGGGTGGTCGACCGACTCGAATCCGGACCGCCTGGATGCCCCCCGGGTGGTCGACCGACTCGAATCCGGACCGCCTGGATGCCCCGGGTGGTTGACCGACTCGAATCCGGACCGCCT
>NZ_JBEXFP010000097.1:0-3555 GCF_040606825.1 Micromonospora sp. NPDC005367 | reverse complement strand
GCCACCCGCCCGGCCGGTGCGGCGGGCCCGTCGACGCGGGCCGCCCACGCCGCGGCGTGCCGACCGCGGCGCGCCGGGTCGATGCCGAGAGCGTCCACGACGTACCCGGTGACCAGCCCCACCGCGAACAGCAGCAGGTGGATCTTGAGCGCGAAGAGCGGGTTCCAGGCGATCACGACCCAGGAGGAGTCACCCATGGTCGCGACCAGCGCGGCGATGACAGTGCCGAAGGAGACCTTCCCACGTGCGTACAGCGGCATCAGGATGATCGCCCCACCGCAGCCGGGGCTCACGCCGAGCAGCGCCCCGACCAGCGGTCCGAGCCGGGGATGCGTGGTGAGGCCGTCGGTGGCCCGGTCGCCGTAGCGCCAGCGCAGCCAGCCGAAGAGTGCCACCATGACAGCGACGTAGACGCCCACCTGCATGAACGCGTCCGCGAGCGGACGAAGCAAGAGTTCGGTCACGGCACACCTCCTCCAGGACAGGTGCCGCCCGGCTGCCCGCCAGGTGGGCGGCCCGGCGCGGCGACATCAGGTGAGCTTGCTCTTGACCTTGGTAGCGACCTTGCCGACCATGCCCGGGTTGGTGCCGTACAGGCGCGGATCTCCGGGCGGCAGCACCGGTTCCGGCGCGTGCGCCCGCGGACTGTTGTCGTACTGGAACCGGCCCTTGCCGTCCGGCGCCGGCCCGGACGCCCAGCGCCCCTCGGAGGCGTCGGTGCCGGGCGAGAAGTCCAGGTAGGTGTAGCCGAACTGCTCGGTCAACTCGGACGAGTCGGGGAAGGCGTCCGGCACCGGCATCTCCTCCAGGCCGTCCTCCTTGAGCTGCTCGATCGCGGCCATCCACATGTTCTGGTGCATGGTGTCCCGGGCCAGCAGGAAGCGGAGCATCTGCTTGACCCCCGGGTCGTCGGTCATGTTGAACAACCGGGCCACCTGCAGCCGGCCCTGGGCCTCGGCGGTGACGTTGAGGTAGAAGTCGGCCAGCAGGTTGCCGCTGGCCGTGATGTACGAGCCGTTCCACGGCACCCCGGCACTGTCCACCGGCAACGCCCCGCCGCCGCCGTGGATGAAGTGCGCCGGGTTGGAGCCGCCGTAGATCGCCCCCACCATCGGGTTGTGCTCGGCCGCCTCCTGCAACGACAGGGGCGCGTTCTCGAGCAGCCGGGTGATCATCGTGGCGATCATCTCGACGTGACCCATCTCCTCGGTGCCGACGTCGAGGAACAGGTCCTTGTACTTGCCGGGCAGGCGGCAGTTCCAGCCCTGGTAGAGGTACTGGTTGGCGACGGTCATCTCGCCCCACTTGCCGCCCAGGATCTCCTGTAGCCGGCGGGCGAACGCGGCGTCCGGGCCGTCCGGCTTCGCCTCGAACTGCAGGTCCTTCAGGTGGGTGAACAATGGTCCTCCTCGGTACCGCGACGTCGTGGCACCGGTACGTTCCCGTGTTGCTGGCCCGGCCGGGCCAACCGGCGGCCCAGCCGGGTCAACCGCCGGGGTGCGCGCCTTGCGGCAGCCGCACCTCTATCGCCACACCACGTGGGCGGAGCCGGTGCACGTGCACCGAACCGCCGTGGGCCGCGACGAGCCGGCGGACGATCCACAGGCCGAGCCCGGACATCCCGGAGCCCGGCTGCGGCCGGCGCAGCGCCTCCAGCAGACTCGCCGCCACCCGCCCCTCGTTGGTCACCAGCAGGCTGAGCCCGGAGCGGCGCAGCGTCGCGTAGATCCCCACCTGACCGTCGCGAGGCCCGTGCCGCATAGCGTTCTCGACCAGGTTGACCAGCACCTGCCGGACCCGTCCCGCCGGCACCGGGCACCGCCCCGCCCGCCGGGTGGCCCGGACCCACCGCCGGTGCACGGGCACCAGAGCGGCGGCCTCCCGCAGGAGTCCGCCGAGCGGCACGAGCGTCTCCGGCGCGGCCGCCGGGGCCAGCGCGCCGGTGCCGGCGGTCGCGTCTCGGAGCAACGCCTGCAGGTGCGCGGCCTGGTCCCGCGCGAGTCGGATGATCGCCCGGCGGTCGGCGGCGGTCAGCTCCCGGCGCTCGTCGGCGAGTGCCCCGGTCAGCGAGGTCAGCGAGCTGACCGGGGTACGGAACTCGTGACAGAGCACGCGCAGCAGCAGTTCCGGGTCGGTAGGGGTCGACCGGTCCATGTCCTCACCGGTCGGCTCGATCCGCCGGGAACCTCGCAGCAACGCCGCCAACCCGTACCGTCCGCGCATCCGACCCGCTCCCTCCGTACCGGTGCGTACCCGCATGATCGGTACCCGCTCGGGAAGGGACCAGACATGCCCGACGTGCCCACCATTCGGCTCGTCGTCGTCGACGACCACCCGCTCTTCGTGCGCGGGCTCGAACTTCTGCTGCCCGCCGCGACCGACAAGCGGGTGGAGGTCGTGGGCTCGACCGGTGACGCCGCGTCGGCCGCCTCGCTGGTGAGCCGCTGCCATCCGGACCTGGCCCTGGTCGACCTGCACATGCCGCCTCCGGGCGGCGTACGCGCCGTGGCCGCCATCCGGCGGACCACGCCCCGGGTACGCGTCGTGGCCATGTCGGGCAGCGACGACCCGGCCCCGGCGTTGGAGGCGCTGCGGGCCGGCGCCGAGGGGTACCTGCCGAAGAGCAGCGAACCCGAGGAGCTGCTGCCGCCGCTGCTGGCGGTCCTCGACGGTTGGGCGGTGCTCCCGTCGGAGCTGCTGCGTGCGCTGCTCCGACCGGCCCGGTCCGCCGCGATCGACCTGGACGTCGAGGAGCGTCGTCTGCTGCGGGCCGTCGCCACCGGTCGCAGCACGGTGGAGATCGCCGAGAACCTGCACGTGTCGGAACGGACCGTGAAGCGGATGATCGCCGCTCTGTTGCGGAAACTGCGGGTCTCCACCCGGGCCGAGGCCGCCGCTCTCGCCGGCCAGGTGGGTCTGCTCGGCGAATGAACAGTCGGGCCGATTCCACGGCCCACCGATCTGGTGGTGGCACCGATTACCCCGTCAGGCACACTATTGGTGGCGCGAAAACACGACCCGCCAAAATGAATCGACCGTATTCTTGCGGTTTACCGGGATCGTACGTCAAACTTTGGAACACACCCCGCCCCAGACAGGGAGTAATCGGCGATGGCCAGAAAAGTAATCACGGTGCTGACCGACGACCTCGATGGTGGAAAGGCCGACCGGACCGTCGAGTTCAGCCTCGACGGCGTCGGCTACACCATCGACGTCTCGGACGAGAACGCCGGCGTGCTGCGCAAGGCGCTCGACCCTTACATCACCGCCGGTCGCCGCATCGGGCGCGGCAATGTGGAGAGCGCCCGCGGTGGACGGCGGCCGGTCCGGATCGGCGGCGCGGGAATGGATCGGGAGCAGAACCGCGCCATCCGCGAATGGGCTGCCAAGAACGGTTACCGGATCTCGGAACGGGGTCGGATCCCGGTCGAGGTCGCCGAGGCGTACAAGAACCGCTGACCCTGCCTGTCCGGCGCGACGGTCAACGGGCCGGTCACCGTACGTCCGGGTGCCTCGCTGCTCGCGTTCGACTCGTCGATCTCCGGGCCGGTGTCG
>NZ_JBEXFP010000096.1:0-2116 GCF_040606825.1 Micromonospora sp. NPDC005367 | reverse complement strand
ACATACCGCCGAAGCTGTGGCACTCACACAATGACTTCGCCAGGATCTTTCGGGGTTTTGGTGCAGGTGTGTGGGTGGGTAGGGGAGCGTCGTGCCGGGGGTGAAGCAGCCGAGTGATCGAGTTGTGGACACGGCACGAGTGAGAATGCAGGCATGAGTAGCGAAAGAAGGGTGAGAAACCCTTCCGCCGGATGACCAAGGGTTCCAGGGCCAGGCTAATCCGCCCTGGGTGAGTCGGGACCTAAGGCGAGGCCGAGAGGCGTAGTCGATGGACAACGGGTTGATATTCCCGTACCCGCGTAGGAGCGACCCTGATGAACCTCGTTGTGCTAACCACCCAAACCATCCAAGGTCTTCGGACTGCGGGTGGGGAGCGTGGGAACCTGGCGGGTAGTAGTCAAGCGATGGGGTGACGCAGGAAGGTAGCTGAGCCCGGCCGGTGGTTGTGCCGGGGTAAGCGTGTAGGCCGGTGTGTAGGCAAATCCGCACGCCATTAAGGCTGAGACGTGATGCCGAGCCGATTCAGGTGAAGTCAGTGATCCTATGCTGCCAAGAAAAGCCTCTAGCGAGTTCCGAGCGGCCCGTACCCCAAACCGACACAGGTGGTCAGGTAGAGAATACCGAGGCGATCGGGCGAACTGTGGTTAAGGAACTCGGCAAATTGCCCCCGTAACTTAGGGAGAAGGGGGGCCGGAGACGTGAAGCCCCGCGCGGGTGGAGCGTTGTATGGCCGCAGAGAGCAGGGGGAAGCGACTGTTTACTAAAAACACAGGTCCATGCGAAGAAGTAATTCGATGTATATGGACTGACGCCTGCCCGGTGCTGGAACGTTAAGGGGACCTGTTAGCTCTTTCGGGGGCGAAGCGGAGAACTTAAGCGCCAGTAAACGGCGGTGGTAACTATAACCATCCTAAGGTAGCGAAATTCCTTGTCGGGTAAGTTCCGACCTGCACGAATGGCGTAACGACTTCCCCACTGTCTCAACCACAGGCCCGGCGAAATTGCATTACGAGTAAAGATGCTCGTTACGCGCGGCAGGACGGAAAGACCCCGGGACCTTTACTATAGCTTGACATTGGTATTTGAATTAGCTTGTGTAGGATAGGTGGGAGCCGGTGAAGTCCATACGCCAGTATGGGTGGAGGCAATCTTGAAATACCACTCTGGTTGATTTGGGTATCTAACTTCGGACCGTTATCCGGTTCAGGGACAGTGTCTGGTGGGTAGTTTAACTGGGGCGGTTGCCTCCTAAAAGGTAACGGAGGCGCCCAAAGGTTCCCTCAGCCTGGTTGGCAATCAGGTGTTGAGTGCAAGTACACAAGGGAGCTTGACTGTGAGACTGACAGGTCGAGCAGGGACGAAAGTCGGGACTAGTGATCCGGCACTTGCGTGTGGAAGCGGTGTCGCTCAACGGATAAAAGGTACCCCGGGGATAACAGGCTGATCTTCCCCAAGAGTCCATATCGACGGGATGGTTTGGCACCTCGATGTCGGCTCGTCGCATCCTGGGGCTGTAGCAGGTCCCAAGGGTTGGGCTGTTCGCCCATTAAAGCGGTACGCGAGCTGGGTTTAGAACGTCGTGAGACAGTTCGGTCCCTATCCGCCGTGCGCGTAGGATACTTGAGAAGGGCTGTCCCTAGTACGAGAGGACCGGGACGGACGAACCTCTGGTGTGCCAGTTGTCCCGCCAGGGGCACGGCTGGTTAGCTACGTTCGGAAGGGATAACCGCTGAAAGCATCTAAGCGGGAAGCTCGCTTCAAGATGAGGTATCCCACCATCCTTTGGGTGGGTAAGGCCCCCAGCTAGACGACTGGGTTGATAGGCCGGAAATGTAAGCCCGGTAACGGGTTCAGTTGACCGGTACTAATAGGCCGAGGACTTGACTACTAAGCTGCTACGCGTCCACTGTGCAACTCTAGACAAACGAACAACACACCCGTATGTGGTTGTGGTTGTTTGACATGTCGATAGAGTTACGGCGGTCATGGCGGAGGGGAAACGCCCGGTAACATTCCGAACCCGGAAGCTAAGCCCTCCAGCGCCGATGGTACTGCACTCGGGAGGGTGTGGGAGAGTAGGACACCGCCGGACATTCTTTCCGTTCAGGGCCACCCC
>NZ_JBEXFP010000095.1:0-5837 GCF_040606825.1 Micromonospora sp. NPDC005367 | reverse complement strand
GGCCAGCGGCGCGCCGAGCAGCAGGCCGGACTTGAGCGCCCGGCCGGGACGCAGGTCAAGCAGGTTGAGCAGGTTCGCGGTGCCGGCGACCACGCCGGCGCCGAGGAGCACGTCGGCGCCGCGGCCGAGCGCGCCCAGCCGGGCCCGGCGACGGTGCCCGGCGACCCGGGGGTCGGCGGCGAGCAGCGCGGCCGCGCCGAGCCCGGCGGCACCCACCCCGACGATCTTGATGAGGCCGGCGGTGACCCGCCCCTCGCGCAGCGCGGCGAGGTGACCGGCGAAGCCCTTTGCCGTCTTCTGCTCCGGCCGGGCGCCGACCACGTCGTCGTAGAGCCCCACCGCGCCCGCGCCGAGGCCGGCGACCATGCTCGCGGCGCCGGACGCCGTGCTGGTGGCCCCGAACGCCGCCGCGCCGGTCGCGCCGACGGCGAGCGCCGGGCCCGCCGCGAGGCTCACCGAGCGGCCCCGGAAGTTGGTACGCGCGAGCGCGGGCCCGGCCGGGGAGGTACGCACCTGGCGCAGCGCGTACCGGGCGGCGACCGCCCCGGCGCCGGCGGTCAGCAGCCGGCCCAGCATGCTCACGCGGTCGCTCCGATCATCGTTTGCTCGACGGGTGTCCGGGTACGTGGTTCGGTCACTGGGGCAGTTTAGGCAGCAGCGACTCGGCGTTGTTGCCCACGCCGTACTGGCCGGCCTTCTTCTCGGTGAGCTGCTGCACCAGCGCGAGGGTGGTGACCAACTGGCCCTGGATGGTGTTCGCGTTGTCGACGGTGGAGATCGACTGGGAGAGCACGGCGTCGCCGCGCACGGCCGCCACGAGGTTGCCGCCGTCGGAACCGTTGCCGCCGACGACGATCGCGCCGGTCCGGTCGAACTGCTCGGCGACCTTCACCACCGACTCGTCCTTCTTGGCGGAGTCCTTGTCCACGTACGGCTGGCCGCTGACCACCACGACGGCCTCCGCCGGCCCGCTGATCCGGTCCTCGGTGGTGAGGTACCCGTCGTTGGTGTACGCGGCCAGCACCGCCCGCCGGTCGGCGTCGGTGACCGCCGGGACGCCCGCCCCCCGGTCGAGCAGCACGCTGGCCAGCAGCGCGCTGGAGGTCTCCACGCCCTGGCCGTTGCCGGGCAGGGTGCTGGTCTGCGCGCTGGTCGGCCGGACCGCGGTCACCGCCAGCTCCAGCAGATTGTTGTTGTTGTCCGGGTTGATGAACTTGTCCTGCAGGTCCACCCGGCCGGTGACGTTCGCGCCGGCCAGCTGGAGCGACTTCAGCACGCCCTCGGTGTGGTCCCGCCCGGTGGGCAGGCTGATCACCAGGACCCGGCGGCCGGTGAGCTTGCCGGGGAGCACGACCTGCGCCATCTCCGCCGCGAAGCCCTCCTCCGACTCCAGCTCCTTCTCCATGTTGTTCACCGTCTGGCGCATCTGCTGGTTGTCCTTGCGCAGGGCGGTGACCTGTTCCTTGAGCGAGTCGGCCACCGGACCGTTGAGGGCGGCCGTGCCGACCACCAGGCCGATGGCCAGCGCCAGGAACACCGCGGTCAGCGACACCACGTGGTAGCGGAAATTGATCACGCTTGCAGCCTCTTGATCGTCGGAGCTAGAAGAGCTGGCCGAGCTGGAAGACGAAATTGTCCCACCACTCGGAGACCACGCCCAGGTACGCCTTTCCGACCGTGGAGACGGCCACCGCGGAGGCCATCGCGGCGATCGCCGAGAGCACCAGCAGCAGCAGCGAGGAGCCGGAGATACTCTGCCGGTAGAGCCGGCTCACGCCCTTGGCGTCGACCAGCTTGCCGCCGACCTTCAGCCGGGTGAGGAACGTCGAGGCCATACCGCCTCGACCCTTGTCGAGGAACTCGACAAGGGTGGCGTGCGTGCCGACGGCCACCAGCAACGAGGCGCCCTTCTCGTCGGCGAGCAGCATGGCGAGGTCCTCGCTGGTCGCGGCGGCCGGGAAGGTCACCGCCGGCACGCCGAGCGCGGTGACCCGCGGCAGACCGGGCGCCCGCCCGTCCGGGTACGCGTGCACGATCACCTCGGCGCCGCAGCGCAGCACGTCGTCGGTGACCGAATCCATGTCGCCGATGATCATGTCGGGGGTGTAGCCCGCCTCGACCAGCGCGTCGGCCCCGCCGTCGACGCCGATGAGCACCGGCTTGAACTCCCGGATGTACGGGCGCAGCACGTCCAGGTCGGCCTTGTAGTCGTAGCCCCGGACCACGATGAGGCAGTGCCGGCCCTGGATCTGGGTCTGGATCTCGGGTACGCCGACCCCGTCGAGCAGCAGGTCCCGTTCCTGCTTGAGGTAGTCCATGGTGTTGGCGGCGAACGCCTCCAACTGCACCGACAGCCCCTCCCGGGCGTCGGCCATCGCCTTGGCCACCGTCTCGGTGTCCTGCAGGGCGCCGTGCGCCACCGGCTCGTCGCCGACGTAGACCGTGTTGCCCTCGATCCGCACGGTGTCGCCCTCGCGGATCTGTTCGAAGATGCCCTCGCCCAGGTCGTCGAGGAGCGGGATGCCCGCGCCGATGAGCACCTCGGGGCCGAGGTTCGGGTAACGCCCGGAGACCGACGGCTTGGCGTTGAGCACGGCGGCGACGCCGACGGCGACCAGCGAGTCGGCGGCCACCCGGTCCACGTCGACGTGGTCGATCACCGCGATGTCGCCGGGGCGGAGCCGGCCGACCAGCCGCTTCGTACGGCGGTCCAGACGTGCGGTGCCGAGGACACTGCCCGGTTCCGCGTTCCGGGTCCGGCGCAACGTGGGTAGACGCATCCTGACCATCCTGGCATGTGAGGCAGGGATTTCTGTCGCGACATGCCTGAGCAGGGCCGCCTACCCAGGGAAGCACACCAGAGCGCAGGCCGGTGTGCTTGCGCTCACAATACCGCGGGTCACGCCCGCCTTTCCTTGGCCGCCACGGCCAGAAGCTCCTCTGCGTGTGCGATACCCAGATCCGAGTCCGGCAAACCTGCGAGCATCCGGGCGAGTTCGCGGGCCCGCTCTGTGTCCTCCACCACACGCACCCCGCTGGTGGTCACCGCACCCCCGGTGTCCTTCGCGACCACCAGGTGCCGGTCGGCGAACGCGGCGACCTGCGGCAGGTGGGTGACGACCAGCACCTGGTGACTGCGAGCCAGCCGGGCCAGCCGGCGCCCGATCTCCACCGCCGCCCGGCCGCCGACACCGGCGTCGACCTCGTCGAAGACCAGCGTGGGCGGGCCGCCGGAGCCGGCGAAGACCACCTCGATGGCGAGCATGACCCGGGACAGCTCACCACCGGAGGCGCCCCGCTGCAACGGCAGCGACGGCGCGCCCGGATGGGCCAGCAACCGCAGCTCGACCTCGTCACCACCGTCCGGGCCGACGCCGACCTGCGACCCGTTGACCGTCAGGGTCGGCTCCGCGCGATTGGCCGGTCGGGGCACCACCGCCACCTCGATCCGGGCGTGCGGCATGGCCAACCCGGCCAGCTCGACCGTGACCTGCTCGGCGAACCGGTGGGCCGCTTCCTGTCGGGACACCGACACCCGGCCGGCCAGCTCCGCCACCTCGGCGGCGAGCCGCTGCCCCTCTCGCTCCAACTCGTCGAGGAACTCGTCTGAGGTGTCCAGCTCGGACAGTCGGGTACGGGCCCGCTCGGCCCAGGCGATGACCCCGTCGACGTCGTCCGCGTACTTGCGGGTCAGCGCGCGCAGCGCGGCCCGCCGCTCGTAGACGGTCTGCAACCGGGCCGGGTCGGCGTCGAGCGAGGCGAGGTAGGTCGACAGCTCGGCGGAGACGTCGGTGACCAGGGTGGCCGCCTCCTCCAGCCGCGTCGCCAGGTCACCCAGCGCCGGGTCGGTGTCGGCCTGCGCCTCCAGTGCCCGCCGGGCGGCGCCGAGCAGGGCCGTGGCGTCCGGAGTGTCGTCGGCCGCCTCCGCGCCGCCGGCGACGCACTGCTGGGCGATCTGTGCCGCGGTGCGCAGCCCCTCGGCGTGCTCCAACCGCTGCGCCTCGGCCTTGAGCTCGTCGTCCTCGCCGGGCTGCGGGTCGACCCGGGTGATCTCGTCGAGCCCCAGCCGCAGCAGGTCGGCCTCCTGATGCCGCTCCCGGGCGTTGCGCCGCCGGTCGGCCAGGTCGTCGACCACCCGGCGCCACCCGGTGTACGCCTCGCGCAGCGTCTCGAGCAGCTTCTCGTGCTCCGGGCCGGCGAACCGGTCGAGCGCGGCCCGCTGCTCGGCCGGACGCAGCAGCCGCAGCTGGTCCGACTGGCCGTGCACGGCGACCACCTGCTCACCGACCTCGCCCAGCATCGACACCGGCATGCTGCGGCCACCCACGTGCGCCCGGGATCGACCCTCGACCGTCACCGTGCGGCTCAGCAGCAGCGAGCCGTCCTCGTCCGGATCACCGCCGGCGTCGGTGATGCGGGCGTGCACCGTCTCGGCGACCCGGCCGGTCAGGCGCAGCCGCCCCTCCACCACGGCACGGCCCGGCTGGGCCCGCACCCGCCCGGCGTCGGCCCGACCGCCGAAGAGCAGGCCGAGGCCGGTCACCACCATGGTCTTGCCCGCACCGGTCTCGCCGGTGATGACGTTCATGCCGCCGGTCAACGGCAGCGTGGTGTCCTCGATGACGCCCAGTCCGGTGATGCGCAGCTCCTCCAGCACAGCACCTGACAGTAGACGCGCGGTCCGACAGTTGACCAGCCGACGAGCCCACGTCGGGCGGCTCGTACAGTTCAGCTCCGTGTTTGAGGTGATCGGCCTGACCCCGGGTGAGGAGCAGCTCTACCGCGTTCTGGTGCGGCTCACGGCCGCGCGGGTCGACGAGCTGGTCGAGCGGCTGCGCCGGCCCCGTACGGAGGTGCTGGCGCAGCTGGACGCGCTGCGCGGCAAGGGGCTGGTGCCGCCCGCCGGACCGGACCCGGACACCCCGGTGCGGCCGCTCGCACCCGACGTGCCGCTCGGCGCGGCGCTGCTGCGCCGGCAGGAGGCGCTGGAAACCGCCCGCGCGGCGGTCGACCAGCTGACCGAGGAGTACCGGGCCGGGATGCGCCGCCACGACGCAGCACACCTGGTGGAGGTCGTCCGAGGCGCCGGGGCGCTCCGGGAACGCCTGCGTGACCTGCAGAACGGCGCCCGCGACGAGGTGTTGTGGTTCTGCCGCGCCAACCCGTTGGCCATGGCGGGGCAGGACAACCTCGAGGAGTTCGACGCGCTGGCCCGCGGGGTCCGATATCGGGCCATCTACGAGCGGGAGATGCTCCTCGAACCCGGCGCGCTGGAGGACCTCGAGAACGGGATCCGGGCCGGCGAGCAGGCCCGCGTGCTCGACCGGCTGCCGGTACGGCTGGCCATCGTGGACGCCCGCACGGCGATCTGCCCGCTGGTGCCGGACGGGGCCGGCGGCGAGACGAGCGCCGCGGTCATCGGCCGCAGCCAGCTGCTCGACGCGCTGCTCGCCCTCTTCGAGAGCCACTGGCGCATCGCCACACCACTTCGCTCGACCGGCACGGCCGTGCACGAACCGGCCGGTGACGACTACCGGCCGGACGCCGACGAGACCCGGCTGCTCGCGCTCTTCGTGGCCGGCGTCCCGGACAAGTCCATCGCCTCACAGCTGGGCGTGAGCCGTCGTACCGTGCAACGACGGCTGGCCGACCTGATGATCGCCGCCGGCGTGGACACCCGGCCCGGGCTGGCGTTCCAGGCCGCCCGGCGCGGCTGGCTCTGACACCGGTGGTGGGGGGGGGGGGGGGGCCCGCCCCCCCCCCCCCCCCGCGGGCACGGCCGGGGCCGGGGGCACGGGGGGGGGGGGCGGGGTGGCGGGCCGCGGGGCCGGGGGGGC
>NZ_JBEXFP010000094.1:0-6045 GCF_040606825.1 Micromonospora sp. NPDC005367 | reverse complement strand
CAGCAGACCGGCCGCCACGGTTACCCGCGAACTCGCCCGGCACCCTGCCGACCGTTCACCCTACCCGGCCGGTTCCGCCTCACCAAATCCGCCTCACGGCGAACCCGGGGCACCGCCCAGATGTTGAATCGGCGAGGCGGAGCCTCACCAACCCGAAGGTCTCTGCCATGCTCCGGCCTCCAGGACTTTCGCCTGTTTCGTCCGTTCCGCGCTGGCAGAGAGAAAGTTACGCGTCCCGCGGACCGATCGTCAAATCCGCGAGACGCGTCGCGCGTCACACCGTCGACAAACGACTATCGCCGCAGCTCAACACCGGCGAAGGAGCGCTTGCCCCGGCGCAGCACCAGGTACCGACCGTGCAGGAGGTCCTCCGCCGACACAGTGGCGTCCACCTCCGTCACCCGGTTGTTGTTGACGTACGCGCCGCCCTCGGCGATCACCCGACGCGCTTCCTTCATGCTCGGTACCAGCCCCGACTCCTTGAACAGCCCGGCGACGTCCGGCAGCTCGTCGAGGTGGACCAGCCCAGCCTCGGTGAGCGCGGCGCGCAGGGTCTCCGGAGAGAGCTCATCGAGCGCACCCCGACCGAAGAGCGCCTGACTGGCCGCCACCGCCTGGGCCATCTCCCGCTCCCCGTGCACCAGCGTGGTGAGCTCCTCGGCGAGTGCCCGCTGAGCCAGCCGGGCCTGTGGGCGCTCGGCGGTCGCCTTCTCCAGCTCCTCCAGCTCCTCCCGCGAGCGGAAGCTGAAGTAGCGCAGGTAGCGGGTGACGTCGCGGTCGTCCGCATTGAGCCAGAACTGGTAGAACGCGTACGGGCTGGTCATCTCCGGGTCGAGCCAGACCGCGCCGGTCTCGCTCTTACCGAACTTGGTGCCGTCGGACTTGGTGACGAGGGGCGTGGTGAAGGCCTCCACCGGCCCGGCGCCGCGGCGTCGGATGTAGTCCACGCCGGCGGTGATGTTGCCCCACTGGTCGGAGCCGCCGTACTGGAGTTGGCAGCCGTGCCGGCGGTGCAGCTCGAAGAAGTCGTTCGCCTGGAGCAGTTGGTAGCTGAACTCGGTGAAGCTGATGCCGGTCTCCAGCCGAGCCTTGACCACCTCGCGGGCCAGCATCTTGTTCACCGGGAAGTGCTTGCCGACGTCCCGGAGGAACTCCACCACGGACATCTCGCCGGTCCAGTCCAGGTTGTTGACCAACCGGGCCGCGTTCTCCCCCTCGTAGGAGACGAAGGGCGCCAGCTGGTCACGAATGCGCTGAACCCAGCCAGCGATCACCTCCGGCGGATTCAGGTTGCGCTCGGCGCTCTCCTTCGGGTCGCCGATCTGGCCGGTGGCGCCGCCCACCAGCAGCAGCGGCCGGTGCCCGGCCAGTTGGAGCCGACGGCCCATCACGACCTGCATCAGGTTGCCGACGTGCAGGCTGGGCGCCGTCGGGTCGAAGCCCACATAGAAGGTGGTGCTCCCGCCGTCGAGCAGCTCACGCAGCTCGTCGAGGCCGGTCGAGTCCTGGATCAGGCCCCGCCACAGCAGGTCGTCGGTCAGGGAGTCCCGCCCGTGCGGGAGGTTGCTGTCGGTCACGGTCACCAATTCTCCCCCATCTCCGGCCCCGACCCGTACCGGGTTTGGCGAGGCTCGCGGAGACTAGGCTGACCATCCCACCAAGGTGAGGAGGAGTCGCCGTGGAGATGCCGGATCCGACCGGGGGCTTCGTCGCCCTGCTCGGCCTGAAGTTCGACGAGGTCAGCGGCGACCGGGTGGTGATCCGCTGGCAGGTCCGCCCGGAGCTGCACCAGCCGTTCGGCATCCAGCACGGCGGGGTCCACTGCTCGGTCGTGGAGACCGCGGCGAGCGTTGGCGCCTCTGTCTGGCTGGGCGACCGCGGCACCGTGGTCGGGGTTTCGAACCAGACCGACTTCCTGCGCGCGGTACGCGACGGCGAGCTGACCGCGGTCGGCACTCCGATCCATCGGGGCCGTAGCCAGCAGCTGTGGCAGGTGGAGATCACCGACGGCGATGCACGCCTCGTCGCGCGCGGCCAGGTCCGGTTGCAGAATCTCGCCCCCGCCGCCTGACGTCCGGGTCAGTCGCGTGCCCCGTCGAGGAGCGGCCGCGGGTCGGGCAGGTCCGCGGCGGGATCGGGACGGCGGCGCAGCCGTACCTCCGTGATGGCCCGATGGTCGATGCGTGCCACCTCCAGTCGCCAGGCGTCGACCGTGACGTCCTCACCCGTGGCCGTGGGGATGTGCCCGAGACGGGCGAGGACCAGCCCGGCGATCGTGGTGTAGTCGCCGGCCGGCCGGCCCGGCAGCTCGACGCCGACGGCGGGCAGGTCGTGCACCGGGAAGGTGCCGGGCAGGCGCAGCGCGCCGTCCGGATCGGTGCGCACCGCGCCCGCGTACGTCCCGATCGGTCTCGTCGTAGATCTCCCCGACGATCTCCTCCAGGATGTCCTCGAGGGTGACGATGCCGTCGACCGCGCCGCGTTCGTCCACCACCAGCGCGATGTGCTGGCGTTCGGCCTTGAACTGGTGCAGCGCGTCAACCACGGGCAGCGAGTCGGGCAGCAGCATCGGCGGGCGTACGCACTCGTCGACCGGCCGGTCCACCGGCACACCGACGAGGTCCCGCAGGTGGATCACGCCCACCGCGTCGTCCAGCCCGCCGTGGCGGACCACCGGCGCACGGGAGTGGCCGCTGGCGGCCAGCACCAGCCGGGCCGCCTCCGCGGTCGTCCCGCTGTCCAGCGAGAAGACCTGTAACCGGGGCACCAGCACGGCCCGTAACCGCCGGTCGGCGATCTCGACGGCGCCGGCGATGATGGTCTGCTGCTCCTTCGTGAAGCCGTGGTTGCCGGAGACGATGTCCCGCAGCTCGTCGGGGCTGATCTCGTCGCGCTGCGGGCGCGGGTCGAGCCCGACCAGGCGTACGACGAGGTCGCTGATGGCGCCGAGCGTCCAGACGGCCGGGCGGGTGACGCCGGCGAGCAGGTCCAGGGGGCGGGCCACCAGCAGCGCCCACCGCTCGGCGGACTGCATGGCGATCCTCTTCGGGGCCAACTCGCCGAAGACCAGGGTGACGAAGGTCAGCGCGAGGGTCACCACCACGATGGTGACCGGCTCGGCCGCTGCGCCGAGCGGTCCGAGCAGCGGGATCAGCGGGCGCGCGAGCGAGACCGCCGCGGCGGCCGAGGCGAGGAAGCCGGCGAGCGTGATCCCGATCTGGATCGTGGCCAGGAAGCGGTTCGGGTCGGTGGCCAGCCGGGCCAGCACCCGCCCGGCGCGGCTGGTGCGTTCCAGCCGCTGGATCTGGCTGTCCCGTAGCGAGACCAGGGCCATCTCACTGCCGGCGAAGGCGGCGTTCAGCACGACAAGGACCCCGACCAAGGCCAGTTGGCCCCAGTAGCTCTGCACGCCCGGCTCTCCCTCGCGCGACCGCGCCGGACTCGACCGGCGCCACCGTCCGGCGGCTCCGGTCGGCGTACGCGCATCTGTGCCCAGCGGGCGGGGCCGTGAATCCTCGCCGGGTGGGTACGGATCCGGGCGGCCGGCGGCTCAGGAGCCGACCGGCAGGTCGAGCACGTACGCGTCGCCGGTGCGGCGGAAGCCGAGCCGGTGGTAGTACGGGGCGACCATGCCGGGCGGGCTGACCACCCGGCGGAACCCTCGGTCGGTGAAGAGGCGGCTCTGCCGGTACACGAACTCTCCCGGGGTGAAGTCGCGGAACCGCTGGGTGACGTAGTCCAGGTCGATCTGGGCGACGTCGTGCGCCTCGGCGTGTGCCAGCACCACACCGACCACCTCGTCGGCGCGGACCACCAGGAACGCGGACCGTTCCCCCGTACCGCCGGGCCGGTCGTCGTCGGCCGGCCAGCGGAAGCCGGGGTTGAACTTCGCGATGTCCCCGGCGTGCACCCGCAGGGTGTGGGCCAGGAACTGGTCGTGGACGCCGACCTCGACGACCTGGTAGGTCGCCTCGTCGTGCCGGGTGGCGAGCATCCGGCGCAGGTACCAGATGTTGATCACGGCGAGTACGACGTTGAGCCCGACCATGGGCCACACCCGGATGGCGGCGTTGTAACCGATCAGGATCAGACAACCGATCAGGTTCAACGCACGCAGGCGCAGGACGCGCGTCTGCAGCAGGGACCAGACCAGCACCACGGAGCCGACCCAGCCGACGAGTTCCAGCCAGTTCACCCCGCGAGGGTAGTAGCCCGGCGGGTGCGGGTGCTCGGCGGGCGCGCCGCTGTCAGGCGGTCAGTTCCAGCACGTACTCCTCGACGTCGTCGCCACGGCCGGCGGCGTAGGCGTGGTCCTCGCCGCGGATGACGAACCCGCACTTGCGCAGCACCGCGAGGGAGCCCAGGTTGTCCTTGGCGGCCCGGGCGTGCACCGGTCGCTGCGTCAGCTCGCGCAGCAGGCCACCGAGCGCGCGGGTGGCGTAGCCCTGGCCCCAGTGCCGCCGGTCGATCCAGTAGCTGACCTCCGTCTGCTCCCCGACGGGGAAGGCGAGCACGTGACCGACCACCTGCCCGTCGACGGTGACCGTCCGCGAGACGATCTCGGAATCGGTGCGTACCCGGCGCCAGTGGTTGGCGAAGGCTCGCCGGTCGGCGGGGTCGTCGGCCGTGAAGGCCGCCATCCGGATCGCCTCGGGATCCAGCTGGTGGCGGTAGAACTCCGGCAGGTCGTCGTCGCGCACCGGACGCAGGCGCAGCTCAGCGGTCACGCGAAGAGGATAGGCCCGGGGCCGGGAACCCGGGGCGTGGGTGCCGTGGGCGTGCCGGCGGCGGCCGTGCCCGGCCGGGGACGGGGTGTTCCCCTCGTTCGAGGCGGCGAGCGCCTCCGGCGACGGAATGTTGGACGGGGGTCACACGGAACCGACGCCGGGGCCGCGGTGCCCGGGTACGGCGGTACCTTCGGGCGGTCGCGCAGCAGCACGGCGACCAGACGCGTAATGCGTGAGGACAGCGGGCCGAGCCGGGTGATCCGGGACCTATGGCCCGCGATCCGGGACGAGCTGCCCTGACCGACCGTCGGCCGGCGAGGAATGCTCGGACCGGACGAAGGAGGTAGTCATGACCATCAACACCGGAGCCCCCGTCGTGGTGGGTGTGGACGGTTCCGACGCTGCCCTGGACGCGGTCCGGGTGGCGGCGCGGGAGGCCGAGCACCGGCACCGTCCGCTGCGGGTCGTCCACGCGTTCAGCTGGCCGCTCACCGTTGCCGATCTCGGCCCCGCGCCGTTCGCCGCCGAGACCGCCGGGTTGCGCGATGAGGCGGAGAAGTTCGTCGCCCAGGCCGTTGCCGAGGCCGGCAAGGTGACCCCGGACCTGCCGGTCACCGGCGCCGTGGTCGACGGGGTGGCGACCCGGGTTTTGCTCGACGAGTCCCGCGACGCCGCGCTCGTGGTGCTCGGGCACCGCGGCCTGGGCGGCTTCGCCGGTCTGCTGATCGGGTCGGTAACCGTCCAGGTGTCCGCCCGGGCGCAGTGCCCGGTGCTCGTCGTCCAGGGTGAGCCCCGCGCCGACGGTCCGGTCGTGGTGGGTGTGGACGGGTCCGAACTGTCCACCGAGGCGGTCGGCTTCGCGTTCGAGGAGGCGGCCCGCCGGGGCACCTCGCTGGTCGCGGTGCACGCCTGGCTGGACCCGGTCGTGCTGTTCCCCGGGGAGGTCGCCACGTTGACGGTCGACCTCGCGGCGTACGCGGACGACGAGCGGCGGGTGCTCGCCGAGTCCGTGGCCGGTCACGGCGAGCGCTACCCGGAAGTGTCGGTGCGGCACGAGCTGGTCCACGGTTCCCCCGCCCAGGCGCTCGTCGAGCAGTCCCGCGACGCCCAGCTGGTGGTCGTCGGTGCGCACGGTCGCGGCTCGCTCGGTGGCCTGCTGCTCGGCTCGGTCAGCCACGCGGTCCTGCACCACACGCACTCGCCGGTGGCGATCGTGCGGCACGTGCGTACCGACGAGGGGTCCTGACGCGGGCAGGTAGCGCCGACCGTTGCTGACTGCGGCCGTGCCGACCGGCGGTCGGCACGGCCGCACGGAGGC
>NZ_JBEXFP010000093.1:0-6075 GCF_040606825.1 Micromonospora sp. NPDC005367 | reverse complement strand
CGGCACCCCGGTCGGTGAGCAGGTACTCGTCGCGGGGCGGGGAGCGGCGGTGGTCGACAGCCCGCCGTGGGCGCTGCGCCGGATGCTGCCGTCGACGGTGTGGCCGTTGACGCGCGGCAGGGGCGTCGTCGTGGCAGTGGTCGACACCGGCGTGAGCGCCACCGCCACGGCGCTGCGCGGCGCGGTGCGGCCCGGCACCGACGTGGTCGGCTCCGGCGCCGCCGATCGGGACTGCTACGGCCGGGGCACCGCGCTCGCGGGCATCGTGGCGGCCCGCCCCGTGACCGGTAGCGGCTTCGTCGGGATGGCGCCCGAGGCGACGATCCTGCCGATCCGCATCGTCGACGCGAAGGGCAGGGTGGCCCCGGGCGCGATCGCCGCCGGGATCCGGGCGGCGACCGCCGCGAAGGCCGACGTCATCCTGCTCGGCGTCGGCACCACCAGCCCGGACGCGGAGCTTCGCGCCGCAATACACGAGGCGGTGGGTCGGGACATCGTGCTCGTCGCCGCCGTCTCCGACGAGACGAAACCGACGGGCAGCACCCAGCAGGTACGTCCGTGGTTCCCGGCCGCCCACCCCGACGTCGTCGCTGTCGGCGGGGTCGACGCCAAGGGCGTACCGACCGAGAAGTCCCCGCCGGAGGCCGGTGCCGACCTGTTGGCGCCCGCCGCCGACGCGGTCAGCGTCGCGCCGCGCGGCAACGGGCACTACTCGGTCGCCGGCCCGGCGGTGGCCGCCGCGTACACGGCCGGAGCAGCGGCGCTGATCCGCGCCCACTACCCGAAGCTGTCCCAGGCCGACGTCCGGCGCCGGCTGGAGCTGAGCGCCGAACACCCGCTCGGTACCTGGCCCGCGCCCGGTGTCGGGTACGGCACCCTCGACCTGTACAACGCGCTCACCGCACTGGAGCTGGAGCGGACCCCGCTGCCGTCCCGGCCCCAGGTGCTGCGGCCGTTGCCGACGGTCGCTCCGGCCGAGCCGACGAAACTGATCGCTGGTTCCGTGGCCGCCGGAATGGTCGGCCTGGCCGGGCTCGCGTACCTGTCGGCGATGACCGTCAAGTGGGGCCGGCGCCGCAGGTGGCAGACCGGCGCGACTCGTCGCCGATGACGAACTCGGTGCCGTGCCGGCGTCGCCGGGCGCCCCGCTCCGGGCGCACGTCACCGTCTGTCGAGCTGCCCCAGATCCGGGGCAGCTCGACAACATCCGCATACCGGTAGCCGGCCCCAGCTCCCCGGCGGCCGCGCGTCGTCCACCCCGCCGGTCATCCCGTGGGCTGCTCCGCCTCCATCGGGCTCCACGCCGTCTGGATCAGTCGCGCGCCTCGCCGCGTACAGAGCAGCGCCCGCCCGGGAGGCAGGTGCCGCGGCTTGGTGTTGCCGAGCAACGGGCCCTCGGTGGGCGGGCAGGAGAGCGCCACGTCCGGGCTGTTGGTCTCCTGCATCCGGCGCAGCAGCGGATCCATCGACATCCGCAGGACGTTGGCCGCACCCCGGGTCAGCACCAGGTGGAACCCGATGTCGGCGCCCTGCGCCAGGTACGGCAACAGCGGCATCAGTGGGCTGTCGTGCCCGGCCAGCAGGTCGTAGTCGTCGACCAGGACGAACAGCTGAGGGCCGGTCCACCAGTCCCGGCGGCGCAGCTGCTCCGGGGTGACGTCCGCGCCGGGCATGCGTGGCCCCAGCCCGGCGACGGCGTCCGCCACGGTCTCCCTGGTGGAGTCGGTGGAGACGGAGTATCCCAGTCGGTACTCCTGCGCCACCGAGTCGAACAACTGCCGGCGGTAGTCGACGATCATGATGCGGGCTTCGGCCGGGGTGTACCGGGCCATCACCGCCCGGGCGAGGTGGCGCAGCATGTTCGTCTTGCCGCTCTCCGTGTCGCCGAGCACCGTGAGGTGCGGCACGTCGCCGAAGTCGTGCCAGACCGGCTGCATCCCGGCCTCGTCGAGGCCGAGCGCGATGCGCACGTCGCCCTCCGGCGCGGGCAGGGTGTCGGCGGGGAGCAGCGCGGGCAGCGTACGCACCGGCGGGGCGGCCGGGCCGTCCCAGAAGTCACCGACCATGGCGGTCAGACCGCGTACGCCCTCGGTCACGCTGGACGCGTCGGCGAACCCGTCGATGCGGGGCAGCGCGGCGAGGAAGTGCAGCTTCTCCGGCGTGAGACCGCGGCCGGGCAGCTGCGGAACGGTGGCCGCCAGGCGCAGGTCGATGGTGGAGTCGACCGGGTCACCGAGACGCAGTTCGAGCCGGGTGCCGATCTGGTCGCGCATCGCGTGATGCACCTCCGACCAGCGCGACGCGGTCAGCACCAGGTGGACGCCGAAGTTGAGGCCCTGGGCGGCGATCTGCCGCACCGCGCTCTCCAGCGTCTCGAAGTCCTGCCGGAGCGTGAACCAGCCGTCCACGACCAGGAACACGTCGCCGTGCGGATCGTCGGTGACCTGCCCCTCCGCCCGCAGCTTCCGGTAGCTCGCCATGCCGTCCACGCCGAGCTCGCCGAAGCGGCGTTCCCGATCCACGATCAGCCCGGTCACCTCGGCGACGCTGCGGCTGACCCGGTCGGTGTCGAGACGCCCCGCGACGCTGCCGACGTGCGGCAGGTCGGCCAGCGCGCCGAGTCCGCCACCGCCGAAGTCGAGGCAGTAGAACTGCACCTCGCGCGGGCTGTGGGTCAACGCCAGGCTGCTGATCAACGTACGGAGCAAGGTGCTCTTGCCGCTGCGCGGGCCACCGGCGATGCCGACGTGCCCGCCGTTGGCGGAGAGGTCGACGAGGAGCAGGTCCCGCACCTGTTCGAACGGTTTGTCGACGAAGCCCACCGGCGCGACGAGCATCCCGTTGCCGGGCCACTCGACGGCGGTGAGCCCACGCTCCGGGTCGGGTGCGAGAGTCGGCAGCAGCTGGTCCAGCGTCGGCGAGGCGTCCAGCGGCGGCAGCCACACCTGGTGCGCCGGCGGTCCCTGGTCGACCAGCTGCTCCACCACGACGCTGAGCACGCTGCGTTCGGTGGCGGCCTCGTCGCCGTCCACCGCCTCCTCGGCCGCCTGCTCGACCTGTGCCGGATCGGGCGCACGGAACGGCACGTGGTCGAGTGAGTACGGCACCACCTGCTGCTGCACGATCTCCTGCCGCACCCGGGCGGTCGTGGCCCGGTACGGCCCCGAGACGTACCCGGCCTTGAACCGGATCAGGGTCGACACGTCGGTACGCAGGTAACCGTTGCCGGGGGCCGGCGGCAGCTCGTACGCGTCCGGCACCCCGATGACCGACCGCGACTCCATGGCGGAGAAGGTCCGCAACCCGATGCGGTACGACAGGTGCGACTCCAGCTGCGCGATCCGCCCGTCGTCGACGCGCTGGCTGGCCAGCAGCAGGTGCACGGCGAGCGACCGGCCGAGCCGCCCGATCATCACGAACAGGTCGATGAAATCGCGGTGCGTGGCGAGCAGCTCGCTGAACTCGTCGACCACCACGAACAGGGTGGGCAGCGGGTCCAGCGGGGCGCCCTGGGCCCGGGCCCGTTCGTAGTCCAGCACCGAGCTGAACCCGCCGGCCTGCCGCAGCAGCTCCTGCCGGCGGACCATCTCGCCGTGCAGCGCGTCCCGCATCCGGCCGACCAGCGCGGCCTCGCCGGCCAGGTTCGTGATCACCGCCGAGGTGTGCGGGAGCCGGTCGAGGCCGAGGAAGGTGGCGCCGCCCTTGAAGTCGACGAGGACGAAGTTCAACGTCTCCGAGGAATGCGTGGTGGCCAGCGCGAGCACCAGCGTACGCAGCAGCTCGCTCTTGCCGGAGCCGGTGGCGCCGATGAGCATGCCGTGCGGCCCCATCCCGCCCAGCGCGGACTCCTTCAGGTCGAGGGCGACCGGTTGGCCGGTGGCGTCGATGCCGATGGGCACCCGCAGCCGCTCCCCCGCCGTGCGGGGCGCCCAGAGCCGGGCGAGGTCGAGCTGGCGCAGGTCGGGGATCTGCAGCATCGTGCCGAGGTCGAAGTCGGTCTTCAGGGTGTCCGCCGGGGTCTCGGTGACCACACCCAGCCGGTACGGCGACAACGTCCGGGCCACCACGGCGGCCCGGGCCGCGGTGAGCCGGTCCGGGGTGGCGAGCCGGGTACGTACCTCGCTGCCGACCCGGTCCTGCCGGACCATGCTCAGGTCGTCACCGTCGACCTCCAGGCAGAGTGCGCCCTTCGCGCCGGCCGGCGTCGGGTCGTCCAGGTCGATGAGGACCGCGTTGCGGTAGCCGGCGGTCGCCATTCGGCTGCCGTTGCCCAGTCGTCCGCCGTCGCGGACCACGACGACGTACGGCTCGTCCCGGTTCGGAGCCGCGCCCGGCTCGTAACGGGGTCGGGTGGTGAAGTTCTCACCGAGCCGCTGCTCCACCTCCTCCACCGTCCGGCCGACCAGCCGTACGGCGCCGGCCGCGTCCTGATCGGTCGGGTGTTGCAGGTGCGGCAGCCACTTCGTCCACTCCCACTCGGCCACCGTGTCGTCGGCCAGGCACAGCGCGAGCCTGACCTCCTCGGGGGCGTGGAAGCTCACGAGCTGCACCAGCAGCGCCCGGACGAACTCGCGGATCTGCTCCTTGTCGCCCGCCGTGCGGATCTGCGCGAACCCGCGCAGGAACAACGCGATCGGCTGGTCCTCGATGGTGGTGTAGGCGCGGATGAACCGGCGCAGCGACTTGGCCGCCAACGGTTCCAGGTCCTCGATCGGTTTGGTCTGCATCGGCGTGATCCGCACCGCGAGGCGCTGCTCGCCGGTGCCGACCCGGATCTCCAGGAAGTCCGGATGGGTGGGGCGCCGCTCCCACCGCCGGGACGTCATGGCCAGCGACCACAGGGCGCGCGGGTCGGGGTGCTGCCAGTCGCTCGCCTCGCGCTGGCGCAGCACGTGTTGGCGTACCCGCTTGCGGTTCTGCGCCAGGTAACGCAGGTAGTCACGGCGGTCACCGCCGAGACGGGACTTGCGTTCCATGCCGCCGACGGCGATCTGCCCGACCACCAGGCCACCGAGCGCGACGGCCATCAGCGCCAGGATGATCCAGGTGAACGCCCCGCCGCTGCGGCTGATGAACAGCAGCACCATGACGCCGGACATCAGCGCCATGGGCAGCATCAGGAACGCCTGCCGCAGCCCGTTGCGTTGCGGCTCGGGCAGGGCCGGTGGCTCCTGGAGACTGATCTCGCCGGACGGCATCTCCGGGCCGTTGCGGCGTGCGGGGCGGCGGAACAGCACCGTACTCAAGGGGCAGAGCCTTCCACGTCACGGGCTTCGCCCGCTTCCTGCGCTCACGTCGGGCCCGCGTGGGCCGCCGGCCGACACCTGTATGACGGAACCGGAGCCGGATCGGGTCAACGCCACCGCGAATCAGTTCGCGGGGAAGTTTGAACCGGCTACGTTTCCCGGCCGTCATGAGGGCATGAGCGTCACCGCCCCCGCGGAGATGTGCCGCCTCGTCGTGTCCGGTCCAGGGCGGCAGATCGAGGTGGCCGTACCGGCGAACGTGCTGGTCGCGGACCTGCTTCCCGCGTTGCTCCACCATCTCGGTGACAACCTGCCCGACGCCGGACTGGCGCACGGCGGCTGGGTGCTGCAACGGCTGGGTGGCCCGCCGCTGGACGAGGAGAGCACCGTCGCGCTGCTCGGCCTGCAGGACGGCGAGACCGTCTACCTGCGTCCCCGCGCCGACCAGCTGCCGCCGGTGGACTTCGACGACCTGGCCGACGGTATCGCCACCGGCGTTCGCAGCCGATCCGGGCTGTGGCGTCCGGAGATGATCCGGTGGGTCGCGCTCGGCGCCTTCGTGCTCCTGTCCGGTCTCGGCGCCGTCACGCTGGCCCTGCCCGGTCCACCGCTGGCCCGGGCGCTGTGCGCCGCCGCCGTCGCGGTGCTCGCGCTGGCCGGCGCGTTCGGGCTCACCCGGGCCGGCGCCGACCGGCCGTGGGGGCGCCCCGGGGGCGGGGGGGCCGGCGGGGTGGGGCCGCGGGCCGGGGGGTTTCGGCCCCCCCCGGGCCCGGCCCCCCCCCCCCCGACCGCGGTGCCGACGGTGTGGGGGGCCGCGGCGGGGGGCGGC
>NZ_JBEXFP010000092.1:0-6121 GCF_040606825.1 Micromonospora sp. NPDC005367 | reverse complement strand
AACCACCACCGTCTACGACCAGGCAACCGCCTGGTCACACCGAACCCAACCCGTCGCTGCTTGACATCCAAGCTCCTGGGATGTCTGACCCCACCCCACCCGCTGACCCCACCCGCTGACCCCCGGTGATCAAGAGGATTGCGTCAGGAAACGCCCCGCGGATGACGCAAACCTCTTGATCACCGGGGAGGGGGAGAGGGTGGGGGAGGTTGGGGGGTGGGGGTTAGGGGCGTAGGTGTTTGAGGGTGGCGACGTCGGCGTCGTGGCCGACGTGCTTCTCCGTCGGGGTCTCCACCACGACGGGCACCCCGGCGGTGGCCGGGTGGGTCATCAGCTCCGCGAACGGAAGCTCGCCGATGCTGCCCTTGCCGATGTTCTCGTGCCGGTCCCGGGTCGAGCCGCACAGGTCCTTCGAGTCGTTGGCGTGCACCAGCCGCAGCCGGTCCGCCCCGACCGTGGCCACCAGCGCGTCCAGGGTCGCGGTCATGCCGCCTTCGACGGCCAGGTCGTGCCCGGCGGCCCAGGCGTGGCAGGTGTCGAAGCAGACGCCGAGCGACGGGTGCCGGCCGACCGCGTCCAGGTAGGGGCCGAGGTGCTCGACCCGGGAGGCGAGCGACCGCCCGCCGCCCGCGCTCGGCTCGACCAGCAGCATCGGCCCACCGGACGAGGCGACCGAGTCCAGCAGCGGCAGCAGCGCCTCACGGACCTGCCGCATCGCCGCCTCGGCGTGCCCGGCGTCGACCGCGCTGCCGGCGTGGAACACCACACCCTGCGCGCCGATCGCCGCGCCCCGGCGCAGCGCGTGCGCCAGCGTCTGTGCCGACCGCTCGACCGTGGCCGGAGTGGGGGAGCCGAGGTTGACCAGCAGGGACGCGTGGATGAAGACGGGCACGCCCCGCTCGGCGCAGCCGGCGCGGAACAGCTCGTCCTGGGCGGGATCGCCGGGCGGCAACGCCCAGCCCCGGGAGTTGGACACGTACACCTGGACCACCTCGGCGCCGGTCGCGTCGAGGTAGGGCAGGGCCGCCCTGGCCAGGCCGCCCGAGGTCGGTGCGTGCGTGCCGACCGGACGGCCCATGATCACCGGCATCTCAGAGACATCCGATCGTGACCGGGGTGCCGGGCGGCACCTGCGCGTTCTCATTCGGGTTCTGGAACCGTACGACCGCGTTCGGGTTGAACTGGATAGTCACCGGGAAGCCCTGACTCTCCAACACCTGCTTGGCCTGCTGGCAGGGCAGATCCATGACCCGCGGCACGACCACCAGCGGTGGGCCCTTGCTGATGTCCAGCTTGACCTCGGCGCCCCGCTCCACGCCGGTGCCGTCGGACGGGCTCTGCCCGACGATCTCGTCCTTGGGCTTGTCCGAGTCCTTGTAGTTCTCGACCGCGACCAGACCCAGCCGGGACAGGGCGCTCCGGGCCTCGTTGAGGTTCTTGCCGACCAGGTTGGGCACGCTGATCGGGGCCTTGCCCTTGCTGAGGATCACCGTCACCTTGGCACCCGGCTTGACCTCGGCGCCGACCTTCGGGGTGGTGGCCACCACCACTCCGGCGGGCAGGTTGTCGTCGTAGCGGGCGGTGCCCTTGACCACCACCAGCCCGATGTTGACCAGATCCGCCTCAGCCAGCTCGAACTCCTTGCCCACCACGTCCGGCACCGGGAACTGCTCCGGGCCGAGGGACAGGGTCAGGGTGATGGTGCCGCCCTTGATGATCCGGTCGGCCGAGGCCGGGTCCTGGAGCAGGACGCTGTCCTTCGGCGCGGTGGCGTCGTAGCGGGGTTCGGCATACTTCAGCACGAGACCCGCGCGGGCGACCTGTGCCTCCGCTTCCGCCTTGGTCAGGCTCACCAGCTGCGGGGCGTCCGTGTAGCGACCCATCGTGAGGTACCAGCCGGCGAGGGCGGCGACCAGCACGATCGCCGCCGTGGCGGCGATCAGCGCGAGCCGGCCACGGTTCTCGCCCGCCAACCTGGTGAACAGCCCACCGGACCGGGAGCCGGCGTCGTCGTGCTCCGGCGGTGCGGCGCGCCGTCGGCCGGCCCGCTGGCCGCCCTCGGGTAGCCGGGCCCAGGACGGCCGCTCGGCCGGACGTACCGCCGCGACCACCATGGTCGGCTCGGAGACCGGCGGCCCGGCGGTGACCCGGCGCAGCACGGTGGTCTGGCTGTTCGAGTTGCCCAGGTCGTCGCGGGCCACCTGCACCTCGGCGAGGAGGGCGCCGGCGTCGGCGGGCCGGCCCTCCGGGTCGCGGCGCGTGGCGTGGGCGACGAGGCGGTCGAGGACCGCCGGCAGGCCGGGAACCAGGGTCGACGGGGATGGCACGTCACGGTCGACGTGCTGCCAGGCGATGTCGACCGGACGGCCACCGTCGTAGGGCACCCGGCCGGTGAGCATCTCGAAGAGCACGATGCCGGCCGAGTAGACGTCCGTACGCGGATCCGCGTAGCCCTTGGTGACCAGTTCCGGGGCGACGTACGCCACGGTCGCCATGAGCTGGTTGCCGCTCTCCTCCTCGGCACTGGCCTCGACGGCGCGGGCCAGGCCGAAGTCGGCCACCTTGACGACGCTGTCGACCAGGTTGGCCATGCCGCCGGTGGGTGCCTCGGCCACCAGCACGTTCTCCGGCTTGACGTCGCGATGGACCACTCCGGACCGGTGCGCGGCGCCGATCGCGGCGAGCATCTGCTCGAAGATGGCCAGCGCCTCGTCCGGGTTGAGCCGGCGCCGTTCGGCGAGCACCTCGCGCAGCGTGCGGCCGCGCACGTACTCCATCACCAGGTAGGGCAGACCGGCGTGCGTGCCCTGGTCGTAGACCGCGACGACGTTGGGGTGGGTGAGCCGGGCGATGGTCTTCGCCTCGTCGGTGAAGCGCTCCACGAACCCCGCGATCCGCGCCCGGGCCTCGGAAGCCTGGGTCGGATGAATGATCTTGACTGCGACGGTGCGCTCGAGACGCTCGTCGGTGGCGGTGTACACGGTCGCCATCCCGCCACGGGCCACGCGACCGCGGATGCGGTAGCGCCCGTCTATCAGCGAGCCCAGCAACGTGTCGGCGACCTGTGTGTCCATCGGCAGGAAGTCTATGTGTCCGGAGGGCAAAGGTTGAACAGGATGCTGCAGCCGAGGTTAAACCTCGTCGGTCCGCCGCGTTCGGCCGCCGCAGAAAACGGCGCTGACCTGCTCGAACGTTCCTCTCCGGCAGCTCCGACGGCTGAGTTGCGGGTCATCGCCCATCGATGTCGGTGACGGTGTCGTCACTTTGTGTGTCGGATCGTCGCATCCGGGGTGCCGTTTGGCCTGCCGGGGTCACCCCGTGGCAGGGTGTTCGGGTGACCGAATCCCTACCCGCCGGCCGGGCCGCGGCCGGCCCCGACCAGGCTGGTCCCGCCGACGCAAGCGGCTGGCTGACCCTGCCCGACGTCGCCGAGCGCCTCGACGTGTCGATCAGCAAGGTGCACCAGATGGTCCGCGACCGGGAACTGCTCGCGGTCCGCCGCGACGGCGTCCGCCGGGTGCCCGCGGACCTGGTGGCCAACCATACGGTGCTCAAGCACCTGCCCGGCGTGCTCAGCCTCCTGGCCGACGCCGGCTACGACGACGAGGCCGCGCTGCGCTGGCTCTACGAGCCGGACGACACCCTGCCGGGCACCCCGGCGGCGGCCCTCGGCGGTGACCAGGCCCGCGAGGTCAAACGCCGCGCGCAGGCCCTCGGCTTCTAACCCACCCCCGGCCCCGGCCCGGGCGCGCTGATCATGAAGTTGTTGCCGTCGGCACCGGCGTGTCGGAGCGACAACTTCATGGTCAACGCTGAGTGCGGCCCGGGAGACGGGGCCGGGGGGTGGGTGAGGGTCAGTCGGTGCGGCGGGTGGCGGCGGCGGCAAGGTCGACCAGAGCCTGGCGGGCCTCGCTGTCCAGGTCGACCTTGGCGAGCGCCGCCAGCGCGCTGTCGGTCAGCGTGCCGATCCGCTGCTCGGTACGGGTCAGCGCGCCGCTGCTGGTGATCAGCCCGCGCAACCGTGCGACCCCCTCCTCGTCCAGCCCCGGGTCGCCCAGCCCCGTCAGGAGCTGCTCCCGGTCGGCGTCGTCGAGCGCCTCCAACGCGACCGCCACCAGGTAGGTCCGCTTGCCCTCGCGCAGGTCGTCACCGGCCGGCTTGCCGGTCTGCGCCGGGTCGCCGAAGACGCCGAGCACGTCGTCGCGGAGCTGGAACGCCTCACCGAGCGGCAACCCGTACGCCGAGTAGGCCGCCTCGACGTCCGGCGGGGCGTCCGCCAGCGCGGCGCCGAGCAGCAGCGGTCGCTCGACCGTGTACTTCGCCGACTTGTAGCGGGCGACCTTGCCGGCCCGCTCCACCGAGGTGTCCCGGGTCACCTGCGCGAGGACGTCGAGGTACTGCCCGACGGTGACTTCCGTGCGCATCTCGTCGAAGACCGGACGGGCCCGGGCCACCGTGCGCGGTTCCAGCCCGGCGGAGTGCAGCAGCTCGTCGGACCAGACCAGGCAGAGATCGCCGAGCAGGATCGCCGCGGCGTCGCCGAAGCCGTCCGGGTCGCCGCCCCAGCCGGACCGTCGGTGCCGGGCGGCGAAGCGACGGTGCACCGCGGGCTCGCCGCGCCGGGTGTCGGAACGGTCCATCAGGTCGTCGTGGATCAGAGCGCTGGCCTGTACCAGCTCGAGCGCGGCCAGCGCGCCCAGCACCTGGTCACTGTCGACACCACCCGCACCGCGGTAGCCCCAGTAGGCGAACGCCGGCCGCAGCCTCTTGCCGCCACCCAGCACGAACGCCTCGATCACCTCCGCCACGGGCGCCAGGGCGTCGTCGACACCGGCCATCCAGATCCGCTGGTTGGCCAGGAACTCGGTGAGGGCCTTGTCGACTCGCTGCCGCAGGCCGGCACGGTCGACGGGGGAGACGGAAGCTGCGTCGTTCACGCGTGAACGCTAGCCGGTCCGGTCGGGCATCCGGTACCCGTCAGTATCCGGGTGGGCCCCACCTCGCCCGCACCGGCTCCGCCCCGGCCCCGACGAGACCGGGCGGGGCAGGTACGGGCGGGCGGCCGTGACCAGCGCCATATGACGGCGGACCGCCGGCGCCCGGCGGTGGGCGGCCAGGCCGCGCCGCACCTCGGCCAGCTGGGCCAGCGCCCGGGGCGACCCGGCGCGGACCGCGTCGACGAGGGCGGTGCCCGCCGTCTCGCAGGCCAGTTCCACCTCGCCGAGTTGGAGGTACCCGCGGGCCAGCCAACCGCCGTACACGGCCGCGCGGCGTGGACGCCCGGACTCCCGGGCCGCCCCGCCGAGCAGCGCCTCGGCCCGCCGCGGCCGCCCGAGGGCGACCAGGGTCCGCCCGGTCATCGCCGCCAGCTCCGCCGCGTCGAGCCAGTAGAGCCAGTTTGGTTCACGCCCGGCGGCGGGAGCCGGGCCGGCCCGGTCGGCGGCGCGAAGAGCCTGCGCGGCGGCGTCGGGGCGGCCCGCGAGCGCCGCGGCGAACGCCACCCGGTGCAGCAGCAGGGCGCGCAACCCGGCGCTGGCCCATCGTCGGCTGCCGGCGTAGGCGATGCGGGCCAGCAGGAGAGCGCCTCCGGGGTCGCCGGCCCCGGCGAGCAGGTGGCTGGCCGAGCCGAGCACGTGCCCGCCGAGGGCCGGTTCGCCGGCGGCCGCGGCGGCACGCAACCCGAGCCGGTACGCGTCCAGCGCGCCGGCCGGGTCACCAGCGTCGGCGGCGAGCCAGCCGGCGAGCTGGGCCGACTCGGCGAGCACCGGCAGCAACCGGCGCCGGCCGGCCGGACCCGACCGGGGCAACGCCCGCACCGCCCGGCGGAGCCGGTCCGTGCCGAGCGGCGCGAGGTCGACCCCACCGGCCAGGTCGTCGAGCCGCCGCAGCCCGGCCAGGTCGACGGCGTACGCCCGGCCCGGTGCCCGGGGCACGTCGGCGGAGGGGATCGGCGGCGTCGGACCCGGGTCGTACCCGCTGCCCGAAGGGCTCGGCCCGGCGAACCGCCCCGGCGCGGCGACCAGCAGTGGGGCGTGCGTGAGGGCGTCCATCACGACCATCGACGTGACCACCTGGTCGGCATGGTCACGCTCGATCGCGACGTCCGTCGGGCTCTCCGCGA
>NZ_JBEXFP010000091.1:0-8596 GCF_040606825.1 Micromonospora sp. NPDC005367 | reverse complement strand
GGCGACCAGGCGGACCAGCTTGCGGAACTGGGCGGGCGTCAGACCGGTGAACGGGAAAATCCACTCCGGGTGCTTCGCGGTGATCACCTGCACCCTCGCATCCTCGATGATCGTCCTCACCGGACAGACACCGGGTTACGAGACATCCCTTAGGCCGACCCTGTCGAGCAGGCCGAATGCGCCGGCCAGTTCGGCCGGGGCGAAGCGATCCGTCGCGGGTGCGACGTGCCCGATGACGACGTCAGGACGGACTTTCGCGCTTTCAGATCTTGGCGAGTAGCCGGGGGCGTGGGCGCTGCATCTCCAGGTTTGCCAATCCTTCCGCGTCCACACACGCTACGCCGACCCGATCCACGATGACCATCAACCGGCCCTCGCAGGTCGGACACACGAGCACCGTGCCGGGGCCTCGGAAGACCATGGCCCGCCCGATCTGCGAGCGGCTGCCGCAATGGATGCAGGTGCCGTAGACGATGGTCATCTCCTGCCCGAAGATATCGCGAAGCAGCCCCGCGACCGTGTTGCCGTCTGTGGCCATCATTTCGACTCCCCTGTCCCACCAAAACGCTCGGCTCGGATCCGTTCGGGGGCCTGGCCCGCGGCGACGCGAGGGCTTGCCTCCGTTTCTAGGAAAGTGGTCGGGCCGCACACGTAGGTGAGCGACTGGCCGGCCGGCGCCCACGCCACGTCGGCGACCATCTCTGCGTCGACGCGGCGGTCGAGCCCGTTCCACCTGCGCGGCGTGTTCAGTCGCCTGAGTAACGCTGCTCTTGCCATGGGTCTCCGTAGTTGTGGTAGCCGTATCGCTCCCAGAAACCGGGCGCGTCGTCGTGGCGCAGTTCGATCCCGCGGATCCACTTGGCGCTCTTCCAGAAATAGAGATGCGGAACCAACAGCCGGGCCGGGCCACCGTGCTGAGCATCGAGCGGCGCCCCGTCGTAACTGTGGGCGATGACGGCCTGGTCCCCGCGGAGGTCGGCCAACGGCACGTTCGTGGTGTAGCCGCCGTCGCAGTAGGCCACCGCGTAGGAGGCGCTGATGTCGAGGCCGGCGAGCAGCGTGTCGATCGCGACGCCGGTCCAGACCGTGTCGAGCTTCGACCACCGCGTCACGCAGTGAATGTCCGTGGTGAAGGTCCGGCTGGGCAGCGCGAGGAACTCGTCCCAGGTCCAGGACACCGGCCGGTCCACCGCGCCCCGGATGGTGAAGGTCCACTGATCGATCGGTGTGTGCGGTGTCGGGCCGGCCGACAGCACCGGGAAAGTCTCGGTGAGGTGCTGGCCCGGAGGAATCCGCGCCGAGTCGACGACCGGACGCCGGCGGCCGCGGAATCCCGCCGATATTGGCGGTGTCACATCTGCTCCCCTGCCTGCAGGGCCTCGAGCAGCCGCAGCCACACCTCGCTGATCGTGGGAAAGGACGGGACGGCGTGCCACAGCCGGCTGACCGGTACCTGGCCAGCGACCGCGATCGTGGCCGAGTGGAGCAGCTCGGTCACGCCCGAGCCGACAAAAGTCATGCCGAGCACGCGGTCGGTCGCGCTGTCGAGGACCAGGCGGGCCTGCCCCACGTAGTGGTCTGCGTACAGGCGGGCGCCCATGACCGTCGTCGGCAGGTCGACGTCGACCACACGGATATCGCGCCCGTCCCGGCCTGCCTCGTCGGCGGAGAGGCCGACGGTGGCGACCTCGGGATCGGTGAACACCACCTGCGGCAACGCGTGGATGTCGGCCGTCGCCGCGTGGCGGCCCCAGAGCGACGTGTCGGGAGCCTGACCGGCCGCCTGCGCGGCGATCGCATTGCCGACGATGCGCGCCTGGTACTTGCCCTGGTGAGTGAGCAGGGCCCGGTGGTTCACATCGCCGGCCGCGTACAGCCAGCCTCCCTCGACGCCACGGACACGGCAGGTGTCGTCGACGTCCAGCCACGAGCCGGGCGTGAGCCCGACCGTCTCCAGCCCGATGTCGCCGCTGAGCGGGATCCGCCCAACCGCGACCAGCACCTCGTCCGCCTCGACCTCCGAGTGGTCGTCGAGGAACAGGGTCACCGGTCCGGACGGGGACGGCCGGCGCATCGACGTCACCGTGGTGTTGTGCCGGACGTCGACGCCGGACTCCTTGAGCGAGGCGCCCACCAGGTCCCCGGCGAACTCCTCGAACTTGGGCAGCAGGCGTGACTCCCGGGCGATCAGGGTCACCGCCGACCCGAGGCCCTGCCAGGCGGTCGCCATCTCGACGCCGACCGCTCCTCCGCCAATGATCGCGAGGCGGGCGGGCACCTTCGAGGTGTCGGTGGCCGTACGGTTGGTCCAGACCCGTGCCTCGGCAATTCCCGGCATGTCCGGCACGGCCGCGAGGCTGCCCGTGCAGACGACCACCGCGTGCAGAGCCGTGAGCAGCACAATCGTCTCCTCGGGCGTGGCGACGGACACCCGCCGCGGCCCGTCCACCCGGCCGTGGCCTCGAACGAGGTGGGCGCCCATGTCGGCCAGCGCCTGCGCCTGCCCGCTGTCGTCCCAGTCGCTGACATAGCGGTCCCGGCGGCGGAACACCCCGGCGGCGTCGACCGACCCGGTGACCGCCTCGCGCGCCCCGTCGATGCGGCGGGCCTCGGCGACCGCCACGACCGGGCGCAGCATCGCCTTGCTCGGAACGCAGGCCCAGTAGGAGCATTCGCCGCCGACGAGTTCTTTCTCCACCACGGCGACGGAGAGGCCGCCCGCTCTCGCTCGTGCGGCGACGTTCTGCCCGATCGGCCCGGCACCGATCACGATCACGTCATACGCGGCGTCGGCGGACGCCTCCGGTCCAAGGTTCATTGCTTCAGCCTTTCCCGATCCCGCTGTCATCAGTTTCGACGAGTCTCGCGGTCGGTCGCCGGGCGGCGAATCCGTATTCGCCCCGGGCCTGCCCCGTGAATCCCGGGCGGGGGTGCCACGGGCCCGGTGCCCGTACGGTCGCGCGGCCTCGTCGGCGCCGGTCGCCCTGCGGGTCGTCCGGCGCTCTGCTGGGTCGTTCCGGGCCGGCGCGGCCCGTCGGATCATCGACTCGGCGGCGTTGTCCAGGCGCAGCCACTGTGCGGCGAGTGTCGCCAAGTCCCGCTCCAGGTCGTCGAGAGCATCCTGGGTACGCGGCTGGTGGCGATGGTCCGCGGTCATGCGCTCGATCGCGGCGGCGCCGGCGGTCAGCAGCCCACCCCGCAGGGATGACGAAGCGATGAGGCTCAGGCCCAGCTCCCGGGCGGTGGCGAACACTCCGTTGTGCTCCACATCGCGTACGGCGACAGAGTATTCGGCCTTGACCACCACAAGAGGGGCGATTCTGTGCGCGTGCCGCACCGCCGCCGGCGCGCCTTCCTAATCCCCAGGTCACGGACCTTGCCCTCGGCGAAAAGCTCACCCAGGGTGCCGAACGTCTCCTGGACCGACACCCTGCGGTCGCCGATCTGCTGCGGGTAGAGGTCGAGGCGGTCGGTGGCGAGCGCGCGAAGCGACCGTTCCACCGCCCAGCACACGGCTTCGGCCGGCCGTTGGGTCCACCGACGGCCTTCCCGTCGGCGTTTCGCTCTTCCAAAGCCGCTCTCACCGCGACGACGACGCTGTCACCGGCGAGACCCCCGACCTACCGCATCCACCGTTCGCCGCTCCGCGGCGCGGGCACCTCACCGACATCGATGAGAGTGATGCCGACATCCAGAGCTCGGCGAATCGTGGCGGCCGCTTCCCGGCCGGTCGCCTCGGCCCGGCCCGGCACATCCATCGCTCGGAGGCCGATAGGGGAACCGCCAGATCTCTGACGACGAGTCCTGAGCTTCATGGCTCCCCGGCGTCTCGATCCTATTGAGAGAAGACGGCTGCCCTGAGCGAATTCATGGCATAGAAGGCACGCGACTTCGCGGTTCCCACCGGCACGGACAGCCGGGCTGCCGCATCCAGAGCGCTGCGGCTCCTCAAGTGAACCTCCACAAGGGCGCTTCTCCGTTCTGGGCTCAGATTCCGGTACGCCTCGAGCATCGATTCGGTCGCGACCACCAAATCCATCGGGTCGACCGATCCGGGGTACTCCTGGAGATCACGGTCTCCCGAGAACTCCTGAGGGCGTCGGCGGCGCTTGCGCGCCTCGTCCGCCGAGACGTTCCGCGCGATCGTGAACAGCCAGGGCTGGATGTGGTCGCCGCGGGACGGAACCTCACCGATGTGCCGCCAGACCTTGAGCATGGTCTCCTGCAGAAGGTCTTCGGCGATGTGCGGCCGGTCGTAGTTGATGCGCCTCAGGAAGCGCAGCAGCGCACCGGAGCGCTCCTCGAAGATCTGCCGCAGTCTTTCGACGTCACTCGACCGGGACTGCTGATCGTCATGAGGCATGAGTCGTGGTCCGAGGCGTCATGCCGCCGACGCCGGCCGTCTGCGGGAGTCGGCGGCCGAGGAAGTCGTGGATGATGACGGCGACCGCGTCGCCGGCGCTCTCCAACAGGAAATGGCCGCCATCGAGCAGATGGATCTCGGCTTCGGCGGCGTCGGCTGCGAAGGCCGTCGCGCCGTCCGGACCGAAGATCTCGTCCCTCCGGCCCCAGACCGCCAGCACGGGCACTCCGCTGGTGCGCAGGTACTCGTGTAGTTGCGGGTAGAGCGGCGGGTTGGTCGCGTAATCACGGAACAGGGCCAGTTGGATCAGGTCGTTGCCGGGCCGGCTCAGCAGCGCGTAGTCGTGGTGCCAGGTGTCCGGGCTGACGAGGGTCTCGTCCGGCGCCCCGGTGACGTACTGCCAGCGGGTCACGTCCAGGGTTAGCGCCTGGCGGATGGCCGCCTCGGTGCCCGGAGTTTGCGCCTCCTGGTAGTTCCACACCGTCCGCCAGAAGCTCTCGACGAATCCGGCTTCGTACCCGTTGCCATTCTGCGTGATGATCGCCGTGATGGCCTCGGGGTTGCGCAGCGCGAGCCGGAAACCGACCGGCGCGCCGTAGTCCTGCACGTAGATGGCATAGCGGGTGATGCCCAGCTGCTCGAGCAGGTCGGCGGTGAGGTCGGTCAGTGCCTCGAAGGTGTAGTCGAACTCGTCGGCCGCGGGCGCGTCGGACAACCCGAAGCCGAGGTAGTCGGGTGCGATGACATGATAGCGGTCCGCCAGGTCCGGAATCAGATGGCGGAACATGAACGACGACGTAGGGAACCCGTGCAGCAGGACCACAACCGGCGCGTCGTCCGGCCCGGCCTCACGGTAGAAAAGCTGATGGCCGGCCACCGAGGCATACCGGTGATGAACGCGGGGCATTGCCCCTCCTTCAGGTCATTTGGCGAACCGTCGAGACGGTCCTGGAGTCGTACGGCTGCAAGCATCACGCCGCCGCTACGGGCTTCGCGTCCGAAGCACCACGGGTCAACCCCGGCCATGTCCCCGGGTGGCTCGCGGTGCGCGCGACCGCCGGTGGGCGGTGATGTCGAACCTGCTCTGAAGATCTTGCCGAGTTGGCATTCGACCGTTCGCGAGTTGCTGAACAGGCGCTGGGCGGAGTCGCTGTGCGACGGCCCTTCACGGGTCAACCGGACAATCTACGTCAATTGCACGGTCAGGTGGGCGGAAGCCCGGGCGAACGTGACACCCGGGAACCCTGTCGCGCTACGTCGTCTTCGAGACACGCCCGGTCGCACCCCTGGGGGTCCGAGCGCCCTACCCCGGGGAACAGACGCCGAGACCGGGGGTACGACAGGTGGTCGGATGGGAGCCGGCACGGGCAGTCGCGTGCAGGATTGACACATGGGTGTTCGCGCATCGATCGAGAACAGGACTCTGCACCGGGAGCCGCCGTTGCGTGGAACGGAAGAGCGGGCCCGTTTGGATGCCCTGGTGCGAACGGTGGCGGCAGGCGAGGGCGGCGCGCTGCGCATCGTGGGTGAACGCGGTATCGGCAAGTCCTGCGCACTCGACTACGTCATCGACCGGGCCACTGGCTTCCGCGTCCTGCGGGTGCGGGCGGTGCCGGCCGAGCGGGAGATCGCGTACGCGTCGCTGCACCTGCTCTGCGCCGACCTGCTCGACGAGAACGGCTTTCTCTCCGCACGCCACCGGATATCGCTGAGCACCGCCTTCGGCCGGATGGGTGACTCCCGGCCCGAGCCCGCCGAGGTCGGCCCTGCCGCACTGGAGCTGCTCGCTGGCCTCGCCGCCGAACGGCCCGTCTGCGTGGCGGTCGACGACGCCCACTGGCTGGACACGGCCACGGCCGAAGTCCTGGCCTACGTGGCCGCGCGCGCGGCCGGACAAGCATTGCTGCTCCTGGTCACCGCCAACGGGACAGATTCGGACTCGTCTTTCGATGACCTGCCGGTGATGCGCCTGCGGCCGCTCACCCTCAACGAGGTACGCACCGAACTGGCGAGCTTCTCGCCGGGGCCGATCGACGAGGGCGTCGCGCAGCGGATGCTGATGGAGGCGCGCGGCAACCTGCGCGTGCTCGCCGAGTCGCTCCAGGGCCTCACGGCCGCCGAGTTGGCCGGCGGCTTCGTGGTTCCCGCTCCGCTTCGCACGCGATCGTGCTGCTCCCACGGTCGTTCCTGTATCGCCCGTGCGGCGCGGCTCACACCGCCGGCACGCCGGCTCCTACTGGCCGCCGCGGCCGATCCCTCCGGCGACGTGGTTCTTCACGAGCGCCTGGCCGCCGAGCTCGGGGCGAGCTCCGAGGCGCTCACCGCGGCTCGTCTGCTGCAGATCGGTGGCCGCGTCACCTTCAGCTGTTCCGAACTGCGCTCGGTCAGCTATCACGCGGCCACCCCGGAGGACCGCAGGCTGATCCACCGCAAGCTCGGCGAGAGCATTACCGACGACCGTGTTCAACAAATCTGGCACTTCGGCCTGGCCGCGGTCGGTCACGACGACGACCTGGCTGACGAACTGGAGGCGAGCGCCGACCTGGCCCAGTCCCGCGGTGGCACCGCCGCCCGCGCCGCTTTCCTCGAGAAGGCCACTTATCTCACCAGCGACCGCGGCCGCCGCACCGACCGCGCGCTGACGGCGTCGGCCGCCAAATACGACAGCGGTGACCTCGCCGCCGCACAACGAATTCTCGCGCTGGTCGAACCCGAGCCGGAGGAAACCACCCGAGTTGCTCGGCACGGTTGGCAGCGAGCCAGGACCGAGACAGTCGCCCGGCCCGGGGCCGATTCCACCCGGCAGTTGCTGGCCGCCGCCCGGCGACTGCATGCTCTCGACCCGGCCGACGCCCGGGAGGCGTACCTCGAAACCCTGGTCGTGGCGATGGTGGCGGGGAACGACAGCGGAGAACTGCTGACCGTGGCGGCCGAGGAAGCACGCGTAGCCGCGGCCGATCACCGCGATCATCCGGCCGACCAGCTCCTGTGCGGGATCGCCACCAGAGTCCTCGACGGCTACGGTCCCTCGGTCCAGCCGCTGCGCGCAGCCGTTAGCGCGTTCCGGAAGCGCAAGCCCGATGCCCGGGCGACTCGATGGTTCGGGCTTGCCGCCCTGGTCGCCGCCGACCTGTGGGACGCCCCGGCCTGGACGGAACTCACTGGGCGTTCCCCGCTGCCCGAGACAGGGAACGATCCCGACGCACCGATCGGCGACCGCGCGTCCGGCCACGCGATGATGCGGCCTCGGCGGCACACCGGGACGGCGCTCGATCGACTCGCGGCGATTCAGCCACTGAGCTGGCGAGTGACGCCCGCGTCCACGGAGCGCTGCGCCGTCACGAGACCGGCCCGGCACGGGCTCCGGCCGCTCCCGCCCGTCGCCGAGACGACCCGCAACCAGGATGTCGCGATCGCCGAGGCCACGGCCGCGGCGATGGTGCACAACGCCGCGGGACACTACGACGAGGCGCTCGACGCGGCCCGGGACGCGTTGCGGTGCGACCTGCCCGGCTTCACCGGCTGGGCGCTGGCCGAACTGGTGGAGGCGGCGGTCCGCACAGGTGATCTGACCCTCGCCACCGAGGCAAACGCCCGGCTCCGGGAACGCACGGCCCCGGCCGGCACCGACTGGGCACTCGGAACGCAGGCCATGGCCGAGGCGCTCCTCGCCGAAGAGCGGCAGACCGAGACGCACTACGAGGAAGCCATCGAACGACTCACCCGCGGCGACATCCGCTGCCAGCTCGGAAGGGCGCGGCTGCTCTACGGGGAATGGCTGCGCCGCCGGAACCGGAGAGTCGACGCTCGTACCCATCTCCGCGCTGCGGCTCAGCTCTTCTCGACGATCGGGGCGACCGGGTTCGCCGAGCGCGCCCGCCGTGAGCTGCTCGCCACCGGAGAGGCCACGCGCAAGCGCACCGCTGACAACCAGCGACAGCTGACGCCGCAGGAGTCGCGGGTGGCCGCGCTCGCGCGCGAGGGGTTCAGCAACGCCGAGATCGCCGGGCAGCTCTTTCTCAGCCCGCGCACCGTCGAGTACCACCTTTACAAGGCTTTCGCCAAGCTCGGCATCAATTCCCGGGCCAAGCTCCAGCTGACGTTCGTAGGTTGACGGCATGCCAGAAGGGGCGCGGTGGGGTCTGCTGAACCGATAGGTGACAGGTGTGGAACACGCAACGCAAAACCGAGATCCTGCTCGACGTCGATGACGTCGCGCTGGGACACGAGACC
>NZ_JBEXFP010000090.1:0-8626 GCF_040606825.1 Micromonospora sp. NPDC005367 | reverse complement strand
CCGACGGCCGCTCCTGCGAACGCGACGGCAGCCGCGAGCGCAAGGACGGCGCCAAGCCGGCGAGGCGTCCGACCAGACATGAGTTGCTCCTGTCATGGTCGAACCCCCCGTCGAGCCGACGCGCGTACGCGACGAGCACGGCGGCGGCGATCAACGTCGTCTCGGCGGCGGTGTCGGCGCCGGGGCGGATCCGCCGCTCCACGGCGGCCGCGCCGAGGGCGGCGACCGCCAGCGCGAGCCCCCAGCCGGTCGCCCCGGTCAGCGCGGCGGCGAGGAAGGCCGGTACGGCCAGCCCGATGCTCAGGCATCGGGCGATCAGCTTGCGGAACAGGTCACCACGCATGTCGCTCCGTTCAACCGCCGTTCGCGGTAACCAGGCGTCCGACCGTCAGCCGGCGGTCGCCGGGGTGGCGGTCGCATCGCCGTCCGACGGCGCCGCCTGGCTCGGGACCGCCTGCGGCGGTTCACCATGAGGCCGGCGTACGTCGATGACCTGCCCGGTGAGTTCCGAGATCAGCACATCCAGTGAGGCCTGGGCCACCGTCTCGGCCGAGAGCAGGGTGTGCTCCGGCTCCTCCCCGAAGGCCCGGGTGCGCATCGGGGTGGCGGTCCGCTCCGGATTGACGCAGTTGACCCGTACCCCGACGTCCGCCCACTCGTCGGCCAGTGCCTGGGTGAGGTTGACCAGCGCCGCCTTGGTGGCCGAGTAGAGCGCGTAGCGCGCCCGACCCCGGGTGTACGAGCTCGAGGTGTAGAGCAGCAGCTGCCCCTTGGTCTGCTCGAGGTAGGGCAGGGCCAGCCGGGCGACGGTGACCGGCCCGACGAAGTTGACCTGGAGGACCCGGTCCATGGTCTCCTCGTCCATCTCGGCGAGGTTGCCCTTCTCCAGGACACCGGCGGTGACGACCACGTGGTCGATACGGCCGGTCGCCTGGAACGCCGTGGTCAACGCCGCCTCGACGTCTTCGGGACGCTCGACGTGGGTGCCGGTGCTGCTCCGGCTGAACGCGAAGACCTGGGCGCCGTGCCGGCGGGCCAGTTCGGCCAGGTCGTGACCGATGCCGTAGCTGCCGCCGAAGACGACCACGGTCCGCCCGGTCAGTTCCTCCCGGTAGCTGCGCTGGTCGGCGAGCCGGGGCGCCCGCGCGGCGGCGAGCTGGAAGAGCTTGTCCGCCAGGTGGACGTCGACCGGGTGGGTGACCTTGATGTTCTCGTCCGAGCCGTCGATCACCTTGATCGGCGTACCGGGCAGGTAGCGCAGGACCACGCCGCAGTCGTCGGTGGCGGCGAAGTTCAAATCGCCCTCGGCCAGCCGGTAGGCCTCGCGGATCGTGCCGGAGCGGAACGCCTGCGGGGTCTGGCCCCGGCGCAGCGAGGAGCGCACCGGGATGTCGCTGATGCAGTCCTCCCCGTCGACCCTGATGATCGTGTCCGCTGACGGGATGGCCACGTCCACCGCCGAGTAGGTCCAGAGGGCGTTCACGCACTCGCGGACGATCCGGTGGCTGACCAGGGGTCGAACGGCGTCGTGGAAGAGGATGTTGCAGTCCTCCTCGCCGACCGTGTCGAGCGCGATTCGGGTGGTCTCGTTGCGGGTCTCGCCACCCTCGATCACCTTGCTGACCTTGCGGAAGCCCGCCTTGTCGACGATCTCCCGCACCTCGCCGACGTGGCCGGTGGCCATCAGCACGATGATCTCGTCGATCTCCGGCGCGGACTCGAAGACGGCCAGGGTGTGTTCGATGATCGGCTTGCCGGCGATCTTCAGCAGTTGCTTGGGGATGCCGAGGCCGAGGCGGGTTCCTGTCCCGCCGGCGAGGATCACAGCCACTGTCCGCGAGGGCCGCCAGGGAGCCGAAGTCTCCGGTGCGGCGTCCGGGCCAGTGGTGTGGTCCTGCGTCATTGCCGATCCTCACTTCCAGGCTTTGCGTTAACGAGGTATTCCGCCCAGGCGGCGACCGGATGAACCTTAACGCGTCGAATTCGGCGCCCCAACGGTGGCGACGGGTCGGCCACACCCGTGCAGGTGCGGCCGACCCGTCGTCCGAATCACTTGCCGTTGGCGAACGCTTCGTACGCCCGCACGACCTCGTCGGTGGGTCCGTCCATCCGGAGTTCGCCCGATTCCAGCCAGATGGTCCGTTCACAGGTGTCGCGGACCGAGGAGAGCTGGTGGCTGACCAGGAAGACCGTTCCGGCGCTCTCACGCAGCTCGCGCACCCGTTGTTCGCTGCGCTTGCGGAAGCCCTTGTCGCCGGTGGCGAGCGCCTCGTCGATCAGCAGTACGTCGTGCTTCTTCGCCGCCGCGATCGAGAAGCGGAGCCGGGCGGCCATGCCGGAGGAGTAGGTGCGCATCGGCAGCGAGGCGAAGTCGCCGCGCTGGTTGATGCCGGAGAACTCGATGATCTCCGGGGTCTGCCGCTGCACCTCGGCCGGGGTCATGCCCATCGCCAGGCAGCCCAGCGTCACGTTGCGTTCCCCGGAGAGGTCGTTGAGCAGCGCCGCGTTCACCCCGAGCAGCGAGGGCTGGCCCTGGGTGTAGACCGCGCCGCGGTTCACCGGCAGCAGGCCGGCGATGGCCCGCAACAGGGTGGACTTGCCCGAGCCGTTGCTGCCGATCAGACCGATCGCCTCGCCCCGGTACGCGGTGAAGGTGACCCCTTTGACCGCGTGCACCTCCCGGATGTTCGGCTCGGAGGTGCGGGTGACCATCCGGCGCAGCGCGGCCACCGGGCTGCTGCCGCCACTGGCCCCCTTGTGTACGCGGTAGACCACGTGCGCGTCGTCGACGACCACGGTGGGGATGCGCTCCCGCACCTGGGGCAGGGTCACCGTCGCGTCGTTCGAGGTCTCGTACTGGTCAGCCACGGCCGTACTCCTGTTCGCCGCGCCAGAAGTAGAGGTAACCCCCGACGCCCATCACGATCGCCCAGCCGACGGCGACCAGCCACAGCTGGGAGAGGGACGAGTTGAGCACCGGCGCCCGCTCCAGCAGCGCGGTCCGGGCCAGCTCGATGTAGACCAGCATCGGGTTGAACTCGACCAGCCGGCTGGCCCAGCCCGGCAGGCTCTCCTCGAAGAGGGCGACGCTGTAGAGCACGCCCGAGCCGTACATCCAGGCTCGCATGACGAACGGCATGACCTGCCGCAGGTCGGAGACCTTGGCGCCCGTCCGGGCCACCACCATGGTGAGTCCGGCGTTGAAGACCGTCTGGAGCAGGACGGACGGCACCAGGATCAGCCAGGCGAGGGTGATCGGCTCGCCGGTCGCCAGCACGATCGCGATCAACACCACCAGGGAGCCGAGCAGCTGCTGGAACTGGGTGACGGTGATCGCGAGCGGCAGGCTGGCGCGGGGGAAGTGCAGCGCCCGGATCAGCCCGAGGTTGCCGCTGATCGCCGTGGTGCCTTGCTGCGCCGCCGTCTGGGTGAAGTTGAAGATGAACAGCCCGGTGCAGAGGTACGCGATGAAGTTCGGGATGCTGTTCTGCTTCAGCACGATGCCGAAGATCAGGAAGTAGACCGCCGCGTTGGTCAGCGGGGTGAGGACCTGCCAGAGCTGCCCGAGTCGCGCGTTGCTGTACGAGGCGACCAGCTTGGCGTTGGCGTACGCGGCGATGAAGTGCCGGTAGTGCCAGAGTCGCCGACTGTATTCGGCCAGGGTCGGCGGGGCATCGGCTACGCGTAGCCCGTAGCGGGCGGCCAGCTGCGCCTGGGTGAGGCCGGAGTCGGGATCGGCCAGCGCGGTGTTGGCCATGGATGTGGCGCTCCGATCTTGGAGGTCGAGGTGTTGCGCGCTCGATGGTCTCAGACGTGGCCAGTGCGGGGGAGCGCCGCCTCGTCGCTGCGTGGACAGTAGTCGGAAACACGTCGGGACGCAACCGTACCGTCGTTGCGCTAGTGTGGTGCCCGTGACGTGCGGAAAGAGTCCCAGGTGACGGCCGGAAAACGACGGGTGCCCGCCGGGGCGGCGGTGCTCCGGGACGACATCACCGCGGCCATCCGCCGTGCCCTGATGCAGGAGCTCGCCGCGGTGGGGTACGGCCGCCTCTCGATCGAGGCGGTGGCGCGCCGGGCGGGGGTGAGCAAGACCGCCATCTATCGGCGGTGGAGCAACAAACTCAACCTCGTGCTGGAGATCGTCGCGACCGCCGCGCAGGGCAAGTTGCCGGCGCTGGACACCGGCAGCCTGCGCGGTGACCTCGCGTTGCTGTTCCAGGTGCTGGCGCACGCGTTGCGGCACCCGCTGGCCTCGCAGATCATCCCCGACCTGCTCGCCGAGGCCGCGCGCAACCCGACCATCGACGAGACCCTGCAGAAGATGCTGCGCGCCCGGCAGCAGGAGATCGGCGGACGGATGATCGAGCTGGCCGTACGGCGGGGCGAGTTGCCCGCCGACACCGACCCGGAAGCCGCGGTCGATCTCATCGTCGGGCCGCTCTACTGGCGGCTCGCCATCGCCCGTAACCCGCTCACCGACACCTACCTGGAGATGCTGGTGGAGTCGGTGGCCGTCGGGCTCGGCGCCGGGCCCGCGGTGCCGAAGCCGCGACGGATGGCACCGGCCGACCGCTGAGCCGTCCGCGCCGGGCGGCGGCGCGCCATCGCCGGGTCCGCCGCGGCCGAGCCGGCCGGCACCGGTCAGCGGGCGGCGTCGACCGGGAGCCGGGAGACGATGTGCCGCGCGATCTCCAGCGAGCTCGTCGCCGCCGGGGAGGGCGCGTTGAGCACGTGCACCTGCCGGTCTGCCTCGACGATGAGGAAGTCGTCGACCAACCCGCCGTCGGGCCGGATCGCCTGTGCGCGCACACCGGCGCCGGCCCGGACGATGTCCGCCGAGGTCAATTCCGGCACCAGCCGCGCCAGGCTGGCCGCGAAGCGCTTCTTCGACAGCGACCGGGCCACCTCGGTCAGGCCGTACCGGTAGTGCTGCCGGCCCAGCGCCCACAGCCCGCGGAAGCTGAGCTCGTCCCAGATGTCGCGGGGGCTGATCCGGCCCCACGAGTAACCCTCCCGGGCGGTGGCCAGCACCGCGTTCGGTCCGGCGTGCACGCTGCCGTCGATCATCTTGGTCAGGTGCACGCCGAGGAAGGGGAACTGCGGGTCCGGCACCGGGTAGATGAGGCCGCGTACCAGGTCGCGTCGCTGCGGAACCAGCTCGTAGTACTCGCCGCGGAACGGCACGATCCGCACCGGCGTCGGTACGCCCGCCAGGCGGGAGATCCGGTCGGCGTGCAGGCCGGCACAGTTGATCAGTACGTCGGCGACGAACTCGCCTGCGGTGGTGCCGACCACGACACCCTCCCGGCGGGGCGCCAGCCGGGTCACCTCGGTGCCGGTCCGCAGGTCCGCCCCGCCCTCGGTGAGCAGCTCGGCGAGCTTGCGGCAGACCGCGCCGAAGTCGACGATGCCGGTCGAGGCGACGTGCAGCGCCGCGACGGCGGCCACGTTCGGCTCGTACTCGGCCGCCTCGGCCCCCTCGATCAGGCGGGCCGGCAGGCCGTTGGCGAGCGCGCGCTGGTGCAGATCGTGCAGCCGGGGCAGCTCCTCGGCGTCGGTGGCGACGATCAGCTTGCCGCAGATGTCGTACGCCAGCCCGTGCTCGCGGCAGAACTCGACCATGGAGGCGCTGCCGGCCTTGCAGAGAGTGGCCTTCAGGCTGCCGGGCTTGTAGTAGACGCCCGCGTGGATGACGCCCGAGTTGTGTCCGGTCTGGTGGGCCGCCCAGCCGGCTTCCTTCTCCAGCACGGTGACCTGGTCACCCGGCCGATCGGTCATCAGCCGGTGGGCCACGGCGAGCCCGACGATACCGCCGCCCACCACCACAAACCTGGTCATTCCGTCTCCCCTGCCCGATGCCGCGACCGATGGTAGCCAAGCACGCCGCGCCCGACGGAGGTACCACCATCGAGGTTGGCCTAGACTGCTGCGGGTCCATCTCTGGGGGAGTCACATGTCTGAGGTCATCGCGCTCGGTCAGCCCACTGTCGGAGAGTCGGAGCTGGCCGCCATCGCCGAGGTGTTCGCCTCCGGCTGGCTCGCCGGCGCCGGTCCGACCGCTCGTCGTTTCGAGGAGCGCTTCGCCGCCGCCGTCGGCACCCGGCACGCCCTCGCCACCAACAACTGTGGCGCCGCACTGCACCTCGCCCTGCTCACCCTGGGCGCAGGCGCGGGTGACGAGGTCATCGTCGGCGACTACACCTTCCCGGCGACCGGCCACGCGGTCATGTGGGCGGGCGCGAAGCCCGTCTTCGCCGACGTCCGCCCAGACGTCTGGACCGTCGACCCGGCGGCCGTCGAGGCGGCGATCACCCCACGCACCACCGGCATCATCGCCGTCGACGTGGCCGGCCAGCCAGCGGACTACGACGAGCTGCGGGCGATCGCAGACCGGCACGGGCTCTTCCTGGTCGAGGACGCGGCCTGCGCCGCCGGCGCCACCTACAAGGGTCGGCCGGCGGGAAGCCTGGCCGACATCGCGGCCTTCAGCTTCCACGGTCGTAAGGGCATCACGGCCGGCGAGGGTGGCGCGCTCACCTCCGACCGGGAGGACCTGATCGCCCACGCCCGCAAGCTGCACACGTACGGCATCGAAGGCGCGTTGACCCGGGAGGCGTCGACCGACCTGCCCATCCCGACCTTCGATGAGCTGGGATACAACTACCGGCTCTCCGACGTGGCGGCCGCGATCATGCTCGCCCAACTCGATCGCCTGCCCGACCTGATCGCCATCAAGCGGCGCATCGCGGCCCGTTACGGCGAGCTGCTGAAGGACCTGGAACTGGTCACCGTTCCGGCCGAGCTGCCCGACCGGGAACACCCGTGGCAGGCGTACATCCTCACGCTCGACAGCTCCGTTGACCGCGGCGCGGTGGCGATGGGGCTGCGGGAGCGCGGCGTGCAGTGCAACTTCGGCACCTACGCGTCGCACGTGCAGCCGCTCTACGGCGAGCCGTCGCAGCCGTGCCCGGTCTCCGCGGACGTCTTCGCCCGGCACCTCGCCATCCCGATGCACGCCAACCTCACCGACGAGCAGGTCGAGCGGGTCGCCGCCACGGTGCGCGAGGTCGTCACCGCCGTCGCCGTAGGTCGCTGAACAGTCTGAGAAGGGACACCAAGCCAATGTCGAAAAAGACGGTCTTCATCACCGGGGGCGCGGGCTTCATCGGCCTGCACGTGATCCCGCTGCTGCTGGAGAAGGACTACCGCATCCGCATCTTCGACAACATGTCGCGCGGTGACCGTGCCCGGGTCAACGAGCTGGTGGCCACCGGCAACGTGGAGCTGGTCGAGCAGGACGTGCGCTACGGCGGCGCGGTGCACAACGCGATGAAGGGGTGCTCGCACGTCATCCACTTCGCCACGGTCTCGATCAACAAGAGCCAGGCCGACCCGTACGAGTCGATCGACATCAACATGGTCGGCAACAACAACGTCTTCGCGGCCGCCGCCGACCACGGCGTCGAGCGGCTCGTCTTCGCCTCCTCGGCGTCGGTCTACGGCGACCCGAAGAAGCTGCCCATGCACGAGGACGACGAACTCAACCCGCTCACGCCGTACTGCATCTCCAAGCGGGCCGGCGAGGACCTGCTCGGCTTCTACCAGCGCAGCAAGGGCCTCTCCTGGATGGCACTGCGCTTCTTCAACGTGTACGGGCCGGGGCAGAAGATCGAGGCCTACTACACCAGCGTCATCAACACCTTCATCCAGCGGCTGCGCTCGGGTCAGCCGCCGATCATCGACGGCAAGGGTGAGCAGTCGATGGACTTCATCCACGTCACCGATCTGGCCAAGGGCGTGGTCGCGGCCCTCGAGTCCGAGCAGGACAACATGCCGGTCAACATCGGCACCGGCGTGGACACCTCCATCGCCCAGCTGACCAAGATCCTCATCCAGGCGGTCGGCACGGACGTGGAGCCCATCTTCAACCCGCGAGACGTCCTGGTCAGCCGCCGGGCGGCCGACATCACCCGAGCGCGCGAGGTGCTGGGCTGGGAGCCGCAGATCACCGTCGAGCAGGGCATGAACGAGCTGGTCAAGAACCAGGCGCGGTAAACCGTGCCCGCCGCCGAATTACCCCCGAATCCGTACAACGCCCACGCCTGGGTCACCGGCGATCCTGAGATCGGCCCGGGTACCTGGATCGGCGCCTTCACGATCATCGACGGTTCCGGTGGACTGAAAATCGGAGCCGGCTGTGACATCTCCAGCGGGGCGCAGATCTACACGCACTCGACCGCCAAGCGGTGCGTCTCCGGCCGCGCCTACGGCGACATCGACCGTGCGCCGGTCCGGATCGGCGACCACGTGTTCATCGGTGCGAACGCGACGGTGCTGATGGGGGTCACGATCGGCGATTCCGCGGTGGTCGCGGCGGGCGCCGTCGTCAACCGGGACGTACCGGAGCGGACGGTGGTCGCCGGCGTACCGGCACGTCCGGTGGCCCGGGTCGTCCTCGACGACGACGGGACGCCGCGCTTCGTGCGGCTCGCCGACGAGGCGGTCGTGTCCGGCGAGCGGTGACGCGCGGAGTTAGGCGATCAATTAGGGACGGAGGCCCGGCGAGGCCGACAGCGCTCCGCACAGGTTCCATGGACAGAACGTCACAAACCCGCTTCGGCTTGGC
>NZ_JBEXFP010000089.1:0-9836 GCF_040606825.1 Micromonospora sp. NPDC005367 | reverse complement strand
GTGTGGGCCAACGCCACTTACGGGCGCTTCAAGCAAGGAAAAAAGTCTGAGACCGGCACACCCGCCAACCAGAAGGGGGGTTCGGTTTTGCGGGGCCGGGAGAAGTCCGACGGTCGGACGAAAGCCCGGGGGCTTCACCGCGCCGGGACCGGGTTCAACGACCCGCGGCCCGTCATCATTCCCGAGTTTTCCGAGGCCCTAGCGGACTGGCCGCAGGCCGTGACCGGGTTCAACGACCGGCAGGCCACCATCATTCCGGACCCTGCCGGACCGGCTTGACGGGTCACGCGCTGGCGGCGGGGCTGCTACCTCGACCGTCAGGGGTGTTCAACGCCCCCGGCCCGGCCACGATTCCGGCTCCGGGATGCCGCCGGTCACACCTCGAATCCCACCAAACCGCCCAACCGCCCCACCCGCAGCCCGGCATCCCCCGGCGCAAACCGGACACCACACCCAGCCCACCCCACACTCGGCGCACGGTCAACTCGACATCCATGAAGTCGGGGCATCCGAGCGCCTCGGACACCCCGACATCAAGGAACCCGAGTCGATCATTCGCCGGACCGCCGCCCGAACATAGAACCGCACCCAGGCCGTCACCTCGCACGGATCCCGCCCGGTAGCGGCGGGGGCGCGTGACGCGGGACAGACGGCTGACGGTGGAGCCCCGGCCGCAGGCTCCACCGTCAGGCCACCGGGTCAGTCGACCGACTCCGGCGTCATCGTCCGCCGCAGTTCCCGCTTGAGCACCTTGTGACTCGGGCCGATCGGCAGGGCGTCGACGTAGCGCACCTGGCGGGGGTACTTGTGCCGGCCGAGGTGCTCCCGCGCCCAGTCGATCAGCTCCTGTTCGGTCGGCACGTCGGCCGCCGGGCCGGGTACCACCACCGCGCAGACCTCCTCCCCGTGGCGCGGGTCGGGCAGGCCGATCACCGCGACCTGGCCGACGGCCGGATGGCGGGCCAGGGCCTCCTCGACCTCCCTGGGGTACACGTTGAAGCCACCCCGGATGATCATGTCCTTCTTCCGGTCGACGATCGTGACGAACCCGTCGGCGTCCTTGTGGCCCAGGTCGCCGCTGCGGAACCAGCCGTCGACCACGGCCTCCGCGGTCGCCTCGGGCCGCCCGAGGTAGCCGGCGAAGACGTTGTGGCCACGGATGACGATCTCGCCGAGTTCGCCGGCGGGAAGCAGCTCGATCCGGTCGTCGAGCTCGGCGCGGGCGATCTCCACCTCCACACCCCAGACCGGGTGGCCGACGGTGCCGGCGCGGGTGCCGAAGTGCGGTTGGTTGGTGGTGGCCGTGGGCGAGGTCTCCGACAGGCCGTACCCCTCGAAGACGGTCGTGTCGAACGCGGCGTGGAAGCGTTCCAGGACGGCGATCGGCAGCGACGCCCCGCCGGAGACGCAGAGCCGCAGCCGGGGCAGGTCGTCCCGGCCCCGAGCCGCCTCCAGCAGCGCGACGTACATGGTGGGTACGCCGTGGAAGACGTTCACCCCCTCGCGCAGCATCAGGTCGATCGCCTCCGGCCCGGTGAAGCGGGCGAGCAGCACCAGGGTCGCCCCGATCCGGAACGTGCCGTTCATCGCCACCGTCTGGCCGAAGCTGTGGAACAGCGGCAGGCAGCCGAGCACCACATCGTCGCCGCGCGCGTCGTTGGCGTCGAACACGTTGACCGTGGCGTTGAGGACGAGGTTGAGGTGGGTGAGCAGGGCGCCCTTCGGCACCCCCGTCGTGCCGCTGGTGTAGAGCACCACCGCGGGATCCTCGGCCTCGCGGCCCAGGTACGACGGCAGCGGCGGCACCGCCTCGCTCACGTCCTCCAGGCGGGTCGCCTCGACACCGGGCGCGGCCGGTCCGACGGTCACCAGCCGTACGCCGGCGGCGGCCGCGGCCGCCGCACCCAGGGCGAGCTGGGAGGTGTGGCAGACCAGCACCTTCGACCCGCTGTCGCGCAGCACGTGCGTGGCCTCGTCCGGGGTGAGCAGCAGGTGCACCGGCACCAGCACCGCGCCCGCGGCGAGTGCGCCGTAGTAGACGCGGGGGAAGTCGGCCACGTTCGGGGCGAGCAGGGCCACCGGGTCACCGGGCGCGACGCCGAGTTCCCGCAGCCCGGCGGCGTAGCTGCGCGCCTCCAGCCACAGCTCGGCGTACGTCACCCGGGCCTCGCCGTCGACCACGGCGACGGTGTCGGCGTGGCGGCGGGCCGACTCGGCGAGCACCATGGCGAGCGAGAGGGCGGTCACCGGGCCACCTCCCGGTAGAGACGGCTGACCGTCTCGGCGACGCAGACCGGTTTGCCGCCCGCGTCGGTCTCGACGGTGACCACGTTGACCATCTGGACGCCGCCGTCCATGGCGGACACGTCGGCGATGGTGGCACTGGCCCGTACGGCGCTGCCGACCCGCACCGGGGCGGGGAAGCGTACCCGGTTGAGCCCGTAGTTGAGCCCCATCCCGACGCCCCGCACCCGGTAGAGCGCACCGGCCAGCACGGGCAGCAGCGACAGGGTGAGGTAGCCGTGGGCGACGGTGCCGCCGAACGGGCCGGCCGCGGCCCGCTCCGGGTCGACGTGGATCCACTGGTGGTCGTCGGTGACGTCGGCGAACAGGTCGACGCGCTTCTGGTCGATCGGCTGCCACGGGCCGGGACCGAGGGTCTCGCCGACCGCCGCGGCCAGGTCGTCGACCGAGTCGAAGGTCCTCATGCCAGCTGCCCTCCCAGCTTCGTGTAGCCGCGCAGCAGGTCGCGGGAGATGATCAGCCGCTGCATCTCGTCGGTGCCCTCGAAGATCCGGTACAGCCGGACCTGCCGGTACCACCGCTCGATGGGCAGTTCGCGGGTGTAGCCCATGCCGCCGTGGATCTGCATCACACGGTCCACCACCCGGTTGACCATGCCGGCGCCATAGAGCTTCGCCATCGAGGAGGCGTGCCGCGGGTCCAGGCCCTGGTCGACCGTCCACGCCGCCCGCAGAATGAGCAGGCGGGCCGCCTCCAGCTCCGTCTCCGAGTCGGCGATCATCCACTGGATCGCCTGGTTCTCGCCGATCGGGCGGCCGAACGTCTCGCGGGTGTTGGCGTACGCGATCGCCATGCCCAACGCCCGTTCGGCGATGCCCACCGCGTGTGAGGGGATCGTGTAGCGACCCTTGCCGATCCACTCCATGCCGAGGGTGAAGCCCTGCCCCGGCTCACCGAGGATGTTGCGGTCGGGCACCCGCACGTCGTCGAAGACCAGCGACGCCGGGCCGCCCTCCCCCATCGTCTGGATGAACTCGGAACGCCAGCCCATCTCCCGGTCCACCAGGAACGCGGTGGCGCCACCACGCCGGGCGCCCTTGTCCGGGTCGGTGACCGCGATGACGATGGCGAAGTCGGCCTCGTTGCCGCCGGTGATGAACGTCTTCTCGCCGTTGAGCACCCAGTCGCCACCGTCACGCCGGGCGCTGAGCTTGATGTTGGCCGCGTCGGAGCCGGCTCCGGGTTCGGTGATGGCGAAGCAGCTGAACCGCTCCCCCTCGATGGTGGGCAGCAGGTACTCCCGCTTCTGCTCCTCGTTGCAGTAGAACAGGATGTTATCCGCCTCGCCGCCGAAGCGGAACGGCACGAACGAGCGGCCGATCTCGGTCCAGATCAGCGACTGGGTGACGGCCGGCAGGTCCATGCCGCCGTACTCCTCCGGCGTGGCGAGCCCCCAGAAGCCGAACTTGCGCGCCTTGAGCTGCAGCTCGCGCAGCTCGCCGCGGTCGAGCCCGGGCCGGTGTGCCCGCTCCCGCCGCAGCAGCTCCTGCTCCAGCGGCACGACCTCCCGGGCGATGAAGTCGCGGGCCGTGTCGCGGATGGCCCGCTGCTCGTCGGATAGCGCGAAGTCCATGGTTCCTCCGGGGTGGTGGGGTGGGTGTACGCGTGCCTGCGCGCGTTCAGAAGGCGTTCACACCGGTGAGCGCGCGGCCGATGAGCAGTTGCTGGATCTGGCTGGTGCCCTCGTAGAGGGTGGCGACGCGGGCGTCGCGCAGGTACTTGCCGACCGGGTACTCGTCGATGTAGCCGTACCCGCCGAACACCTGCACGGCGTTGTTGGCGGCGCGTACGGCGGCCTCGCTGGCGAAGAGCTTGGCCATGGACACCTCGGTGGTGAACGGCTGCCGCCGGTCGATGAGGTCGGCCACCTGCCAGACGAGCAGCCGGGCGGCGGCGGTGTCGACCGCGATCGCGGCGAGCAGTTGCTGTACCAGTTGGTGGCCGGCGATCGGCTTGCCGAACTGGGTGCGTTGTCCGGCGTAGGTGACCGCCGCGCCCAGGCACCCCTGGGCGATGCCGACGCAGCCGGCGGCGACCGACATCCGTCCCTTGGCGAGGGTGCCGAGCGCGAGCCGGAATCCGCTGCCCTGTTCGCCGAGTCGGGCCGCGTCGGGTACGCGGACCCCGTCGAGGCGCAGCTCCCCGGTGGCCTGCCCGCGCAGGCCCAGCTTGCCGTGGATCTCGCGGCGGTCCAGGCCGGGGCCGTCGGTGGGCACCAGGAACGCGGTGATGCCGCGGTGACCCGGGCCACCGGTACGGGCGAAGACCAGCGCGACGTCGGCGGTGGTGCCGTTGGTGATGAACGTCTTCGTGCCGGTGAGCAGCCAGTCGTCACCGTCGCGTACGGCCCGGGTGGTGAGCGCGGCGGCGTCGGACCCGCTGTCCGGTTCGGTCAGCGCGAAACAGCCCAGGGCGGCGCCGGAGCAGAGCTCGGGCAGCCAGCGGGCCCGCTGCTCGGCGGTGCCGTGCGCGGCGATCGACTTGGCCACCAGGCCGAGCGACACGGAGACGATGCCCCGCACGGCGGAGTCGCCGCGCCCCAATTCCTCCAGCACGAGGCAGTACGACAGGTGGTCGCCGCCGGAGCCTCCGTCGGCCTCGGGGATGGTCAGGCCGAGGAAACCGAGTTCGCCGAGGAGGGGCACGATCGCGGGGTCGACCGCCTCGCGCCGGTCCCACTCCGCCGCGTGTGGTCGCACCTCGCGGTCGACGAACTCGGCGGCGAGCCGGCGGACCGCCGCCTGCTCGGCGGAGAGACGCAGGTCCATGAGGCTTAAACTAGCGCTGCAAGTTAAATTCCGTCCAGACCTGGTTGTGGCAGAGTCTCCGGCGGACCGCCGGAGAACCGGCGACCCGCACCCGGCCGGCGACGCGCCGGGCGAACGAGCGAAGGAGGGGAACGCGATGCCCCGGCCGCGGCAGGCGCTGCTCAACCGGCAGCGGATCATCGAGGCCGCCGCCGCGCTGGTCGACGCCGAGGGGCTGGAGGTCTTCTCCACCCGCCGGCTCGCCGCCGAACTCGGCGTACGCGGGCCATCGCTCTACAACCACTTCGCCACGAAGGACGAGATCCTGGACGCGGTCGCGGACAGCGTCACGTCCCAGGTGGACGTGTCGTTCTTCGGGAAGGTCGACTGGCGGGAGGCGCTGCGCCGCTGGGGCCTGTCCTACCGGGCCGCGCTGGCCGCGCACCCGAACATCGTGCCGTACCTGGCCCGCGGGCCGGGCCGCCGTCCGGCCGCGCTCGCCATGGCCGACGCGGTGTACGGCGGGCTCGTCGACGCCGGCTGGCCGCCGGCCCGGGCCACCCACATCGGCGCGCTGATGCGGTATTTCGTGGCGGGCTCGGCACTCGGCTCGTTCGCCCGCGGCTTCGTCGAGGACCCGGGCCTGTACGCCGAGCAGTATCCGCACCTCACCCAGGCGCACCGGCTCCCCGAGCACCAGCAACAGGTGGACGAGGGCGCGTTCGCGCTCGGCCTGGACGCGCTCATCGACGGCCTGTCGCGCACGTACGAGCGCCAGGTCGGGCCACTACCGCCCCTCCCGCCGGCCGTCGGCGCGTACTAGGGTCGGTCCAAACTTGCACCGCTAGTTTTGGCGACGCACGTAAGGGGCGCGCGATGGAACTCGATCGGACCGGCTTCTATCTCGACGGCCGTTGGGTCACCTCCTCCGACGGGGCGACCCTCCCGGTGCACAACCCCGCCACCGAGGAGGTCATCGCGGCCGTGCCGGCCGGCACGGCCGCCGACGTGGACCGGGCCGTGGCCGCCGCCCGGACCGCCTTCGACGGATGGGCCACGACCCCGCCGGCGCAGCGCGCCGCGCACCTCGACCGGCTGCACGCCATCCTCTCCGCCAAGGCCGACGAGATCGCCCGCACCGTGGCGCTGGAGCTGGGCACGCCGCTGAAGGTGGCCTCCCGGATCCAGGCCGGCCTGCCCCTCACCGTGCTGCACAGCTACGTCGAGCTGGCCGCCCACCCTCCGGCCGAGGAGACGGTCGGCAACTCGATCGTGGTCCGGGAGCCGGTCGGCGTGGTGGGCGCGATCACCCCGTGGAACTACCCGCTGCACCAGGTGATGGCCAAGCTCGCCCCGGCGCTCGCGGCCGGCTGCACGGTCGTGCTCAAGCCGGCCGAGCTGACCCCACTCGTGACGTACCTGCTCTTCGACGCGATCCACGAGGCCGGCCTACCGCCGGGTGTGGTCAACCTGGTCACCGGCACCGGCCCGGTGGTCGGTGAAGCCATCGCTGGCCACCCGGACGTGGACATGGTCTCCTTCACCGGCTCCACCGCCACCGGCCGCCGGATCTCGCACCTCGCCGCGGACCGGATCGCGCGGGTGGCACTCGAACTCGGCGGCAAGTCGGCGAACGTGATCCTCGACGACGCCGACCTGGTGACCGCCGTGAAGGTCGGCGTGGGCAATGCGTTGCTCAACTCCGGACAGACCTGCACCGCCTGGACCCGGATGCTCGTGCACCGGTCCCGCTACGACGAGGCGGTGGAGCTGGCCGGCAAGGCCGCCGCCGCCTACCGGATCGGCGACCCGTTCGATCCGGCCACCCGGTTGGGTCCGCTCGTCTCCGCGGCACAGCGGGAGCGGGTGCTCGGCCACATCACCCGCGGTCTCGCCGACGGCGGCCGGCTCGTCGCCGGCGGCCCGGACGCGGCGGTGCCCGAACGCGGCTGGTTCGTGGCACCGACCGTCATCGCCGACGTCGACCCGGACAGCGCGCTGGCCCAGGAGGAGGTCTTCGGCCCGGTCCTCGCGATCATCCCGGTCGACGACGAGGACCACGCCGTGGCGGTGGCGAACAACTCCCGCTACGGCCTGGCCGGCGCGGTCTGGTCCACCGACGAGGAACGAGCGCTCCGGGTGGCCCGGCGGATGCGGACCGGAGCGGTGGACGTCAACGGCGCGCCGTTCAACCCGCTCGCCCCGTTCGGCGGCTACAAACAGTCCGGCCTCGGCCGGGAGCTGGGCCGCCACGGGTTGGCCGAGTTCCTGCAGACGAAGGCGATCCAGCGATGAGGGCGCTCGTCGTACGGGGCGTCGGCGAGCAACCCCGGGTCGAGGAGATCGAGCTGCCCGCCCCGGCGCCCGGCGAGGTACGCGTGGCGGTCCGGGCGGCCGGGGTCTGCCACTCGGATCTGTCCATGGTGAACGGCACGGTGGCCGCGCCGTACCCGCTCGCACTCGGTCACGAGGCGGCCGGTGTGGTGACCGAGGTCGGCGCGGACGTCACCCGGGTGGCGCCCGGCGAGCACGTGGTGCTCAACTGGGCGCCGCCGTGCCGGCGGTGCTGGTACTGCGGGCGGGACGAGCCGTGGCTCTGCGAGCAGGGTGGGGTGCCCGCGGTGGCCCGGGGCCGTACGGCCGCCGGTGAGCCGCTGCACGTCACGCTCGGCCTCGGCGCGCTCGCCGAGGAGGTGGTGGTGCCCGAGGTCGCGGTGATCCCGGTCCCCGCCGAGCTGCCGTTCGAGGCGGCCGCGCTGCTCGGCTGCGCCGTGCTCACCGGGGTGGGCGCGGTCCGCCGTACCGCCGCGGTGGCGCCCGGGGAGTCGGTCGTGGTGGTCGGTCTGGGCGGGGTGGGCCTGTCGGTCGTCGGCGCTGCCCGGGCCGCCGGAGCCGACCCGGTGCTCGCCGTCGACGTGTCCCCGACCAAGGCGAAGCTCGCGCTCGCCGCCGGGGCGACCGAGTTCCTGCTCTCCGACGACGCCCTCAGCCGGGCGGTACGCGAGCGCACCGGCCGCCGGGGCGTCGACCACGCCTTCGAGTGCGTCGGGCGGGGCGACACCATCCGTGCCGCCTGGCGGGCCACCCGCCGGGGCGGCACCGTGACGGTGGTGGGCATGGGCGCGAAGGACGACGTGGTGCCGCTCAGCGCACTGGAGATCTTCCACTCGGCCCGTACGCTGCGCTCGTCCGTCTACGGTTCGTCCGATCCGGACCGGGACGTGCCCGCGCTGGCCCGGTCGGTGCTCGACGGCACTCTGGACCTCGCTCCGCTGATCACCGACCGGACCGACCTGGACGGTGCCGCGGCCGCCTTCGACCGGATGGCCCGGGGCGAGGGCGCCCGCACCGTCGTCGTCCCCTGAGCCGCGCCGGTTCGAGCGGGGCCGGCCGGGTCACCGCTCGAACCGCCGTCGCGGCTCGGCACTCGTGCCGGTGTCGAGTGTGCCGAGCTACGGAAATGCCCGGGCCAGCTCCGTACGCGACCGGATGCCGAGCCGGTGGAAGATGTTGCGCAGGTGATGGTCGACCGTCCGGGTGGAGAGGAACATCCGGGCGGCGATCTCCCGGTTGGTGGCGCCCTCGGCGACCAGTTGCGCGATCCGCAGTTGCTGACCGGTCAGCAACCGTGCCGCAGCCGGGTCCGGCGCGCCGACGGACTCGCCGGCCGCGCGTAGTTCGGCGGTGGCCTGATCGGCCCAGGGTCCGGCGCCGAGCATGGTGAACGTCTGCCACGCGTCGTGCAGGTGCGTACGCGCATCGCGGGGCCGGCGGGCCCGGCGCAGCTCCTGGCCGAGGAGCAGCTCGGTGCGGGCCCGCTCGAAGGCGTCGGAGTCCACCGGGTGCAGCCGCAGCGCGGCGCGGAACCGCTCCTGCGCCTCGGCGCTGCCGCGCGGGGCGAGCAGCGCGTGGCAGCGGGCCGACAGCGCGCGGCGGGACGGGCTGGCCGTGCTGCTGGCCCATCTGTCGAAGAGCGCGAGGGCGGCGGCCGCGGCCGGCCGGTGCGCCAGCTGAGCGGCCTCCACCAGGTAGGGGGTGGCCATCACCTGGACGAGGACCTGACCGCGGCCGGTGCCGGGGCGGGCCAACGCGGCGAGTCGGGCGGCGGCCGCGGCGTGCCGGCCGTCGATCAGGTCGAGCACCGCGATCGCCCACTGTGCCAGCGCCCACGGCCGGCTGTGCGGGGCCGGCCCGTCCCCGATCTCGCGCAGCCGACGCAGGCAGGCCTCCCGGTCGGCGCGTACGGCGGCGAGCACCGCCAGCATTCCCCGGTGGACCGCTGCCGCGTTGGCCTGGCCCGTGGCGCGTGCGGTCCGCACCCCCTCGCGGGAGCTTTCCGCCGCCGCCTCGTGCCGGCCCAGCCAGTACTCGGCGATCGCCCGCAGCTCCAGGGCGCGTGGCAGCGCGGAGAGCTCGTGCTGTTCGCGGGCCAGCTCGACGGCGCGCTCGGCCAGACGGTGCGCCGCGCCGTCCACCGCCACCAGCAGGCCCGCGGACGCCGCCCAGCACAGCGCGGCCGGGGTACGCGCCGCTCCGGTGAGCCGGCCGCCGAGCACGACGACGCGGCGGAGCGCCGGCCCGGCCTGCTCCAGGTCGCCACGGAGCGTGGCGGCCACCCCGGCGAGGTAGGTGCCGGTCAGCTCGACCTCGGGTGGTTCGTCGGGCCGGGCGAGCGCGCGCCCCCGCCGGGCGAGGTCGGCGTAGCGGTACTGCTCGCCGGAGAAGCAGAGCGCCTCACCGGCCCGGGCCAGCGCCGCCAGCGCCAGTGGCCGGTCGGTGCGGCCG
>NZ_JBEXFP010000088.1:0-10896 GCF_040606825.1 Micromonospora sp. NPDC005367 | reverse complement strand
ACCTCGTGGTGTGCCGTTCGCGGGGGCGGGGCTGGGCGCTGTTTGGTTTCGGGCCGCGCTTTGCGGGTTGTTTCTTTTTGGGGCGGCGGGGGCCGCGGCGGCCCCCCCCCACGGCGTTGAGGGCGTCGATGATCATGTCCATCCCCTGAAGCGCGGGCGACCGTGCGGGCGCGGATGTGGCAGTTGTTCAGCGGTTCACCGGTGGCCAAGGCGGCCGGTCGGGACGTCGGTGCCGGGGTCGTCGTGCTGGACGTCGACTCCACGATCGTGATCGCGCACAGCGACAGGGAAGGCGCGGCGGCCACCTACAAGCACACCTACGGCTTCCGTCCGATCCAGGTGACCTGGGACCGAGCTGCTCGCGGTGAAGCTGCGGCTGGGCAACGCCGGGGCCAACACCGCCGCCGATCCCCTCGACCTGCTCGTCCAGACGGTCGCGCAGGCCCCCACTAAACATCGGCGGCACCTGCTCATCCGCGGTGACTCCGCGGCGGCCATTCACGCCGTGCTCGACTGGCTGACCCTGCAGGACGGCAAGTGCGGCCGGCGGGTGGAGTACTCCTTCGGTTGGTCGATCGGCGAGGCCGAACGCGCCGCCATCACCGGCCTGCCCCCTCGGCCTGGTCGCCGGCGATCGACGCCGACGGTGGTGTGCGCGACGGCGCCGCCGTCGCCGAGCTGACCGACCTGCCGCACCTGGCCGGCTGGCCAGCCGGGATGCGGGTCATCATCCGGCGCGAACGCCCTCACCCCGGAGCGCAGCTGACGCTGTTCGAAGAACGCGATGGCTGGCGCTACAGCGCGTTCTTCACCAACACGCAGATCGTCCCCGGTCGGGGACCTGGGCCGCCCGGCCCGCTATGACTGTCTGCCCCTGTCGTTCGGATGATCCCCGGGCCGGGCCGAAGGGCATCCCGTGGTGATTCGGAGGCGAGGCCCCTCACCACCGAGAAAGGCTGGGCGTGGTGGAATCCACGACCGTCTCGACGGTCAACCCACAAATTCTGAGGGAGGGGCGATGCCCTACGTTCACCAGCGGGTTGGTCTGGCGCTGAGCCAGTACGGGGCGTTCGTGGGGCCGGATGCGGTCATTGAGGTAGCCCGTGCTGCCGAGGCGCTCGGTTTCGACAGCCTGTGGACCGGCGACCGCATCCTTGACCCGGTGAATCCACGTGACCGGTGCCCCGGCGGCGCCGACGGACGGATGCCGCCCGAGTACACCACATTCCTTGACCCGCTGACCGTGCTGACCGCCGCCGCCGCCGTCACCGAGCGAATCCGGCTCGGAACCAGCACACTGAACGCCCCCTGGTACTCACCGATACTGCTCGCGCGGAACCTCACGAGCCTCGACATGCTGAGTGAGGGCCGCCTCGACGTGGGCCTCGGCCTGGGCGGGGGCTGTCTCGCTAACGGCCCTGTCTCACATTCGGTGGTGACGGGGGGGGGTAGTGGGGGTCGTTGTTCCTATGTGGAGGCTGTCAACGAGCTTGTACAGGCGGTGTTCTCGGGGCTGTCCCCGCTGGTCATCGAGGACGTGGTCGACGAGGGTGAGCGGATCGTGGTGCGGGCCCGGACGCCGCAGGACACCGCGGTCTGCCCGGTGTGCGGGGCCTCGTCGGGACGGGTCCACGGCTATCACTGGCGGACGGCGGCCGATGTTCCGGTCGACGGGCGCCGGGTGGTGGTCCGCGTGCGGGTGCGGCGTCTGGTGTGCCCCACGCGCGGCTGCCGCCACACCTTCCGCGAACAGGTTCCCGGGGTGCTGGAGCGATACCAGCGCCGCACGGCCCGTCTGAACAGGCAGGTCAAAGCCGTGGTCAAGGAGTTAGCGGGCCGGGCGGGCTCGCGTTTGCTGGCGATACTGGCCATGGGCCTGTCCCGTCACACGGCCCTGCGCGCCCTGCTGCGCATCCCGCTGCCCACCGGGCGGACGCCTCGTGTGATCGGCGTTGACGATTTTGCTCTGCGCCGGCGGCACCGCTATGCCACCGTGGTGATCGACGCCGAGACCCATGAGCGGATCGAAGTACTGCCCGACCGCACCGCCGACACGCTGGAAGCGTGGCTGCGTGAGCATCCCAGCGTCGAGGTCGTGTGCCGCGACGGCTCGGCCACCTACGCCGAGGCCATCCGCCGCGCCCTGCCCAATGCGGTGCAGGTCGCGGACCGGTGGCACCTATGGCACAACCTGTGCGAAGCGGCCCTCAGCGAGGTAAAGGCGCACAGCACCTGCTGGGCCCCCGTACTGGACGCACCCATCTACGACGGGCCCCGCGCGCAGACGACCCTGGAACGCTGGCACCAGGTCCATGACCTGCTCGATCAGGGAGTCGGCCTGCTCGAATCCGCCCGCCGTCTACATCTGGCCCTGAACACCGTCAAGCGGTACGCGCGAGCCGACCGGCCCGAGCGGATGCTCCGCGTCCCCAAGTACCGTGCCAGCCTCGTCGACCCCTACCGCGAGCACCTACGCAAACGTCGAGCCGAGGACCCCGGCGTTCCCGTCGCGCACCTCTTCGAAGAGATCAAGGCCCTCGGCTACGAGGGCTGCCTCAACCTCCTGCACAAGTACATCAACCAAGGCCGCGCGGACGTTGACCGCAGCCACATCTCCCCGCGCCGGCTCGCCCGGATGATCCTCACCAGGCCCGACAACCTCAAACCCGAGCATCGAGATCTTCTGGCACAGCTCACCGCAACCTGCCTCGAGATGACCCAACTCGCCGCCGTTGTCGGGGGCTTCGCCGAACTCCTGACGCCTCACCCAGGAAACACCGACAGGCTCTCGCTCTGGATCGGCCAGGTCCGCGCGGTCGATCTACCTCATCTGCACGCCTTCACCAGGGGCCTGGAACGGGACCGCGACGCCGTCAACGCAGCGCTCACGCTTCCCTACAGCAACGGCCCCACCGAAGGCGTCAACACCAAGACCAAACGGATCGCACGCCAAATGCACGGACGAGCGGGCTTCACCCTGCTTCGCCACCGCATCCTCCTCGGATAGCAGCACCCTCGGTCACCACCGAATGTGAGACAGGGCCAAGTTAACGGCTGATCTTGGTTGTTGAGTTGGTCAGTGGTTGGCCGGGGTGAGCCGGCCTTCGAAGGCGATCTGGAAGGCGTTCAGCGGTGCCTTCCAGCGCATGGTCCAGCGTCGGCGGCCGGCGCCGGTCAGGTCGAGGCTCATCAGCGCCATGTAGACGCATTTGAGCGCGGCTTGTTCGTTCGGGAAATGCCCACGAGCTCGCACGGCCTTGCGGATGCGGGCGTTCACCGACTCGATGGCGTTGGTGGAGCAGATGACCTTGCGGATCTCGACGTCGAAGGCGAGGAACGGCACGAACTCGGCCCAGGCGTCGGACCACAGCTTCACGATCGCCGGGTATTTCTTGCCCCAGGCGTCGGCGAACTCCATGAACCGCTCGGTGGCGGCGTCCTCCGTGGGAGCGGTGTAGACCGGCTTGAGTGCTTTGGCGATCTTGTCCCAGTCCTGCCAGGCGGCGTAGCGGAACGAGTTGCGCAGCAGGCGCACCACACACGTTTGGACGATGGCGCGGGGCCAGACCGCCTCGACGGCCTCGGGCAGGCCCTTGAGGCCGTCGCAGACGAGCATGAGCACGTCGGCGACGCCGCGGTCTTCCGCTCGGTGAGCACGTGCAGCCAGTCCTTGGCGCCTTCGCCGCCGTCGCCGGCCCAGATGCCGAGGATGTCGCGGTGGCCGTCGACGGTGACCGCCATGGCCAGGTAGATCGGCCGGTTCGCGACCTGACCATCCCTGATCTTGACGTTGATGGCATCGATGAACACGACCGGGTAGACCCGGTCCAGCGGCCGGTTCTGCCACTCGGCCATGCCGTCCATGACCTTGTCGGTGATGGTGGAGATGGTCTGCTTGGACACCTCAGCGCCGTAGACCTCAGCCAAGTGGGCGGCGATCTCCCCGTGCGTCAAACCCTTCGCCGACAGCGACAGGCTCATGTCGTCAACTTCGGTCAGGCGCCGCTGCCGTTTCCGCGATCTGCGGACCGACCCGGCCGGCCAGCAGTGGGCTGAGGTGATGGCCGACACGCTGCTCATGGCCAAAACGATGACCGAGCAGGCGGTCGCCGCTGGCCGTGACGCGTTGACCGACGCCGAGATCAGCCACATCCGGGCCTGCTACGCCGGCGCGGTCGCTTACGGCCGGCAGCAGAACCCGCCCAACCGCCACGGCGAACTGTCCCGAGCCGGCAAACTGGCCGAGCGTTTCCACACCTACCGCGGCATGCTCCTGCGGTTCGTGGTCGACCTGGCCGTGCCGTTCACGAACAATTAGGCCGAACGTGATCTTCGCCCGGTCAAGCTCCAACAGAAGATCTCCGGCACCTGGCGCACCCTACAAGGACTGCACCTACAAGGACTCGCTGACTCTTCTGGACCCACGTGAATCCGTACGGCAGATTCGAGCTGGACATGAACAGCCGCCTCGACCTGGAGCTGTCCATCCGGGCGACGGTGCCCAACCCGCGCAACTCACGGGGGGGGAAGGAGCCGAAGTTCCGGCGTGAGACCTGGGCTCCGGTCCTGCCGGAGCCCAGGCAACGTGCGTGAGCGTCACCAGAGGTATCGGTGGCAGTTATGAGGGGGATGCGTCGCCTTTGCCGGCCGCGGTGGCGTTTTGGACGCAGTCGCGGAGCAGGGCGCGGCGCTGGTCATGTACGTCATCGGGTTCCTGGCTGCTGGCCGCATATACGTTGCTGACCGGTGACCAGGCCATGGACATGGCGATGACCATGGCCATGATGTCGAACGGGTCACCTGCGCGAACCCGCCCGGCGGCCTGGGCCTCGGCGATGGCCGTGAGCTTGCCGTCGTCGTAGTGCTGGTGCGTCTCGACGAGGTGCCCGGCAGGCCGGCGCTCCAGTCGTGTCCAGGTCGCCAGCCGGATGAGGTCGGGGCGGCGCAGGTATTCGTCGTAGAGACGAACAGCCCAGTCCGCGAGATCCTCGGCGTCGATGGGCACGACGTTGGTAATGCGCTCCAGCGAGCTGAGGAAGATCGCGTCGAAGAGTCGCTCCTTGTCGCCGAAGTAGGCGTAGAGCTGTGCCTTGTTGGTGCGTGCTGCCGTCACGATGCGTTCGATGCGCGCCCCGGCGATGCCGTGTTGGGCGAACTCTTCGGTGGCGGCGTCCAGAATGCGCTGGTAAGTCGCGGCGCCTCGCGAGGTCTGGGGCTGTTCCGGCATGCCCGCAGCCTACCAAACAGAACAGTCGGTTTGCCATGACGGGCAGCCGGGTGTAACTTCGGCAGACCGAACAGTCTGTTTAAGGAGTGAGCATGCGAACGACTACCGGATGGCAGGCGGCCGGCCCGACAGCGCTGCGGCGCATGTCACTGGAGCGCCGTGACCTACGCCCGGATGACATCGCGGTGCAGGTCGACTACTGCGGCGTCTGCCACAGCGACCTGCACGCCCTGCACGCCTACGACCAGCACACGAAAGCGCCCCTGGTGCCCGGTCACGAATTCACCGGCGTGGTGACCGGGATCGGACGGGAGGTAACCACCTTCTCGCTCGGCGACCGCGTCGCGGTGGGCAACATCGTGGACTCCTGCGGCGTGTGCGCCATGTGCGAAGCCGGACAAGAGAACTTCTGCCACTCCTTCCCGACTCTGACCTACGGCGGCACCGACCGACAGGACGGGTCGACCACCCTGGGCGGCTACTCCCGCGAGTACGTCGTGCGCGACACCTTCGCCTACCCGCTCCCCTCCGGCCTCGACCCGGCCGCAGCCGCCCCGCTGATGTGCGCCGGCGTCACCGTCTGGGAACCCCTGCGCCACCTCGGCGTGGGCCCCGGCAGTCGCGTCGCCGTAGCCGGGCTCGGCGGCCTGGGCCACCTCGCAGTCAAGATGGCCGTGGCGCTCGGCGCCACCACGACCGTCATCAGCCGCACCCAGGACAAGCGCGACGACGCCCGCAAGCTTGGCGCTCACGACCTCATCGACTCCACCGACATCCAGCAGATGACCACGGCACGCGACACCTTCGACGTCGTCATCGACACCATCTCCGCCCCTCACGACCTCGCCGCGTATCTGAAGCTGGTGGCGATGGACGGCACCCTCAGCCTCCTCGGGTACCTGGGCCCCGTCACCGTCGAGGCCACGGACCTGCTCATCGGCCGCAAGAAGCTCAGTTCCGCAGGCAGCGGAGGCCGCCTGGCGACAGCCGAGATGCTCCAATTCTGCGCCGACAACAGCATCGCCGCCGACATTGAAGTACTCCCGTCGTCACAGGTGGACACGGCACTCGACCGCCTCCGGCGAAACGACGTCCGCTACCGCTTCGTGCTCGACATGTCCGACCTGGACTGAAGAGACGGTGGGCCAGGCCATGCCGTGCGGGCCGGACAACGGCGCGCGCATGGCCCGGCACTCCGACCTCTCACAAACGGACCCTTTGTCCGAGCAAGATCAAATAGGTGTCATGATCACCGAACGACCACCGGGGGAGAACGTGCACGAGCACACGACGCGGGGCGGGGACGCGGCGGACGACACCACGCAGGTAGCGCTGGCGGTACTGGCTCCGGTGCGGATGATGGGCGCGGAGGTCTACGACCAGGCCGTTGACTACCTGCTGGACGGCAGGTCACCGCGGGTCCTGACCACGCTGGAAACCCATGCCCTGGCCGGCGACAGCGCGGCGCGCCTCGACGTGGACGCCAGACGTGCCGTCTACGCCGCCGCCCCGCCGGAGACCCTCGCCCGGTTTGGCCAGCTGCTGAACGCGCTTGCTGCCAGGGGCTGGACCTCCGACGACGTCCCCCGCTGGCTCTTACGGCTGGTGCACGACGTGGCGGCGGTGCTCTTCTCGCCGAGTGCCGAGGAGTCCGGCACGCCGGACGCGACCGAACGCTGGGCGCCGCAGTTCGTCGCCGAGGTGGCACGCGCCGGCGGTGTGTCCGCCAGCATCGCGGCCCACACCACCCTCGTGGCGCTGCTCCATCGCCAGACCCTCGGAAACGAGGCTCTGAACAGGATGATCTCCACCCTCGACGGCGATGCCTACCTGGCTGAGCACGCCGACCTGCTCCTCGCGGTGTTCAAGCGGCTCACCCCACCGGGCAAGCGGTTTCTCCTCGAGTGCGCCGCGCGAAACCTGGACACGCACAGCCAGTTCGTGGCGGCACTCACGAACAATCCGGACCACGCCGTGCGCATGGCCGCCCGCGCGCTTGTCGCCCAACCCGAAGACACGCTGCCTGAAGAACTGCGCAACAAGCTCGACCGCTTTCGCGCCGCAGCGGCCGCGCGCGACCTACCGGCTGAGGACGTGGAACGGTGGCTGCGCACCGCCCGCCGCAGCGCGATGTTGTCCCCGGATGCGGACGGCCCGGTCGTCGGCCGGTTCGGCGGCCCTCTCCTGCTCCCGCTCGACGTGCCCGCGGCCGAAACCTCGTTCGAGTCGACGGGGCGGCAGTATCACTTCGACCATCAGCTCATCGCGACCATCGACCTGGCCGCGATCCCGGAAGACGCGACCGACCTGCCCCTCCCATCGGACGGTCACCTGCTGCTGTTCGCCGTCGCCGAACTGGACGACACCGTCCTCTCCGGCGGCGCGGTCTACCTCCCGGCCGGCACCCCCGTCGAGGAACGCCAGCAGAACCTCGACTACGAGCCGTACGCGTACGACACGCCCGAGGATCTGGACGCCGACCTGCGGCGTCGCGGTGAGCTGCGGCTGGCGCGCGAAGTGTCCCTTGCCCCCAGCGAGAAGTACCGCGACGACCAATACCGATCGGCCCTGGCCCAAGCGTGGGACGAGGCCGTGGCCGAAATCTGGCCACCCGCGCACGTGCCGCTACAGATCGGGGGGAACGCGACGGATCACGAAGGCTGGGGAGACCCTGTCCTCGGGTCCGCCGCAGTGCTCGCCGAGGAGCGGAACCCGAAGGAGGACTGGGTACTCCTCGCGCAATGGGAGGGCCTCCCCATGGCCACGGTGTACTGGACGATCCCCCGGCAGGACCTCGCGGAGCTGCGCTTCGACCGGGTCCTCGTCCAGATGTACGCCAACCCCTGACGGCGACGCCGCGTTGATAGATCAAGATCATGGAATTCTGCGCTTAGGCGTCGTCCAAACCGGACTCGCGACGTGCTGCGCGCTCTCCTTCGCGCTGCCGCCGACGGTCACCGCCCGGGCCGCCGCCGCGCTGGCCCGCATCGGCCTGCCGCCCGGCACTCGGCTGATGCTGGAGAAGCCGTTCGGCACGGATGCCGTCTCGGCGCGGTCGCTGAACGACATCCTGGCCGGGCTCGTGCCGGAGGACCAGGTGCACCGCATCGACCACTTCCTCGGCAAGTCCACGGTGGTGAACATCCTCGGGTTGCGCTTCGCCAACCGGATCTTCGAACCGGTGCTCAGTGCCGCCCACGTGGCCTGCGTGGACATCGTCTTCGACGAGACCCTGGGCCTGGAGGGGCGGGCCGGCTACTACGACGGCGCGGGTGCGTTGGTTGACATGGTGCAGAGTCATCTGCTACAGGTCCTCGCGCTGATGGCGATGGACGCGCCGCCCACCCTCGACGCCCGGGACCTGCGTGGCCGCAAGGCGCAGGTGCTGCAGGCCACGAGGGCGATCCGGTGCGGTGGAGCCGGCGGGCCCGGTACGCCGCCGGCGAGGTCTCCGGCCGGCGGTTGCCCACGTACGCCGAGGAGTCGGGCATCGACGCGGCTCGGGGGACCGAGACCCTGACGGAGGTGGTGCTGGCCCTGGACACGTGGCGGTGGGCGGGTGTGCCGTTCCGGCTGCGCTCCGGCAAGGCGCTGGCCGGTACGCGTAAGGGAAGCGATCGTCACCTTCAAGCAGCGGCCCCGGGTGCCCACCTTCCTCACCGGATACGACCAGCCGGATCGGCTGCGGATCGGCTTCGGTCCGGACCGGCTGGGCCTCGACGTCAACATCAACGGACCGGGCAACCCGCTGGAACTCGATCAGGTGCACCTGACGGCCGACTTCGGCCCGGGCGATCTGCCGCCGTATGGGGAGGTGCTGCGCGGCGCCTTCGACGGCGACCCGACACTGTCGGTGCGGGGCGACACCGCCGAGGAATGCTGGCGCATCCTGGCACCGGTGCTCGACGCCTGGCGAGCGGGGGCGGTGCCGTTGCAGAAATACCCGGCAGGCAACCACGGCCCGAGCGACTCACTGCTGACCCCCGCGCCCGGTGACGCGGATCGTCACTGAGATGTTGTTGCTCTCGGCAGCCTCTGCCGGACGGCCAGGGCACTGAGGGGGATCGAGACCCTGGCACGGGGACAGCATTGAGCGCTGCCGTCCCGGCCTCGATCCCCATGGCGAGACCGTCGCAATGTTCGGTTGAAGTTCGCCCCGTCGACGCCCACCTGAACACCGAGGTTGTGAATCTGGTCCGATCAGTGGTCGGGGGTGTGCTGGTCGAGTTGATGGCGCAGGGTGTCGGCGAAGCCTTCGGCGGTGGCGAGCTGCTCGCGTAGCGACACCCTCTACGACGGTCCGCCGGTAACGTTCCCGCCGTTGCCCTCGTTCGTCCCGGAACACTTCGCCGTGCTTCGCGCCGCCGACACTTCCACCTACAAGCGGTTCAAGCGCGGCGTCGAGCAACTCGACGCCGAAGGCGTGGTGCAGGTGTTGCGCAACGGCCGCCGAGGCGAACAGGCCCCCGTCCTCGCCGCCGTCGGACCGATGCAGTTCGAGGTCGCCAGGGCCCGCCTCGACGCCGAATTCGGCGTCACCACCGGACTGGAACACCTCTCCTACGAGGTGGCACGCCGCACCGATCGAGCCGGCGAGGAACGGCTACGCGGAGCCGACGGCGTGGAGGTGTTCACCCGGGTCCGCGACGGGGCGCTGCTGGCCCTGTTCACTAACGGCTGGCGGATGCGCGCCATCAGCGACCGCCACCACGGCCTCACCCTGGATCCTCTGCTCGTCGCTGGATGACCAGCCCGACGGCCGGGCGAGCCTCCTCACGTCCCGACCGTCCCCACCCGGGAAGTCGGTCGCCCGGCCCGGCATGACGGCCACGCCCAGCAGCAGAGGTCGAACGGCAGCCCGAAACCCGGAATGCCACCTCGTCACCCGCCGATGCGACGCCACCAACCGTTGGCCGCTGATTGCCTTCGCGGGAGCGGTGGGCGGCGGTCTTCAATGCCGTCGGTCAGCGGGTCTTGTTCGTTGCTCGCTTGAGAACTCGCCCTGCTCGTGGCTTACCCTGATGACCGGCGACCAGTAAATCTAGGCTGGAGAGACTAGACATCCTGTGCGGTGTGGCATACTGTTCTTCGAGTCGAGAGGAAAGATCCGTCGGGACGCAGACGGGCCGCCCGGCCGTGAGGTCACGACGGGCGGCGAGGAGAGGAGCAGGCTTCATCGTTCCCTCCCCGAGAAGCAGTAGGAGCACGTCACTCGGCGTGATAGGTGCCGGGGTGCAGGTGGGGCCAAGGCTTTTTTTCAGGGCTCCAGCTGTTGTTCGTCGTACGTGTTGGGGCCATGAAGTCGCGTGGGGCTCCGGCACCGGCGGACCGTACGTCAGCAAGGGAAAGAAGTAGCAGAGGAAAGGGAGGGCCGTACACCGTTGGATCGCCCGCCGTCGGCCGTCACGTCAGGCCGGGCGGACACCGCAGTTTCCATCGAACGAGAGGTGGTCTCCGGTCACGCATACGCGATCCTCGCACCCGAAGCCGTCGGTTGCGGCTGGTGCGGATACGACAAGCCGACGTTCCTGTCGGTAGATGGTGTTCTGACCTGTAACCCTGGGCCCCGGCGCGTCAGGTGGAACTCCCGGGCCTTGAGCAGTCGGGTGCGCACCCCGTCGTACTTGGACAGGCCGGTGAAGAGCACGGTGCGGATCGGCACGTTGATG
>NZ_JBEXFP010000087.1:0-11306 GCF_040606825.1 Micromonospora sp. NPDC005367 | reverse complement strand
GTTGGTTCCTCCACGGGGGGGGGTGTGGTAGTGTCCCCCCCCGCCGTAATTTTTTCCGGTCGGGGGCCCCCCCATCCGGGTCGGCCCTCGACTGCGTAGCGCCGCAGGTGGCGCAATCAGGAAGGATGTACCCCGTGAGTTCAGGACCGCAGGGCAGCGACCGCCCCCGCCGTCAAGACGACCGTACGGACCGGTCGGGCGGGCGTGACCGGACGCCGCGGCGTGACGACCGCGACCGGCCGCCGTACCGCGGAGACCGCGACAACCGCGGCGGCTCACGTGGGTACGCCGGCGACCGTGAGGGCGGCTTCCGCGGCGGCGACCGCCGTGAGGGTTTCCGAGGGGGCGACCGGGACCAGGGGTCCCGTGGCGGCGATCGCCGTGGCGCCGATCGGGACTCGCAGGGCTTCCGCGGCGGTGAGCAGCGCGGCGGTGGCCGCGAGGGTGGCTTCCGTGGCGGCGACCGCCGCGAGGGCGGCTTCCGCGGAGGGGACCGTGAACGCGGTTACCGCGGCGGCGAGCGCGCCGGCGGGTTCCGCTCCGGCGACCGCCCGGGTGGCTTCCGCCCCGCCGACCGGGACGCCCAGTTCCGCGGTGGCGACCGCGAAGGGTTCCGTGGCGGTGAGCGCCGCGAGGGTGGCTTCCGCGGTGGTGACCGTGAGGGTGGCTTCCGTGGCGGTGAGCGCCGCGAGGGCGGTTTCCGCGGTGGTGATCGTGACAGCCGTGGCGGTGACCGTCGTGAGGGTGGTTTCCGCGGTGGTGACCGTGAGGGTGGCTTCCGTGGCGGTGAGCGCCGCGAGGGTGGCTTCCGCGGTGGCGACCGCGAGGGCGGTTTCCGCGGTGGTGACCGTGACAGCCGTGGCGGTGAGCGCCGTGAGGGCGGTTTCCGGGGCGGTGAGCGCCGTGAGGGTGGCTTCCGTGGTGGCGACCGCCGTGAGGGCGGCTTCCAGGGCGGGGACCGTCGCGAGGGTGGCTTCCGCGGTGGTGACCGTGACAGCCGTGGCGGTGAGCGCCGTGAGGGTGGCTTCCGCGGTGGCGACCGTCGGGAAGGTGGCTTCCGCGGCGGCGACCGCGAGGGTGGCTTCCGTGGCGGTGACCGTCGGGAAGGTGGCTTCCGCGGCGGCGACCGTGAGGGCGGTTTCCGTGGCGGTGACCGTCGGGAAGGTGGCTTCCGCGGCGGCGACCGTCGCGAGGGCGGTTTCCGCGGTGGCGACCGTGACAGCCGTGGCGGTGAGCGCCCTGAGGGCGGTTTCCGCGGTGGCGACCGTCGGGAAGGCGGCTTCCAGGGCGGTAACCGTCGCGAGGGTGGCTTCCGGGGTGGTGACCGTGACAGCCGTGGCGGTGAGCGCCGTGAGGGTGGCTTCCGGGGCGGCGATCGTGAGGGCGGTTTCCGTGGCGGTGACCGTCGGGAAGGCGGCTTCCAAGGCGGGGACCGTCGCGAGGGCGGTTTCCGCGGCGGTGACCGTCGGGAAGGCGGCTTCCAAGGCGGGGACCGTCGCGAGGGTGGTTTCCGCGGTGGCGACCGTGACAGCCGTGGCGGTGAGCGCCGTGAGGGCGGTTTCCGCGGTGGCGACCGTGACAGCCGCGGTGGTGAGCGTCGCGAGGGCGGCTTCCGCGGCGGCGACCGCGAGGGTGGCTTCCGAGGCGGGGACCGCGAGGGTGGTTTCCGGGGCGGCGAGCGGCCGCGCCGGGATGAGCGCCGGTTCGAGGACCGCCGGGGTGAGGGCGGCTACGGCGGCCGTCGCGACGAGGGCGGGCCGGAGCGGGCTGCGGGCGAACGCGGCGCGGCTCCCGCGCTGCCCGACGAGATCGTCGCGACCGATCTCGACAAGGACGTCCGCGCCGAGCTGCTCTCGCTGGCCAAGCCGGTCGCCGAGACGGTCGCCCGGCACCTGGTCGCGACCGGTGTGCTGATCGACGAAAACCCGGCCGAGGCGCTGGCACATGCGTTGGCTGCCCGCCGGCTGGCATCCCGGATCGCCGCCGTACGCGAGGCGGTCGGGCTGGCCGCGTACCACGCGGGGGAGTGGCAGACCGCGATCGCCGAGCTTCGGACGTACCACCGGATGACCGGGTTGCAGAGCCACATCGCGGTGCTGGCCGACTGCGAGCGCGCGCTCGGCCGCCCGGAGCGGGCCATCGACCTGTTCCGCGGCGCCGACCGAGACGCCCTCGACCCCGCGACCTCCATCGAGCTGCTGATCGTCGCCGCCGGTGCGCGCGGTGACCTCGGGCAGAAGGACGCCGCAGTCGCGATGCTCCAGGTGCGCGAGCTGACCAGCGACACGACCGAGCCGTGGACGGCGCGGCTGCGCTACGCGTACGCCGACGCGCTGCTCGCCGCCGACCGCCGCGAAGAGGCCCGGGAATGGTTCTCCCGCGCCGCCGAGGTGGACACCGACGGAGAGACCGACGCCGCCGAGCGGCTGCTCGAGCTCGACGGCGTGCTCATCGAGGGCGACGAGGAGGACGAGGAGACGGCGGAGGAGATCGCCGCGGGTCCCGGTACGCCTGGGGCGGTGCCGGCCCAGCCGGACGTCGACGACGAGGACGACTCCGACGACGACGAGGACGACGACTCCGACGACGACGAGGACGACGACTCCGACGACGAGGACGACGACTCCGACGACGAGGACGACGACTCCGACGACGACGAGGACGCTGACGACGACGACTCCGACGACGACGAGGACGACGACCCCGCCGACGCTGACGACGACGACTCCGAGGACGAGGCGCGGCCGGCCGAGGGCGAACGGGTGAGTCGTGACGATGTGGTCGGCCGGGGTGGGCCGGACGACCCGGACCTCGCCGCGCGTGGCGGGGCGGAGGCTCCGGCGGGTGACGACGAGACGGGTCCGGTCGCCCGGTGACGGGAAACGCCGGGGCGCGGCTGGTCGACGGGTACGCCCAGGTCGTCTTCGACCTCGACGGCGTGATCTACCTGATCGACCGGCCGATCCCCGGCGCCGTCGAGGCCGTCGGCCGGCTGCACGCCGAGGGGCGGGCGGTCGCGTACGCCACGAACAACGCCTCACGCCGGTCGAGCCAGGTCGCCGAACTGCTCACCGGCTTGGGTGTGCCGGCCCGGCCGGAGGAGGTGCTCACCCGCGCGGCCGCGGCCGCGGAGCTGCTCCGCGACCGGTTGCCGGCCGGTGCCCCGGTGCTCGTGGTCGGCGCCGAGGCGTTGCGTGCCGAGATGGCCGCGGTCGGGCTCGTGCCGGTCGACCGCGCCGAGGACTCCCCACGGGCGGTGGCGCAGGGGTATGGGCCGCAGGTCGGCTGGACCGACCTGGCCGAGGCCACGGTGGCGGTCCGGGCCGGCGCGATCTGGGTCGCCACGAACACCGACCGCACGCTGCCCAGCGCTCGGGGTCCGCTGCCCGGCAACGGCTCTCTGGTGGCCGTCGTGCGTACCGCGCTCGGCCGGGACCCGGATGTGGTGGTGGGTAAGCCCGAGCCGGAACTGTTCGCCACCGCCGCCCGTCGTGTCGACGGTGGCCGGACGCTGGTCGTCGGCGACCGGCTGGACACCGACATCGAGGGTGCCCGCAGAGCAGGGCTGGACAGCCTGCTCGTGCTCACCGGCGTCAGCGACGTACCCGAGTTGCTCGCCGCCGAGCCGGCGCGCCGGCCCAACTACGTCTCGCGGGACCTGGGCGGGCTCTTCGACCCGGCGGCGGTGGTGCGGGTGCCCGGCCCGACGGACGCCGGCGGTTGGTCGGTGACGGCGCGGGACGGCGGGCTGGAGCTCAGCGGCGCTGGGACGCCGCTGGACGCGCTCGCCGCCTTGTGCGCCGCGGCCTGGTCGGCGCCGGCGGTGCCCCCGATCCGTGCCGCGTCGGCGGACGTCGCTCGTGTCCTGGCTTCGCTCGGCCTTCCCGCCTGAGCGTGCGCCGGCCTCGTCCACCGCGACGTAACCGGGTTGCGGCAGCGCCCCGCTCGCTCGAAGCCCGAGCGGGCGTCGCCGGCACGAGACGTTCCGCTGGCCTCGGCGTGCCGGTCGTCAGAGCAGCTTGCGGAGCTTCATCAGGTCGAACGGATTGGCCTTGATCGACACGCGGCGGGAGGCGACCGCCCGGCCGATGTCGAGGTCGCCGCGCACCAGCGCGACGAGGTCGTCGCTGCTGGTGCTCAGGGCGATCTTGGCCTTCGGGTCGTCGCCGTCGGTCAGATCGATCAGTCGGCCGCCGGTGAGACGACCGTGGAAGGCGGTGCCGAGGTCGGTGATCCGGCAGGCGAGCGTGCGGTCCAGGTCGACGCGCTCCCGCACCGTCTCGGCGTTGTGGTCCAGCCGGGCAGCGAGCTCGTGCAACGCCTGCCGACACTCGTCCACGCTGGCCACTCGTCGTCTCCTCACCGTGAGCCACGCCGTCCACGGCACCGTACCGCACGGGTCGGTCACCGGTGCCCGGTAGCGTGACACCTGCACACCCCGCCCCGCGGAAGGACTCAGGCATGCAGGACGCGTGGCGCGCCTACCTCGAGCTGGCCATGGGCCTGACGGAGGCGCCCCGGAAGAAGGCCCAGGACGTGGTGCGTCGGGTCGTCGGTTCGGGTGGCACGACCGCCGCCCAGCTCCAGGCGCTCGGTGAGGAACTCGTCTCCACCGGCGTGGCGAATCGCGACGCGCTGACCAAGCTCGTCCGCTTCGAGGTCGACCGTGCGCTCGGCCGGGTCGGGCTCGCCACCGCCGAAGAGGTCGCCGAGCTGACCCGGCGGGTGCAGGACCTGGAGCGGCAGCTGCGGGAGGCGCGCTCGGCCGGTGCCGCGCCCGCAGCCGGCACGAGCCGGACCGCGCCGGCCGGCGGCCCACCACAGGCTCCCGCACCGCCAGCGACGCCCAGCGGCGACGCGACGGCCGGCGGGCCGCCGCCTTCCGCCGGTCCGGTGCCGTCCGGCGGGTCGCTCTCCGCCCCGGTCGCCATGCCGCCGGCGAAGAAGACGGTCGCGAAGAAGGCCGTGGCGAAGAAGGCGGTCGCGAAGAAGGCCGAGCCCGGCAAGGCCGTGATGCGTCGCTCACCTGGGACGCTCAGTCCGACCGGTGGGGACGCCGAACCGGCGCACCCGCCGAAGAAGGCCGTTCGCAAGCAGCAGCCGGGCGGTGCCGAGTGACCGTCCCGTACCGTCCGGGTCCGCCGCCCGGCGGCTCGCCCGGACCCCGGCCCGGGCCGCCGTCCGGTGGCCTGCCCGCCGTGCGGCCCGGCCCACCGCCGGGAGCGCGCCCCGGGCTGCCGACGTCCGGTGCGCGCCCGGCGCCGCCGTCCGCCGATGATCTCGACGGGCAGGGGCACCCCGCGGTCGACGCGGCCGTGCAAGCGATGATCAACGCCTCGTCGCTCGCACCGGCCGACCAGGTCGCCCAGTACGAGGCGGCGTACGAGACGCTGCGCGAGACCCTGGCCGGCATCGACCAGGCATGAGACCGGAGAACGAATGGCACGTCGCAACCGGCTGGACGCAGAGCTCGTCCGCCGTGGCCTGGCCCGCTCCCGTGAGCAGGCTGCCGCGCTGGTGGAGGCCGGCCGGGTCCAGCTGCGCGGGGTACCGGCCCGCAAACCGGCGGCGATGGTCGACCCCGCCGACGCGCTGCTGGTCACCGGTGCGGATCCGGCCCAGGAGTACGTCTCCCGAGGCGGGCACAAGCTGGCGGGCGCGCTCGAGGCGTTCGGTGGGCTGGCCGTCACCGGCCGGCGTTGCCTGGACGCCGGCGCGTCGACCGGCGGCTTCACCGACGTGCTGCTGCGCGCCGGCGCGGCCGAGGTGGTGGCCGTGGACGTCGGCTACGGCCAGCTCGCCTGGCCGCTGCGCACCGACGAACGGGTCCGGGTGTTCGAGCGGACCAATGTGCGCACACTCGCCCCGGACACCATCGGCGGCCCGGTCGACCTGACCGTGGCGGACCTGTCGTTCATCTCGCTGCGGCTGGTGCTGCCCGCGCTGGCCGGCTGCACCAGACCGGACGGTGATCTGGCGCTGATGGTCAAGCCGCAGTTCGAGGTCGGCAAGGAGCGGGTCGGTGCCGGCGGGGTGGTGCGTGACCCGGAGTTGCGCGCCGAGGCGGTGCTCGACGTGGCGGCGGCCGCCGCGCAGCTGGGCCTGGGTCTGGCCGACGTGGCCGCGAGCCCGCTGCCGGGGCCGAGTGGCAACGTGGAGTTCTTCGTATGGTTACGCCGGGACGCGCCGCCGGCCGACCCGCAACGGGTGCGGGCGGTGGTGGCGGCCGGGCCGCGGGGCCCGGTGACGCCCGGTGACGTGCCGGGTGCGGCGGCGGAGGAGGTCGCAGGGTGAACGCGAGCAGCGGAGGTAGCGCGGTGGGCCGACCGGCCCGGCACCGGGCCGAGGCGGATGCGCCGCGGCGTCCCGTGGCGACGAGGTGGGCCCGGTGACCCGGACCGCGTTGCTGGTCACCCACACCGGTCGCCGGCGCAGCACCGAGCACGCCCGGGCGGTCGCCGCCGACCTGATCGCCGCCGGCTTCGAGGTGCGCGTCGTCGCCGAGGAGGCCGAAGACCTCGACCTGCCCGGCGTCGTCCCGGTCACCGGCCTGGAGGCCGCCGAGGGCGCTGAGATCGTCTTCGCGCTCGGCGGGGACGGCACGTTCCTGCGTGCGGCGGAGCTGGCGCGCCCGGCCAAGGTGCCGCTGCTCGGCATCAACCTCGGCAAGGTCGGCTTCCTCGCCGAGGCGGAGATCGGCGATCTGGACAGTGCGGTCCGCGACGTGGTCGCCCGGAACTACAGGGTCGACGAGCGGCTCACCCTCGACGTCACCGCCGAGTTCGACGGCGGGCCGACGATCGAGTCCTGGGCCCTCAACGAGATCAGCGTCGAGAAGGGGGAGCGGGCGCAGATGCTCGAACTCCTCGTCGACGTGGACGGCCGGCCGCTGTCCCGGTACGGCTGCGACGGTGTGGTCTGCGCGACCCCCACCGGCTCCACCGCGTACGCCTTCTCCGGTGGCGGGCCGGTGGTGTGGCCGGAGGTGGAGGCGTTGCTGCTGGTGCCGATCAGCGCGCACGCGTTGTTCAGCCGGCCGCTGGTCACCGCGCCCACGTCGACGTTCGCGATCACCGTGGAGCCGTTCACCACGCTCGCGGTCATGAGCTGCGACGGCCGCCGGGTTTACGACCTGCCGCCGGGTGCCCGGGTGACGGTGCGCCGGGGCGCGCTGCCGGTGCGGATCGTCCGGCCGCGGGATCGCCCGTTCACCGATCGGCTGGTGGCCAAGTTCGGCTTGCCGGTGCAGGGGTGGCGCGGCTCGCGTCGCTGAGCGGCGCCGGCCACGCCCCGTCCCACTCGCCGGCCCCGGTCGGACACCCGGCCCTTCCGCTGCGCGCATCGGCGCGACCCGAACCAGGCTGTCCGTAACCTGTCGGACACGCGGCGGTCGTTCCGTCGTGGCTGATGTGTCCACCTGGCGACATGTCGCCGGTGCGGCGTGTGCCGACTAGTGACCGCCAGGTGATCTCCGTCGCAGACTCCGATCGGTCGCCCCCGAGGGGTGCCGATTCTGGAGTAGAGGAGCGCATCTCATGCACTGGTCCCCACGCTGGCTCGCCGCCGGCGCGGTCGGGGCGCTGGTTGTCGGGCTCGCCGCACCGGCGTCAGCCGATCCGCCCGCCCGGCCCGCCGGCCCGAGCCCGGCCCCGCCCGTCCCTGGCGCTGCGCCCACCCGCGTCACCCTGATCACCGGTGACCAGGTCGAGCTCGCCCAGGCAGCCCCGGGCCGCGTCGCCGCCACGGTCCACCCGGGACCGGGTCGTGAGCGGATCACCTTCCAGACCGTGTCGGCCGACGGTGGGCTGCGGGTGCTGCCCAGCGATGTCGTGCCGTACGTGTCCGCCGGGGTGCTCGACGCCGACCTGTTCGACGTGGAGGAACTCGTCGCACAGGGGTACGGCGACGCCGCGCAGGGCAGCCTGCCGCTGATCGTCCGCTACCAGGAGTCGGCCGCCGGTCGGGTCCGGCCGCTGGCCGGGGCCGCCGCCCGGCCGCTGGAGAGCATCAACGGCGCCGCGCTGCGCGTCGACAAGGATGAGCTCGACGAGCTCTGGAGCACGCTGCGGAGCACGCCGGCCGACCGTACGACCGCTGCCGGCGGTGCGATGCGGCTCGGCGCCGGCATCGCCCGGGTGTGGCTGGACGGGCGGGTCCACCCGGCGCTGGAGCACAGCGTGCCGCAGATCGGCGCCCCGGTGGCCTGGGCGGCCGGCCGGGACGGCAACGGTGTCGAGGTCGCGGTCCTCGACACCGGCGTCGACGCCACGCACCCCGACCTCGCCGGGCGGATCGCCGAGGCGCAGGACTTCACCGGCAGCGGCAGCACCCGGGACGGACACGGCCACGGCACCCACGTGGCGGCCACCATCGCCGGCAGCGGCGCCGCCTCCGACGGGCTGCGCAAGGGCGTTGCGCCGGGTGCGAAGCTCCTCGTCGGAAAGGTGCTCGACGACTCCGGCTCCGGCTACGACTCGGGGATCATCGCGGGCATGGAGTGGGCCGCCCACTCCGGCGCCAAGGTGGTCAGCATGAGCCTCGGCGGCAGCCCGACCGACGGCACCGATCCGATGAGCCAGGCGGTCAACGACCTCACCGCCGAGACCGGCACGCTGTTCGTGATCGCGGCCGGTAACGAGGGCGCCGCACAAACCGTCGGCAGCCCCGGCGCGGCCACCTCGGCGCTCACCGTCGGCGCCGTCGACCGCAACGACGACCTGGCCGACTTCTCCAGCCGCGGCCCGCGCGTCGGCGACAACGGTCTGAAGCCGGAGATCACCGCCCCGGGTGTCGACATCGTCGCGGCCCGCGCCGCCGGCACCAGCATGGGTACGCCGGTGGGCGAGGCGTACACGACCGCGTCCGGTACGTCCATGGCCACCCCGCACGTCGCGGGCGCCGCCGCCATCCTCGCCCAGGAGCACCCGGACTGGACCGCCGGCAAGCTCAAGGACGCGCTGGTCAGCACCGCGAAGAACAATCCCGAGCTGACCGTCTTCGAGCAGGGCGGCGGCCGGGTCGACGTGGCCCGGGCGCTGGGCCAGCGGGTGTACGCCTCGGCCACCGCCGACTTCGGCCGCCTGGCGACCGGCGGCCCGGTGGCCGAGCGGACCGTCACGTACAGCAACGGCACCGGCGCGCCGCAGACCCTGCGTCTGGCGCTCCAGCTGCGCAACCTGGACAGCGGCGCGGAGGAGGCCGACGGGGTGTCGTTCGGCGGCACCGAGGTGACCGTGCCGGCCGGCGGCAGCGTGGCCGTCCCGCTGCGCGCCGACCCGACGAAGCTGGACCGCGGCCCGCACGGTGGCTGGCTGGTGGCCACGGGCACGGACGGCGTCGCCGTACGCACGGCCGTCGGTCTGACCGTCAGCGGTCCGCTGCACACCGTCACCCTGAAGGCGCTGGACATGGCCGGGCAGCCCGGAGTGGCGACGGGGCTCACCCTGTTCGGCGAGCACCCCGAGTCCGACTACCTCGGCTGGGTTCCGGGCGAGTCGCAGGTGCAGGTCGAGGAGGGCCCATACCTGCTGGAGGCGCTGTTCGAGCACGGCGCGCCGCTGGACGAGCAGCTCACCCTCGTCACCGACCCGGAGCTGACTGTCGACCGGGACCTCACGGTGGTGCTTGACCCGCGCAAGGGCACCCCGGTGCGGATCGAGACGCCGAAGCCGGCCGAGCAGCACGCGACCATCAGCTTCTACGAGCACCGGGTCTTCGGCAACGGCCGTCAGGTCGACCACGGCACGATGGCGTTCAGCACCGTGCAGCAGGTCAACGTCACGCCGACCCGGCCGGTGCGGCAGGGCGAGTTCGAGTTCTCCTCCCGCTGGCAGCTCGTCGCGCCGATGGTCGACGCCAGGTTCAGCGAGGTCTCCGGGCCGCTGGACATCAACCTGATGGGTCAGTCACCGGCGCCGGCCGGCCGGCGGAAGCTGCCGGTCGTCTGGGGCGGCGGCGGCACCCCCGCCGAGTTGACCCGGGCCCGGGGCGCTGCCGTCATCGTCGAGGGCAGCGCGGACCGCGCCGAGGACGACCAGATCGCCGCGGCGGCGTCCGCCGGAGCGGCGGCGGTGTTCATCGTCCGGCCGGCCGATTTCAGCGCGTGGACGGTGTGGCGCCCCACCGGCGATCGCCTGCCCATCCCGTCGATGGCGGTGGCGCACGACGACGGGCAGAAGCTGATCGCGGCGGCGAAGACCGACCGGGCGACCGTGGATCTGACGCTGACCGTGGACAGCCCCTACCTGTACGACGTGTGGCAGGTGTCGAAGGGGCGGGTCCCGGAGAAGATCGTCTACAAGGTGACCGCGGCGAACACCGCCGAGGTCGACGCCCGCTACGGCGACACCGGGTCCGACTGGGCCACCGAGCAGCGGTTCGGCTGGCGGCCGTGGCAGGAGTACTCGTGGAACGACGATCAGCGGATGGTGCGTACCGGCACCACCCGGCAGGAGTTCGTGAGCTCCGGTGACTCGTGGTGGCAGCAGCGGGTGCTGCACAAGTTGCAGTTCTCGTGGGGACCGCTGCTCGGTGGTCTGACCGAGCAGCCGCGCCGGTACGCCGCCGACGACCGGATCGCCACGAGCTGGTACGCCCCGGTGGTGCGTCCGGCCGTTCCGGCCGGTGGGCCGGCGCCGACGCGTACCGGCGACGACCTCGACCTGCGGGTGTTGGAGTTCGTCGACGCCGACGGCCACTACAGCCCGGCGGGCGCCGGCGAGGAGCGGGACACGGTGCAGGCCCGGCTCAGCCGCGACGGCGAGCAGATCGCCGACCTGTCCGGCGGTTGGGCGCCCGTGCCGACCACCCCGGGTCCGGCGCGCTACCGGCTGGACGTCACCACCGAGCGTTCCTCGGACGAGTGGGTGCACGCCACGCGTACGGAGACGGCGTGGCAGTTCACCTCGGCCCGGCCGACCGGGGACGCGGCGCAGCCGCTGCCGCTGCTTCAGGTCGACTACGACGTGCCGGCCGACCTGCACGGTGAGGTGGCGGGCCGTAAGGCGCACAAGCTCGGGCTGACCCTGCGCCAGCCGGCGGGGACGGTCGAGCCGGCCGGCACCACCCTGCGCGTCGAGGTCTCCTTCGACGGTGGCCACAGCTGGCGGCCGGCGTCGGTGAAGGGCTCGGGCACCCGGTTCACGGCGACGGTGCCGGCCGGACACGGCACGGTGTCGCTGCGGGTGCACGCCGGCGACCGGGCCGGGAACACGGTCGACCAGACCGTGATCGACGCGTACGGCCTGCGCTGACGCGGGTGGGGGCGGGACGGGCCCGTCCCGCCCCCACCACCGGTGTCAGAGCCC
>NZ_JBEXFP010000086.1:3211-11328 GCF_040606825.1 Micromonospora sp. NPDC005367 | reverse complement strand
GGGTGACAAGGTGGAGCGCCCTACCGGACGTACGACCTTGTCACCCTGGCCCTGGCCCGCTCCACAGAGCGTGGGTCGGCGGCAGACGGGATGGCAGGTCGGCATCCGCTTAGTCGATTAGGCGCTGAAAGAGCATGTGCAGATAGCCGAATGCCTCGGCCTGCTCGGCCCCCTCGTGCTCCCGCACGAGAACGTCCAGGTCCTCGTCGTCCAGAGGAATGATGAAGCCGCGGTCATCTCGTGCTGTATCGAGACAGGACGACCATGCCTTTTCTTTGTCGCCGTAGCCCCGATGTAGCAGGAGGCCGACCTTTCCCCGCGATGGAGAGAATCGCGCTTGGAGCTGATCGAACTCCGGATTACCCAACTCTCTTCCGTAGTTCTTGCACTCGACCACAATATGTGCAGCTGGGTAGTGCATGGCGAGCCAGTAGAAGAATCCGTGGTTCGCTGCATTCGTGTACGATATGTCAATCCGTTTCCGACCATTGTGAATCTTCTTTTGACGGCGCGGAAACACGAGATGCGGGTAGAGCAGTGCGGATAGCAGCGCTTCGACTCGGCGCTCATACCTATCGGCATCGGCATGGCCCGTTGGAGTGTTTACCACCTCTTCAAGTAGATCGCTGACCCTTGGAAGACTGGCGCCGACCGCTTCGGCGATGGTGGCGTCCGGGAGTGGCGGCGCGGGGCTCTCTGCCTTCCGTTCTTTGTAGCCTCTCAGAAGTTCGGGATTCCTTTCGGCTGCCCAGGTGTTGATGCGCTTTTCGACGCCAGGGTTGTGCCTGCCCGCGTCAAACTGCTCCATCAGCACCTCGTTGACTGCCTTCTTTGTCACACCACGTCGGCTTCGCACTACTGCACCAAGCGAGTGGGTGGAGTTTTCCTCAACCACGAGGTAGTTCAGAACCGTGTGTCGGTAGAACTCTCCCGCACGTAGATGAAGCCCGCGTCGGGTAATGGCCTTAGGCACAAGGAGTAGCCGCTCCCCGTTGGGGGTTGGAAGACTGGTGTAGGACTGATACCATTCGCCGGTCAGCGGATTCCAGAATTGGCCGTATGCGACATTCGGGGTGAGGTCGATCCCGTGGAATTTTGCAGTCTCCTGCGTGAACTCCACGAGCTGTGCCCGAATGAGGTTCGTCGTGATATCGGAGATGCGATCCCTGTCGATTCCCTCTATCAGGAGTGCCGTATCTTCCAAATCTTGCAGCAAGCCACTCCGCGCTGCTTTGCTTTTCGAGAGTGATTCCCAAAAGTCTTCCGCAAGCTTGTCGCCTAGTCCGCTGCCGCGAGAACGCCCGCTCGACAATCCCAAGTGAGTTTCGTTGGGCTCTCGCAGGGCTGAAAGTAGCGATATAGCTTCTTGGTCGTTGCCGTCACCGATGGCATCCAAAACTCGCTGGAAGAATGACTGGATGCTCGCGATGCAACTGTCAGCCCAGCTGGAAGATAGCTGAGATATTCCGCTCGGGTCGATGTAAAGCTCGACGTCATTCACGATGTCGACATCGACAAAGTCAAGCTCTGATTGAGATTTGCCCAAATTGTAGAATTCCGAGACTCTCATGCCCGCCCTCCCGAATGCATGGTCTCAGGTGCCGACCACCGGTGTCTACGTCCTGTATGCCTGCCTGTTGCCGGAGATCCGACATGGGGAGTCGCTAACGTCCGCATTGCTGGCCTTGATCCGACTGATCTTCTGTCTGTATGGCTCATCCTGCCCGTGCCGGCGGCGCACGTGCGGCATTCGGCCATGCGCCGTGTGGCGGGAGGCTTGCGAGCTCAGCGATACCCTCCTGGCGGTTAAGCGTCCTACCGCTTTTCGGTTGCCGTGGATCTCCGCAGTCCCGTGAAAAGCCAGTTGACCAGAAGCGTGCGGATTTGAGCGATTAGTGCAATTCATTCTGGCAACTCCGGCTGCGGCCTCCGCCGCCGGATGCCCCAAAGGCGGCGAAGACCGCAGCGAGTGTCGCACCGACCTTTACGTAGGGCAGGGACACACCGCGAGCGGCGGGGCGAACCCGTGCCTACGCCCGGAAGCGCACCTATCAAGACCACTCGCCCTTTGCGCCTCGTTAGGCAAGACCGCCGCGGCTCAAACAGAAACACCTAGGCGCCTTAAGACACCGCGTGCCACGGAGGTGGGGGCCCGATTGCTAGGGTGCTCGCAATAGCAGCACTAGAAGGACCGCGACGAGGATGCTTTGAGCTGATAATCCTGCGATGCAGGCCCAAATTATGCGACGGATTTGTCGTTGTGATCCTACATGTGCATCAACGAGTGCGTCCCGAGGGAGTGAGTGCAGTGGGGCGGCAAGGTCGGCGATTGTACTCAAATCCCGCTGGCGCGATGAGTCGTCCGCGCCGAAGGTGCGGAAATCTACCCACCGTGGCTCTGCGGAAAATGCGCCCGTCAGTGTGGCCGGTAGAGCATTAGTCGCGATCCAATCGAAGTCCGCATCCTGATTAGACCACTCTATTGTTCCGCTGGTAAGCACGATGAGCATTCTTTCGGGCGAGCGGTTGGCAAGCCACCACGCTACCTCCCGCGATACCCACCGAGACTGTGCTGCTTGAGGTGACGCAAGTAGAATAAAGTACTTGGCCCTCCCGAGCGTTGCCTCAATTGTTGCCCAGAGATCCGGCGTGGCAGCGAGATTGGTTGCCGATGAGATTATCCGTAGACTGTGACGACGATGCCATGGCCTGGCAAACTGCAATAGTTCATGGCGCAGTTCAAGAGCTAGGCGCGAATCAATTGCGTGTGAGTAAGACAAAAAGGCGTCGTAGGAACCTGCAGTCGCGAGGCGCTCGCTCATGGTCCGTCGCCTATCCTTGCGAGATAGGACCCTGCCCAGCGCAGGAGCGCTTACTAGGAGGCGGGCGGCTAAGACGATCTTGCTTACATCCCTGCCGTTGCTGATGTCAAGTTCTGCAAGCCATTCTTCTTCGTACCTCTCGCGGTGATCGGAGGGCAGGGCGCGCAAGGCTAGTTTGATCATCGCTGTCGCGATATCGATGGATCGCTCTTTGATAAGCTCGACCAGCAGTGGCATCAAGACGGTGTTAAGAAGGAATAACAGCAGAACGATTATTACCTTCATGCCGTTGCGCTTCCCGGGCGCAGGATGCCGCCCCATCTTGACGCGCTGCGTGATGCTGCCTCACGAAGCGCCTTGTGGGCATGAACGGTGCCGTCCGATGTTATTCGGTAAAAGCGCCGACGACGTTGAGTGCGCGGGTCACGTTCCGACCACCCACTCTCAACCCACCCGGCCGCCTCCAAGCGGGCCAGGACCGGGTAGATCCCCCCAGGTGGCAGCCCGGCGGCCTCGGCGATTTCGAGGCCGAAATGGTCGTCGTGGGGATCGTCGAGTAGCGCTCCGAGAACCTGCAGCGTCTCAGTGGTCAGCCGCATTCATCCCCCTTGGCTTGCTAGAGCCAACAGCATGGCAGCTCCAGTGGGTGGCGCGCCATAGCTCGTTCAGTGCCAACGCCGACGAGGTGAAGATCCCCGCCGCGGGCCGATGGCCCCGACTTCAACAATCTCTCACGAGCCGCATTCAGCGGCGGGACGACACCCGACGAGGCGCTACCCGCGGGTTCGGCACGAGGCAGCCGGCGGGGGAGCATGGTCCATGCTGGCGCGGCTTGCTCTGCTGTGCTGATGGCGCGAGCCACGGCGACGGAGCCAGGCAAAGCTCGTTGATCGGCGCGGCCAGCCAAGGGGCACGCAGGGGCCGCTAGGTCAGCAAGAAGTCAGCAAGAGGTCCGGCGTCATCCATCGCTGGGCAACCTCAGACGGTGGTCGAGACACACGCGAAGGCACCGGGCGGTAGCGGTTGTCGCGCGACGACGGGCGAGATCGACATTCACACCGAAGAGGTCACTGGTTCGATCCCAGTATCGCCCACGCAGGTCAAAGGCCACTTCCCAGCTTCGGGAGGTGGCCTTTCTGCTTGCGTACAGCAGTTAAGTACAGCAGTTCCGTCAGCGGCCGAGTGATTCGCCGAGGCGTTTGAGTGCGTCTCTGGTCGCCTTGGTCGATACCTGGGTGTAGATCTCCATCGTCACGGAGAAGCGGGCGTGCCGGAGCACCTGCATGGCGACTCTCGGGTGGACGTCGAGGTCGGCCAGGAGTGTGGCGCAGGTGCGGCGGGCGTCGTGGACGGTGATTGCCTTCACTTTCGCCTTGTCGCACCGCGTCTGCCAACTCCGCTGGAAGTTGCGCGGCTCGATGGGCGTGCCATAGCGGGTGGTGAATACGAGGTCGGTTTGGTGCCACGCCTTTCTGGCGGCTGCTTCGGCCTCGTCGCGTTGTTCCTGTCTGAGCTTGAGGGCGGTCAGGCAGATGTCGGGCAGGGGGAGGGTGGCGTCGGACGCCTGGGTCTTGGTGTCGCGGTGTAGGAGCTGCCCGCGTACGCGTTGGAGCTGGCGGCCGATGGTCAGCTCTCCGGCGTCGAGGTCTACGTCCTCCCATGTCAGTCCGAGGGCCTCGCCCTTGCGAAGGCCGGTGACGAGGACCAGGGCGTAGGCGGCGTAGAGCGGATCCTCGTCGGCGCGGGCCGATTCAAGGAACTTGCGAGCCTCGTCGCTCGACCACGACTTGCCTCGACGTCGGCGAACCGTGGCCAAGGTGACCGGGACGGCCGGGTTCTTGGTGATGAGGTCTTCGGCCTGGGCGTGGGTGAGGGCGGCCCGCAGCGCGGCCCGGATGTCGCTGACCGTGCGTGTCGACGGGACGGCCTGGCAGCAGCGGCCGACCGCGCAGCAGCGCCGCTTGTGCTTCGGCCTGGCGGCGTCCTTGGCCTGGGCGCAGCACTGGCAGGTGCGGGCCACCTGGTTGATCCAGGTCTGCACGTCCCGGGACTGGAGCCGGTCGAGCCGCTTGGCTCCGAGGCCGGGGGAGATGTAGCGGCGGACGAACGTCTCGTAGGTCGCGTAGGTCAGCGGTGCCCGGTTCGGCTCGATGATCTCGGTGAGCCAGTAGGTGAGGAAGCTGCCGACCGTCGGGACGGTGGTGGCCACCGGCCCCTGCTTGGCCTGCTGGTGCAGCTTGATCCACTTGTCGTGGACGGCCTCGCGGGTCTTGCCGTAGACGTACTTGCGGGTGCGCCGCCCGTCGGGTTTGGTGACCCAGACGTACGCGGCGAAGCCGTTCCGGTACGGAAAGATCGACCCTTCGCCATTGGCACGGGTGCGTCCGGGCATCAGGCGGCCTCCTGGCGTTCGACCTGTTCGCGGATGTAGTCGTCGACCCATTCGGGGAGGATGCGGCGGTACTTGCCGTCCTTGATGGAGCGCAGCTCGCCGGTGGCGATCTTCATCTTGACCTTGGAAATGCCGAAGCCGAGCAGGACGGCGACTTCTGCGGGTGAGTACCAGCGCGGGGCGAGGTTCCTGCTCATGCCGCCACCCCCAGCCACGCCTCATGGGCGAGTTCTTCCCGGCCGATGCGTCTGCTCTCGCGCCGCTGCCGAGCGGCGGTGTTGGCAAGCAGCGCATCACCTTCGGCGAGCCAGCCGGACCCGAGGTAGGTGAGGGTGCCGACGGTGATGGTCTCGGCGGCCTCGTCGTCTTCGGCGCGGCGGTAGGTGGCGCGGGTGTCGCGGAGCTGGCCGAAGGTGACCGAGTAGCGGCGGGCTTTGGTGAGGAAGTGGCCGCCGAAGCCGAGCATGTGCGCCCAGCGGCGCAGCCCGGCGTAGGCGTTCGGTTTGGTGTCAAGGCTGGCTTGACGGTCGTCGGCGGTTGCGGCGCCGCTGCTGGTGTCGGTGAGGGCGGGTCGGCCGAGGTGCCAGCAAGCGTCGATGAGGCGGGCGAGGTGGTCGCCCTCGGGGTCTGCGTAGTCGTCGATGGTGGCCGGGGTGAGTCGGGTGGACGAGTGGCCGGTGGCTTCGGTGGCCTTGGTGGCGTACTTGGCCAGGTAGGCGGCCACCTTGCCGTCGGTCAGCTCGCCGTCGGTGCTGTTGATCCGTCGGACGTCGACCTGCTTGCCCCAGACGACCAGCCAACCTTGCGGTCGGTCGGGGTGCGCGGGTGTGGTGACGGCGATCTGCCGAGCGGCGGCGTGAACCGCTTCGTCCAGATCGTCAATGGTGATCCCGGCGGGTGGCGGCACGGGCGTGTCCGGGTCGTCGGGGTCGACGCCGTCGAGGCGTAGCAGGACGTGGAAGTGCACGGCGGCCCGGCGTTGCATCTCGGCGACCTTGCCGTGGGACACCCGCACGGGCGGCACCCAGCGGACCTTGCCGGAGGCCGTGACGACTCGAACGAGGGGGATGCTGCGCCTCCGGCAGAGGGCGGCGAGATGGCGTTCGATGGCCTGTTTCGTGCGTCGCCACAGCTCCCCCGAAAAGTAGTTCCAGACCACTTGGTGGTCGTGGTCGTAGCAGTCGAGGCACAACGGCTGGCCGAGGCGCGGATCGTCGGGGTCGTGCCGGGCGAAGCACGCCGCGGGCTGCCCGTGCGGGCAGGCACCGGCGGTGCTGCGGGCGCGGCAGGGGGCGGCTCGGCAGTCGCAGCGCTGCCGGTTGCGGCAGGTGTGGCGGGGAACGTGGCGGTGGTGGACCGCGCCGAAGGACGGGCGGTGAAGGTGGCGAAGACGACCGGGTGCCGGCCGACGGAGGCGGGGACGCCCTTGCCGCCGGTCAGGCCGCAGCGCACCACTTGGAAGGCGTCGCCCTGGTAGACCCACGCGCAGTCCGGACACTGCGACTCGCGGCGGTTGCCGCACGCCTTGTAGAGCAACTGGTCGGGCAGTTCGTCGGTGTGCTGCTCGCTCAGGACCCGGCCGGTGCCACGGTCGACGGCGGCGATCGTGCCGGTGAGGCGGATCGGGCGGGAGCAGCCGCTGGCGGGACGGATGTGCTCCAGCCAGCCGGAGAACTCCGGCGTGGCGGCGCGGTGCAGGGCTTGGGCGTCGCGGCCAGCGGCGAGAGCGGGCCGGTACAGGTCGATCGGGGTGGACAGGACTTCCTCCTCAGGGGGTGGCAGGGACGGGAGACGAAGCACCACCAGCCGTGGACGTGGGTCCGCTGGTGGTGTTCGTCGTGTCTCCTGGCACCGCCCAGAGGGCGGCTGACGCCGGAGGGCGGAGCCGTGGCCTTGCCACTACCCGCCGATGGGTCATTTCCTTTCGCACTGGGTGGACCTTTGGGCCGGCACGGGTGGGGACCTGGAATGTCGGCATCCGGCGGCTTGCCGCAGGCTGTCCCCACCCGTGAAGTGAGCGGATCCGGGGCCATCGTGGACGGCAGGAAAGACCGTGCTGGGCCGCTCAGCGGATTTGGGATACCGGCACAGTGGCCGGTGCGATCGAGAGCCGGCGGGACGTGGCCCGCATCAGCGGCAGGAAGGCCGCTCAGCGTCTCCGACGTCGAGTCCAGCGATCCGGCAGGAAGGCCGCGCTGTCGTGCTCGACGAGCGCCAGAGTAGCACCGGGTACCGACACGTCAAGGTGCCCTGAACTGCTGTCGAGCGAGTCAGGTTCGGCGCTGCCTACAGAGCCATGCGGTTGACGACCGATCGCTGAACCGGACCGGTGTACTCGGTGAGGGTAAAGCGGGTGCGCCCATCTATGGGGTGAACGGTAACGGCGACAACGCTCTCGTCTTCGAATCGCAGCGTGAAGACGGGGTCGAGTTCGCACAGGAATGCAAACGCCTCGCGGTCCTCGTCGCTCTCGCTGACCAGGCGACCGTCGGCCTCCCAGCTGCCGGTGATGGCGGTAACCACGACGGACACCTCGACGCTGCCGAGCAGGGTGGATGAGTTTGCCCACCAGTCCAGCCAACACCGGCACTCGAAGCGGTCCATGCCGTCATCCTTTCAGGGCGAGGCGGCTGCCGGCCGAGTGGGAGAACTTTCCTAACATCCATCAAGGCGGCCCTTGACGGGCCGCACGCGCCGCCGCCTGGGCGCGCGCCGGCCGCTGCCGCTGTCGCTCTGCGGCCGTCACGCCTGATGCCCGGCAGCTGGTGCGGAGGGCGGGAAGCCCGGGGGCCGCCGCAGAACGACAGACCGTTGACGGGTGAGGGGTGGGTCGGCAGCCGGCCGGGGCCGGGGGGCCCCGGGCCGCCCGGGGGGGGGGGGGGGGCGCCGGGCGGGGGGGGGGC
>NZ_JBEXFP010000086.1:0-3201 GCF_040606825.1 Micromonospora sp. NPDC005367 | reverse complement strand
CCGGGCCGCGCGGCCACGTGCCCGCGCGGCGTAGGGGAGCGGACGCCTGCCGCGTCGGCGAGCTGGCGGCGGTCGCGGGGTTGCGGTTAGAGCGCCTCCGGCGGGGGCGCTCCGGCTCCAGGATGGCCGGGGCTCCGTCGGCGCGTCGCGGTCCGTGGGTGGTTGCGGTAGGCCATCCCGCCTGCCATCGACCCGGGCGAGCCGAGCAGACCACCACCCGACCCGCCAGCGTCCGAACCTGTGTCAAGGTCCGCTTGACGTGGCGGGCCGGGCGGCGGCCCGCTCCCCATTAGGGCGGGTCGACGGCAGACGGGATGGCGGCACTCAGATCAGCTAGGGCGAACTCAAGGCAAAGCCCTCAAGAGCCGATTTAACGTATCGGCAGTTCTCGGTGGCCCAGGCGCGACCGGTGGGCGAGCTACTGCCAGTCTGGCGCGGATTATGACCTAGCGCGTGGGGGCAGTGATCGGCTGCGTGCGCAAGGGTGCATACGTTTGGTACGAAGCGCCGAACCAGGATTGCATTGCCATGATGCCGCTAGTCCAGTAATACTCGATGCAGCTGCCCTGCCCGTGGCCAACGAAGTAGTAGGGGTCCAGTGCGAGGTGCCGCTGGTCCGTCCAGGTCCTCCATTCGTTGCTGCCGGTGGTCAACCAGTAGTTGCTAAGAACCCCCCAGTGCCAGGACCCGCCACTGGACCAACCCACGCTCCACACGACGGGATCGTAGTAGCCGCACTGCCTCGAATCGTCTACCGACCAAGACAGAAGCATGACGCTCGTTCCGTTGGGCCAGGTCACGATCTTGCGAGCGGTACGGTCGTAGACTTGAAGCCCGCTGGCGGGAGCGTTTTGGATTCTCGTGCAGATGCCGCTAGATGGTGCACCGGCAGGGTTGCAAAGCCAGTGGTCGGTGGGACCTGGGCCGGCATGGGCTGCGGTCGACACCGTGAGTGCCCCAAGCACAGATGCGAAGGCGAGCACTGATGCGAACAGGCTGCGACGCAGCCTTCCACTGGACCGCCTACCAGCCCAACGAACAAGTCCCATTTTTCTGCCTCTCGATGATCAAATGTGGCAGACGCTACCACGATGGGCTCCAATGTGGAGGCAAGGACTGCTGCGGGTGCCATCGGGTTGAGTCGGGGTGTCCGGCAAGCTCCGTCCGAGGGTCGGCAAAGGTGGCAAGTGACTAACTGAGTGACGATCAGCGCGAGCGACAGTGGACGTCCACGGACTCGGGCGGACTGGTCATGCTGGTAGAGGTACTTGGCAGCGCAGGTCAGCGCGCCGTGCTGATTGCCTGGGGGGCAGGGCGTCGCCCCGGCCACACGGGCACCGGCAAGATGGTGGCGTGATGACCGAGCCCGCCACCGCCGGCCGGATGGAGCTGGTCGATGACCTGGAGGGGCTGCCCGGCAGTTCCGGCGGGTGTCTTCTTGCCCTGACGTTGGAAGTCCCGGTCTTCCTTCGCGTTGGCGATGTCTGGTGGGTTGAGGACGAGGTGCTGTACGTCCAGCGAGGGGACGTCCCGGCCGTGGCGCCTCGGGGTCGCCTCGAATGGCGTCGGAAGTGGTAGGGCGGGGTCCCGGGGCACACAGGGGGCACAAGACGCTGTGAAACGTCGTCAACCAGTGAGCAACCTTGACAGCCCAAGACGCCGGGGTGAGCACGTGTCGAACAGCCGCGCCGCTGGTAGAGGGACAGCGGCTCTATGTTCCGCTTCAACGTCTGAGTTAAGCGTTGCTGTCCGAGCACGTCGCCTGGTTGAATCCGGCTGTCCTCGCTCAAGGCGTGGTGGCTCCGGATAACCACGCCCGCAAGGTGGAGAGGGTGGCAGCCCGTTCGAGCCGGGCCGAGTCCGGGGAGCCCCGTCGATGTGCGGGGCTCCCAAGCCCCGCACATCCATAGCGCGCCGACAGCAACGCTGACAGCAACCGGCCAGGACGAGGGCAGCGGCCGGCTGCCGAGCGCGGACAGCCGCCCGAGGCCGCAGACGCGCACGGACCGTCCCGGACGGAGCGCCCAGAACTTGTAAGCGAGGCGTCAACGTAAGCTCGGGCCCGTGGACGAACCGCAGCCGGCGCCCCGGCCTCTGTCAGCAGAGGAGGCAGGAGTTCTGGATGCGCTGCTAGCCCAGGACTTCCCTGGTGTGGGCGAGCTGCGAGTGCAATCGCAGGACCTCCTGGCTCAGCCGGGCTGTGGATGCGGCTGCGGAACTATCTGGCTCCTGCCACAAGGACTAAGCCTGCCGCCCTCACCCGCGACGAGTCCGGTGCCAGCGGAAGGCGTGGTGCTCGACGACCGAGGCAACGCCGTTGGCGGGATTCTGCTGTTCGTTCATCAGGGTCAATTGGCGGAGCTTGAGGTGTACTCGTGGGACGAGCCGCTGTCGATGCCGTCTCCGGACCGGGTTCGGTGGTTTCGCCAGGATCGCTGATCGAACTCGCGTAGTTCCTACGTGAGCAGCCAATCGAGCAGCCAAGCCGACGAACCGGCGCGGACGATCGTGGACCTGGGCGGCGTATTCGGCACGACGCCAGGCGGCGGACCAGCGGCCCGGAACGGACTCGTAATGCGTAGGTCGGCAGGACAAGAGCCAAGCGAAGTAGGTTCTGTCGCGTGAATGATCCGGGCGCTGCGGCCAAGCTCGTGTGTGGCCTCATCGGTTTTAGGCTGCTCGCGGTCTCCGAGGCGCGTTACTGGTTCGAGGGGCGGCGAGACGACGACGCGGCGAGCCTGCTGGACTTCTGGCTGCACTTCGAGGGCAAGCCGGCGTTGATGGCTCACGGCTGCGGCGAGCAGCTTAGCTTGGAACTTCTCGACCCTTACCCGTCATACGAGATGCAGGAGTGCGGCGAGACGAGAGTCGGCCCCGCGCGGGAGCCGGACCTGCTGGCCTCGTTCGTTGGGCAGCGACTGATCGATGCCTCTCTCATCCACGGTTACACAACTGCGCTGTCGGTCGGCGGTGTCCGACTGCGGTTCGAACACGACTACCTCGTGGTTGCGTCGCTTGCCGATGAGTGGTTGCTCGCGCGAGGACCGGTCCCAAGCGATCTCCGTAGGTACCTCGCAGCCGGGCCGTGGCTTGCCGGCACGGAGGATCGACAGCAGCGCTGACAGACATCCCATGAGCTTTGGAGTCAAGCAGCGGTCTTCTGGTCGTGCTGTTCGCGGTGTGGCCAGGCGGTGGTCTCGT
>NZ_JBEXFP010000085.1:0-11517 GCF_040606825.1 Micromonospora sp. NPDC005367 | reverse complement strand
TGGCGCTGCCGCTGCCGGACGACGCCGACGCCCCGGCCGCGCTGCGCGCGGTCGCCGAGGGCGCGCTGCTCGGCACGTACCGCTTCGCCGGCTACAAGACCCGGCCGCAGCCGGCCCGGCGCGAGCCGGTCGCCGAGGTGCTGGTGGCCGTACCGGACGCCGCGGACAGCACCGCGCAGGCCGAGGTGACCCGCGCCACGGCGGTGGTCGGGGCGGTCCTGACCAGTCGTGACTGGGTCAACACCGCGCCGAACGAGCTGCGCCCGCCGACCTTCGCCGATGCGGTCGCCGACGCCGCCCGCGAGGCCGGGCTCGGCGTCGAGGTGCTCGACGAGGCGGCGCTGCGGGAGGGCGGCTACGGCGGCATCATCGCCGTCGGGCAGGGCTCGGAGGCCCCGCCGCGGCTGGTCAAGCTCACCTACACCCCGCAGGGCGGCGGCAACGGCAAGCGGGTGGCGCTGGTGGGCAAGGGCATCACCTTCGACACCGGCGGCATCTCGATCAAGCCGGCTCAGGGCATGTGGGAGATGAAGTCCGACATGGCGGGCGCGGCGGCGGTCGGTGCGGCCATGCTGGCGGTGGCGGCGCTCAAGCCGTCGGTCGCGGTGACCGGCTACCTGCCGATGGCCGAGAACATGCCATCGGGGACGTCGTACCGGCCCGGCGACGTGATCAAGATGTACAGCGGCAAGAAGGTCGAGGTGTTGAACACCGACGCCGAGGGCCGGATGATCCTCGCCGACGCGATTGCCCGCGCCTGCGAGGACGGCACCGACTACCTCTTCGAGACCTCCACGCTGACGGGCGGCCAGGTGATCTCGCTGGGCAAGAAGATCGCCGGTGTGATGGGTACGCCGGAACTCTGCGAGCGCGTGAAGACCGCCGGCGAGGCGACGGGTGAGCCGGCCTGGCCGATGCCGCTGCCGGACGACGTGCGCAAGGGCATGGACTCCGATGTGGCCGACATCTCCCAGGTGAACGCGGGGATGGACCGGGCCGGGCACATGCTCCAGGGCGGCGTGTTCCTGCGCGAGTTCGTCACCGAGGACGTGGCGTGGGCGCACATCGACATCGCCGGCCCGGGCTACCACTCGGGTGAGCCGACCGGCTACTGGGCCAAGGGCGGCACCGGCGTGCCGGTCCGTACGCTGCTGCACCTGGTGGAGGACGTCGCCGCCAACGGCTGACCCCCATCCGCCCGCCACCGGCGGTGCGCAGATTCATGGAAAGAGTGGCTGTTCCGCGCGGAACAGCCACTCTTTCCGTGTACTAGGGCGGCTCAGTAGAGCTCGGGGCGGCGCTTGCGGCGTTCGTTGAAGTCGCGCATGCGCTGCGGGTAGCCCATCAGGCGCACGTCGTAGATCGGGATGCCCAGCCGGTGCGCGAAACGCCGCGCCCCGTCCGGACTGTCGATCCGCCGGCGGGTCCACTCCCCGTCGTCGGCGATGAGGATCACCGTGGTCCCGGTGACTGTCGTCCGAGGCTCGATGTACGCCTCGACGCCGCGCCGGGTGCGGACGAAGCTTTCAAGATGCTCCAGATCGGCACGGTCAGCCACCCGATCCTGGCTCACCGCGCGCGTCGGCTTGCGGCGCCGGAACAATCCCACGGACCTCTCCCCCACAATCCGTCATCGACGACGGTGCCAAGCGTACGTGTCGGGGACGTGTCGTTGGGCACCTCACTACGCACCCTGTGTCGGGTGGTGACAAGATGACCGAGGTGGGGTCTGCCCAAGAGGCGTCCCGCCGTGACCCCCGATGCACTGTCGCGACCTGGGAGTTGGACGTGAGCGAGCCGAACGACGCAACCTTCGACATCGTCATCCTCGGAGGTGGCAGCGGCGGCTACGCGACCGCGCTGCGTGCCGCCCAGCTGAACCTCACCGTCGCGCTGATCGAGAAGGGCAAGCTCGGCGGCACCTGCCTGCACAACGGCTGCATCCCGACGAAGGCCCTGCTGCACGCGGCGGAGGTCGCCGACCAGACCCGCGAGTCGGAGCAGTTCGGCGTGAAGGCCGACCTGGTCGGCATCGACATTGCCGCGGTGCACTCGTACAAGGACGGCGTGATCGGCCGGCTCTACAAGGGTCTGCAGGGCCTGCTGGGCAGCTCCAAGAACATCACCGTGGTGGCCGGGGCCGGTCGCCTCGTCGCCCCGAACGCCGTCGAGGTCGACGGCAAGCGCTACACCGGCCGCAACATCGTGCTGGCCTCCGGCTCGTACGCCAAGAGCCTGCCCGGCCTGGAGATCGACGGTGAGCGGGTCATCACGAGCGACCACGCGCTGGCCCTGGACCGGGTCCCGTCCTCGGTGATCGTGCTGGGCGGTGGCGTGATCGGCGTCGAGTTTGCCAGCGTCTGGAAGTCGTTCGGTGTGGACGTGACCATCATCGAGGCGCTGCCCCGCCTGGTCGCCGCCGAGGACGTGGACTCGTCGAAGGCGCTGGAGCGGGCCTTCCGCAAGCGGAAGATCAACTTCAAGGTCGGCAAGCCGTTCGAGAAGGTCGAGAAGACCGCCGACGGCGTCAAGGTGACCATCGCCGGCGGCGAGGTCATCGAGGCCGAGCTGCTGCTGGTCGCCGTCGGCCGCGGCCCGAACACCGCCGACCTCGGCTACGAGGAGCAGGGCATCAAGATGGACCGCGGCTACGTGCTGACCGACGAGCGGCTGCGCACCAGCGTGCCGAACGTCTACGCGGTCGGTGACATCGTGCCGGGCCTCCAGCTCGCGCACCGCGGCTTCCAGCAGGGCATCTTCGTCGCCGAGGAGATCGCCGGCCAGAACCCGGCCGTCATCGACGAGGCGGGCATCCCGCGGATCACGTACTGCGACCCGGAGGTGGCCTCCGTCGGCCTCACCGAGGCGAAGGCCAAGGAGCAGTACGGCACCGACAAGGTCAAGATCTTCAACTACAACCTTGCCGGCAACGGCAGGAGCCAGATCCTCAAGACGTCCGGCCACGTGAAGCTGGTCCGCGTCGAGGACGGCCCGGTCGTCGGCGTGCACATGATCGGCGCGCGGGTCGGCGAGCTGATCGGCGAGGCGCAGCTCATCTACAACTGGGAGGCGTACCCGGCCGAGGTGGCGCAGCTCGTGCACGCCCACCCTTCGCAGACCGAGGCCCTGGGCGAGGCGCACCTGGCCCTGGCCGGCAAGCCGCTGCACTCGCACAACTGACCACGACAACCGCGGCGTCCGGCGACGGGCGATGATCCCACCAGGGGAATGAAGGAGTCTGGAGAACATGCCGGTATCGGTCACCATGCCTCGGCTCGGCGAGAGCGTCACCGAGGGCACCGTCACCCGCTGGCTCAAGCAGGAGGGTGAAACCGTCGAGGTCGACGAGCCCCTGCTCGAGGTCTCCACCGACAAGGTGGACACCGAGATCCCGTCGCCGGCGGCGGGCGTGCTGACCCGGATCGTGGTCGGAGAGGACGAGACCGCCGAGGTCGGCAGCGAGCTGGCCGTCATCGCCGGTGAGGGTGAGCAGGCCGGCGGCGCCGCGCCGCAGCAGCAGGCCCCGGCCGAGCAGGCCGCCCCGGCCCCGCAGCCGACCGCCGCCGCCGAGGGCACCGCGCCGGAGCCGGCCCCGCAGGCCGCGCCGGCCCCGGCCGCCGCGCCCGCGCCGTCGGGTCAAGGCACCCCGGTCACCATGCCGGCGCTCGGCGAGAGCGTCACCGAGGGCACCGTCACCCGCTGGCTCAAGCAGGTCGGCGAGACCGTCGAGGTCGACGAGCCGCTGCTGGAGGTCTCCACCGACAAGGTGGACACCGAGATCCCGTCGCCGGTCGCCGGCACCGTCCTCGAGATCAAGGTCGCCGAGGACGAGACCGCCGCGGTCGGCGCCGAACTGGCCGTGATCGGTGTCTCCGGCGCCGCCCCGGCCGAGGCGAAGCCCGCACCGGCCCCGCAGCCGGAGGCCAAGCCCGCGCCGGAGCCCGAGGCCAAGCCCGCCCCGCAGCCCGAGGCGAAGCCGGCCCCGGCGGCCGCCGCGACCCCGGGCGTGTCGTACAACGAGCCGTCGGCGGAGGCGGAGATCGCCAAGCAGCCGGCCCAGACCGAGCAGCGGGCGGTACCCCCGGCCCCGGCCGCGCAGGCTCCGGCGGCGCCCACCCTGGGTGCGGGCGCGGAGGCCGGATACGTGACCCCGCTGGTTCGCAAGCTGGCCGCCGAGCACGGCGTCGAACTGGCCTCGGTCAACGGCACCGGCGTCGGTGGCCGCGTCCGCAAGCAGGACGTACTGGAGGCGGCGGAGCGGGCCAAGGCCGCCAAGGCCGCGCCGGCCCCGGCCGCACCTCAGCCGGCCGCCGCCGCCGCTCCCGCCAAGCCGGCCGCGAAGCCGCAGCCGAGCGCGAAGCGGGGCACCACGGAGAAGCTGCCCCGGATCCGCAAGGCCATCGCCACCCGGATGCACGAGTCGCTGCACGAGATGGCGCAGCTGACCACGGTGATCGAGGTGGACGTCACCCGGATTGCCAAGCTGCGGGCCCAGGCCAAGGATTCCTTCCAGCAGCGGCACGGCGTGAAGCTGTCCTTCCTGCCGTTCTTCGCCCTGGCCGCCATCGAGGCGCTGCAGACGTACCCGATCCTCAACGCCCAACTGGACCTGGCGGGCGGGACGATCACCTACCCGGACGCCGAGCACCTCGGCATCGCCGTGGACACCGAGCGCGGCCTGCTCGTGCCGGTCATCCACAACGCCGGTGACCTGAACCTGGGCGGCATCGCCAAGCGGGTCGCCGACCTGGCCGAGCGGACCCGGACCAACAAGATCAGCCCGGACGAGATCGCCGGCGCGACCTTCACGCTGACCAACACCGGCAGCCGGGGCGCGCTCTTCGACACCCCGATCGTGCCGTCGCCGCAGTCGGCGATGCTCGGCACGGGTGCCGTGGTGAAGCGGCCGGTCGTGGTCAACGACCCGGAGCTGGGCGAGGTCGTCGCCGTCCGGTCGATGGTCTACCTGGCCCTGTCGTACGACCACCGGCTGATCGACGGCGCCGACGCGGCCCGTTTCCTGGTCGCGGTCAAGCAGCGGCTGGAGGGCGGCAACTTCGAGGCGGAACTGGGCCTCTGAGCCGCTGACACAGCGACGGCGAAGGGCGCCCCGATCACCTGGGGCGCCCTTCGCCGTTCACGCTTCAGGCACGCAGCATCTCCTCGGAGACGGCCCAGAGCCGCTCGGCGGCCGCCGGGTCCATCGCGTACGGGGCGTACCCGGTGCGCGCCGGCGGCTGGTTCGGCCCAGCCTCCTGACAGTCCTCGAAGTAGCGTCCGCCGACCCCGTCGAGCAGCGGCGAGGTGGCGAGCAGCACCGAGGTCGCCGCGCCCTGCTCGGCGGTCTTCCAGTACGCGGCCTCGTCGCCGCCGGCGGTCTGCTTGCGCAGCCGCGCGAGTTCCTCCTCGTCGATGAAGCGCTGAAGGTTGGTGCGGATCGCGCCGGGCATCAACGAGTTGGCGAGGATCCCGTCGTCGGCCCAGCGCCGGGTCGCTTCCACGGCGAAGAGCACGTCGGCCGTCTTGGACTGCCCGTACGCCAGCCACGGGTCGTACGGCCGCCGCTGGAAGTGGATGTCGTCGAAGACGACCGGCGAACGCAGGTGTGCCGACGAGCTGACCGCGACGACCCGGGCACCCTCGGCGGCGACCAGCGCCGGGCGCAGCCCGACGGTCAGCGCGAAGTGGCCCAGGTGATTGGTGGCGAACTGCATCTCCCAGCCCTGCGCGGTCCGCATCTCCGGCGATGCCATGATCCCGGCGTTGTTGACGAGGGCGTGCAGCGGGCCGTCCCAGTTGGCCACGAACGCAGCCACCGAGTCGAGGTCGGCGAGGTCCAGCGGGGCGACCAGGACGCGGTCGTTACCCGTGGTCGCGGTGATGTCGGCGGCGGCCTCGTGCCCTGCCTGCGGGTTGCGTACGGCGAGGGTGACCTCGGCACCGACCTGGGCGAGTGCCCGTGCGGTCTCGACGCCGATTCCGGAGGCGCCACCGGTGACGACGGCGCGACGGCCACCGAGACCGATGCCGTGCACCACCTCGAGCGCGGTGCTCTCGCGGTTGAAGGGTGTGGTCACGCGTGTGTTGGTCATGATCCGTCCTTGTCGGTGGCGGCGGGCCGTGCGGGCCGGCCGTTACGATTGGAAGTGGAGGACCCTCCGCTACGATCGAGCGTAACCGGAGCCGCCTCCGCTTGCTAGTCGACCTTGGCTGCGACCCCGTCGCGCCACCAACCGAGGGAGGCGACGTGGGCGAGATCGCCCCACGACCGCTCCGAGCGGACGCCCAGCGCAACCGGCAGCGCCTGCTCGACGCCGCCGTACGGGCCTTTTCCCAGGGCGAGCCGGAGGTAACGCTGGAATCGGTCGCCCGAGACGCGGGCGTCGGCATCGGCACCCTCTATCGCCACTTCCCCACCCGGGAGGCACTGGTCGAGGCGGCCTACCGCAGCGAGCTGGGGAGACTCTGCGACGCCGTGCCGGAGCTGCTGGAGCAGTTGCCGGCAGAGGCGGCGCTGCGCGCCTGGATGGACCGGTTCATCGACTACCTCGCGGCCAAGCGGGGGATGGCCGACGCGTTGCGCCTCGTCATCGAGTCGGGCGCCAATCCGTACTCGGAGAGCCGGGACCGGCTGTACGCGGCGCTCGACCTGCTGCTGGCGGCCGGCGTCGCGGCCGGGACCGTACGGGACGACGTGCCCTCGGCCGACGTGCTGGCCAGCCTGAGCGGTGTCTCCCTCGCCGCCGGCGAGCCGGCGCGGCGCGAACAGGCCGGCCGCCTGCTCGACCTGCTGATGGACGGCCTGCGCCACCGCCCCGGCGGTTGATCCGATTCCGGTCCTGAGTCGCCTGGGACACTGACAGACTCGTCCGGTGGGTGGTCACTGGTGGCGTGGACGGCTCGGGCCCGCCGTCGCGATCGCACCGGGCGCCCGGGTCGACAAGTTCGAGATTTTCTTCGACCTGGTCTTCGTCTTCTCGTTCTTCATCATCGTCCGGACCACCGCGATGGACATCACCGGCCGCAGCCTGCTGCACGGCCTGCTCGTGCTCGCCGTGCTCTGGTGGTGCTGGGTGATCCACAGCGTGGTCGCCACCCGGGTACGGCTCGGCGAGGGCTTCGTCCCGGTCCTCATGGTGATCGCGATGGCCGCCCTGTTCTGCTTCGCGCTCTCCCTGCCGCAGGCGTTCGGCGACCCTCGGCAGACCACCACCGGGCCCATGGTGGTGGCGGTCAGCTATCTCGTGATCCGCGCCGTGCACCTGCTGCTGTACTGGCACATCGCGAAGGAGAAGCCGGGCGAACGTCGCCTGCTGCTCAAGTACTCCCCCGAGGTGGCCGTCAGCACCCTGCTGCTGCTCGCCGCCGCCCTGGTCCCGCCGTACATCGACGAGCTGGGCTCGGCGATGATGTGGCGCGATGCGCTCTGGGTCGCCACGGTGCTGATGCAGTACGGCAGCGGCCTGGTCGCCGGCGCCTGGGGCTGGACGGTGACCTCGGCGGAGCACTGGACCGAGCGGTACGACCTGATCCTCATCATCGCGCTCGGCGAGTCGATCATCTCCGTCGGCGTCGGCGGCAACCTGCTCGGCCAGCGGGTCACCTGGGCGGCGGTCGCCGCCGCCTCGTGCGGCGTCGTCTTCACCGCGGCGCTCTGGTGGGCGCACTACGACGTGATCGGCCCGGCGGCACGGATCGCCCAGCACGAGGCGTTGGGCCGACGCCGGGTGGCCATGGCCCGCGACGCGTACGCCTACCTCTACCTCGTGATGATCGCCGGCATCATCATCTTCGCGCTCGGCGCCGAAGAGGTCGTACAACAGATCAGCGATCCGCACATCGGGCCGACCGAACCGTCCCACGGGCCGGGCGTGCCGCTGCTCTTCGCCGGAGTCATCTGCTACTTCTGCGGCGACATGCTGTTCCAGGCCCGCACCCTGCACACGCTCTCCTGGACCCGGGTGGGCGTGGTGGCCGCGCTCGGCGCCGGCATCCCCATCGGCGCGCACCTGCCGGGGCTCGCCACGCTCGCCCTGCTGACCCTGATCTGCGTCGGGCTGGTGGCGGTCGAGATCGTGGTCATGGCCGACTCGCGGAAGGCCCTGCGCGAGTACGTCTTCCACGAGAGGAAGAGCCACGAGGAGCACGAGGCCGCCTTCCGCGCCGCCTGGCACGAACCCGGGGAGAACGGTCCCACCAGGCACAGGTGATGCGCCGCGCAGCCTGTCGAGGTGCCCCAGATCCGGGGCAGCCGGGCGGACCGGACGGTGTGGCCGCTCTGCCGGTAGCAGAATCGACGGTTTCGGCTGGCTGCGCGGGGGCGCGACCCGACAGGCTGAACCACATGGTCACCTTCTCCCTCCAGGCCAGCCCGTCCGACGCCGCCGGCTGGGTCCACCTGGCCCGGCGCGCCGAGGCCGCCGGTTACGACGCCCTACTCATCGGGGACCATCCGGGGGTGGTGTCGTCGCCGTTCGTCGCGTTGGCCGCCGCCGCGACGGCGACCAGCACGATCGGCCTCGGCTCGTACGTCTCGAACGCCGGGGTCCGCGAGCCGATGCTGCTCGCCGCCGACGTGGCCACCCTCGACCTGGTCTCCGGCGGGCGGGCGCGGCTCGGCATCGGCACCGGGCACACCCTTGCCGAGTGGCGGGCGATCGGGCGGGAACGCCCGGACGTGGCGGGCCGTGTCCGCCGCGCGGTCGCCGTCATCGAGGCGACCCGCTCGCTGCTCGACGGCGACGAGGTCACCGTGGAGAGCGCCGACCTGTCCGTCCACGGCGCCCGGCTGGAGAAGCCCAGCCGGGTGCAGCGGCGGATCCCGCTCACCGTCGGCACCGCGAACTCGTCGCTGCTGCGCTGGGCCGGCGCGCACGCCGACGTCGTGGGGCTCACCGGGTTCGGGCGTACGTTGCCGGACGGCCACAGCCACGAGGTGCGCTGGCGGGCGGCCGAGATCGAGGCACAGCTCGCCGAGGTCGCGACGGGGGCGGTGGGCCGGGCCGAGCCGCCGGAGCTGGAGGCGCTGGTGCAGCGGGTGGTGGTGACCGACGACGCGGAGGCCGCCGCCGCACAGACGGCCCGGGAGACCGGGTTGAGCGTCGATGAACTGCTCGCCACCCCGTTCGTGCTGATCGGCACCGAGGACGAGATCGTCGCGGCGATCGCCGCACACCGCCGCCGCTGGGGCGTCACCCGCTACGTCGTCCGCGCCGACGCCCTAGACCCGCTCACCCCCATACTCCCCCGCCCAACCCCCTAACCCCACCCCCCACCCCTAACCCCACCCCCGACGGCCGCGGTGATCAAGAGGTTCGCGTCAGAAAGCCGCCCGCCGGTGACGCGAACCTCTTGATCACGAGGTACGCCCGGTGGAGGGACGGGGCAGGTCCGCGAGAGTCGGGTAGCCGAACGGTCCATTGACGCCGCCATCCACCACGCCCACATTGGAGATGTTGTGGAGAGGTGACACACCGTGAAAATCGAGATCGCTCGTGCGGCTGATCTCGATCGGGTGGAGACGCTGGTCTCGTGGCTGAAGCGCCCCCATCTCGACCGGGTCACCGTCACCATGCCCGGGCTCGACACCACTGAGCGTGAGCGAGCCGCCAGGACCATCCGGCACCTGTTCAACGACTGCGGCTGCGCCTGGGGGGCGCTGGCGTTCGTCGCCGCGGTGGCGGCGGCCGTCCTGGCCCGACCGAGCGGCGGCCCGGCGTACGCCATGGCCGTCCTCACCTGTGTCGCGGCGGCCGTCGCCGGCAAGCTTCTCGGCCTGGCGTGGAGCCGCCAGCGCCTGCTCGCCCGGCTGCGCGCCCTGCGATCCGCCTCCTGACTGAAAGGGGGGACCTCTCATGGCACTGGTCTGCACCGAAATCACCGAATGGATCGAGGAGGAGGTCTCCAAGCCGGTCGAGGAATGGGAGGAGCGGCAGGAGAAGCGCTGCAAGGACTATCCCTGGTACGACCCGCGGGGCTGGTTCTGCTGGTTCGTCACGGTCTTCGTGAAGGTGATCCGGTGGGTCGTGGTCATCGTCGGCAAGTGGGTGACCCGTACGGTCTGCAAGCTCGTCGGAGTGCTCGTCGAGGCAGTCGTCCAGATCGTCGGCGGCCTCTGGGACGTGATCGTCGGCATCGTGACGCTCGACTGGCGCCGCATCCTCGACGGGTTGCTGCGCATCGTCATCGGTGCGGTACTGGGGATCATCCGGCTCGGCCGCATCGTGCTGCTCGGCGACACGATCGACTACATCATCGAGGAGATCAACAAGGAGCGGCTGCGCCGGTACGTGCGCGGTCTGCTGGAGGCGAAGTACGCCGGCAACAGGCTGAGCCAGATCAAGGAGGCCATCCGCCTCGACCACGGCGCGTTCGGGCTGCGCCTGCACGGCACCGCGTACCGGACGATGCTCGACTCGGAGACGCCCTCGCCACGCGAGCCGGCAGTGCCGAACCTGGTCGTGCTGCACGAACAGGGCGCGATCAACCTCCGGGCGCTCTGCGGCTTCGAGTTCGACGAGGGCTTCTGGAACCGCAAGCGCTACAAGACCCTCAAGAAGGAGACGGTGCTGGGCGGCGGGGGCGGCGGCGAGTTCGACAACCCGATCTCCGCCGACGACCTCGACACGTACCTGACGTCACGGGGCGCCGAGGGCCCACCGTTCATCGTGCTGTCGATGCGTGACGGCGCGCTGGACACGAAGGTCTCGACGGCCAGCGAGAAGGGGCGCGAGCTGGCGCTCATGCTGGACTTCGACAAGGAGACCTGTGAGGTCACCGAGCCGGGGCACATCGTCCACACCGGTCTCGCCCAGCCCCGGTTCCTGATCGACGTGTTCGGTCGACGGGACGCCACGACCGACTCGGCGGGAGCCACGGCCGACCTCTGCCACCCGGTCGTCGTCGGCGTGTTCCGCTACACGAACACGTTGCGCGGGCTGGCGAGCAACCTGCACGAGACCCGGTGCGGCCTGGACGCCCACAACGCCTCCGGCGCCACGTTCGTCGACAACCTGCCCGACCAGGTCTGGAAGTACGTGCCGATCCACGAACTGGGCCACTACTTCGGGTTGTGCCACACCGACGGGGTGGACCGGATCATGTACTCGCCGAAGACCAACAGCTGGTGGCGGGGCTGGGCTATCCCGCGCACGCTGCTGAACGTCTACCTCCAGGGCGAGCCGACGTTCACGTACGGCGAGGCGAAGGCCACCTGGGACTACGTGGTGGCGCACTTCGCCCCGGAGTGCCTGGGCGCCAAACCCATCGTCATCGAGGCCCGACCGGCCGCCGCCAGCCCTGGAGCGGCCGAAACGGTCGCCTGACCGGGCGTACGGCAACGATCGGCGCGCGTCGCCAGCCGACGGACCCGCACGCGTGCCTGGCGCGCCGGCGCGTCCCTGGCGCGCCGCCGGTGGATCGGCGCAGCTTGGTGGAAAAGAGGTTGTGGTAGGGGGGGGGTTGGCCGCGGGCGGGCCCGCCCGCGGGCGGGTCCTAGTTTTTTTGTAAGGCCGCCCA
>NZ_JBEXFP010000084.1:0-12066 GCF_040606825.1 Micromonospora sp. NPDC005367 | reverse complement strand
CTCACCGGTCCAGGGGGTGCGAGTGCTCACTCGCCCGCAGCTACCGGACATCGAGTCTGCCTCCCGACCGACCCGACACCTCCCATTAGGGGGTGGGGTGGGTGGGGGGTGGGCAGGGTGGGTGGGGGTGGGTTAGCGGCGGAGGATGCTGGTGAGGATGTTCACGGCCCGGTCGATACCGGCGTCGTCGACATCCATGTGGGTGACCAGCCGGGCGGTACGCGGGCCGAGCACCGAGATCAGCAGCCCTGCCTCCCGCGCGGCGGCGGCCAGCGCGTGGGCGTCGAGGGGCGACTTGGACAGGTCCAGCGGCACGATGTTGGTGCGCGCCGCAGTGGCGAGCACACCGAACGGTGCGATCGCCTCGGCGAGGCGGGCGGCCTTCGCGTGGTCCTCGGCGAGCCGCTCGACGTGGTGTGCCAGCGCGTACCGGCCGGCCGCGGCCAGGATGCCGACCTGCCGCATGCCGCCTCCCATCCGCTTGCGGATGAGCCGCGCCCGCTCGATCTTCTCGGCGCTGCCGACGACCAGCGACCCGACCGGCGCGCCGAGGCCCTTGGAGAGGCAGACCGACATGGTGTCGAAGACCCGGCCGTACTCGATCAGCGGCACCCCGTCGGCGACGTGGGCGTGCCAGATCCGGGCGCCGTCACAGTGCAGCGCGAGCTGCGCGTCGTCGGCCACGCGTCGCAGCTCACGCAGGGTGGCCAGCGGGATCACCCCGCCGCCGCCCCGGTTGTGGGTCTGCTCCACGGCGATCGCCCGGGTCGGGACCGCGAAGTAGCCGTCCGGCCGGATCATGGCGGCGACCACGTCCGGGTCGATGTCCGCGCCGACCGCCGGCCAGGTCCGCGACGAGATCCCGCCGTACGCTGCCGCGGCGCCGATCTCGTAGGTGACCACGTGGGCGTCCGCGTCGCAAAGCAGCTCGTTGGCGGGTGGCACCACCAGCTGAAGGGCGATCTGGTTGGCCATCGAGCCGCTCGGGGCGAAGAGCGCCGCCTCGTGCCCGAAGAGCGCGGCGACCTCGGCCTCGAGGGCGGTGACGGTGGGGTCCTCGCCGTAGACGTCGTCACCGACCTCGGCGGTGGCCATGGCCTCCCGCATCCCGGGGGTGGGCCGGGTGACGGTGTCCGAACGCAGGTCGATCAGGCTGTCAGCCACAGTTGTCCTTTCGGCTGCCGGCTGCGGGGCTCGCAAGTCCACGGCTCGCCGCAGCCACAGTCTCTTCGGCTGCGGCTGCGAGGCTCGCAGGCTCACTCCTCGCCTCAGCCACGCAGCATCTCCGCTACCAGGAAGGCCAGCTCCAACGACTGCTGGGTGTTCAGCCGCGGGTCGCAGGCCGTTTCGTACCGGCCGGGCAGGTCGAGATCCTCGATGCCCTGGGCGCCGCCGAGACACTCGGTGACGTCCTCACCGGTCAGTTCCACGTGCAGGCCACCGGGGTGGGTCTCCAGGTTCCGGTGGACCTCGAAGTAACCGAGCACCTCGTCCACGATGCGGTCGAAGTGCCGGGTCTTGTAACCGTTGGACGACTCGTGCGTGTTGCCGTGCATCGGGTCGCACTGCCAGACCACCTTCGCGCCGGCCGCGGTGACCTTCGCCACGATGGGCGGCAGCGCGTCGCGTACCAGGTGGTTGCCCATCCGGCTGATGAGGGTGAGCCGGCCCGGGATGTTGTCCGGGTTGAGCTTCTCGCAGAGTTCGATCGCCTCGTCCGGCGTGGTGGTCGGGCCGAGCTTGACCCCGATCGGGTTGGCGATGCGGGAGATGAAGTCGATGTGTGCGCCGTCGAGCTGGCGGGTGCGCTCCCCGATCCAGAGGAAGTGCCCGGAGAGCCCGTACGCCCGGCTGCCGGAGACCCGGGTCAACGCCCGGTCGTACTCCAGGGCGAGCGCCTCGTGGGAGCAGTAGAGCGTGACGGTGCGCAGCGCTTCCTCGTCGGTCATCCCGCAGGCCCGGATGAAGGCGATGGCGCGGTCGATTTCCCGGGCGATCGCCTCGTAGCGCTCGCCGGCCGGGGACTGCTTGACGAAGTCCTTGTTCCAGTCGTGCACCGCGTGCAGGTCGGCCAGCCCGCCGGCCAGGTACGCCCGGAGCATGTTCATGGCTGCGGCCGAGTTCGCGTACGCCCGGATCATGCGCTGCGGGTCGGCGGCCCGGGCCTCCGGCGCGGCCTCCAGCGAATTGATCATGTCGCCGCGGTACGCGGGCAGCCCGCGCGCGTCGGTCGGCAGCGACCGGGGCTTGGTGTACTGCCCGGCCACCCGGGCGACCTTGACCACCGGCAGGGAGGCGCCGTAGGTCAGCACGATCGCCATCTGGAGCAGCGTGCGGGCATTGGCCAGCAGGTGGTTCTCGGTGTTGTCGGCGAACGTCTCGGCGCAGTCGCCGCCCTGGAGCAGGAACGCCTTGCCCTCGCACACCAGCGCGAGCCGCTGCCGGAGCTGGTCGACCTCGTAGGGGGCGACCACCGACGGCACGGTGTCGAGCACCTTGCACACCTCGGCCACCTTCGCCGGGTCCGACCACGGCGGGACCTGCTGGCGGGGCAGGTCGCGCCAACGGTCCAGGCCGAGCGCCGCGTCCTCCGCGGAGTCGACGGTCGGACGGCTGGTCTGCAGCCCGGGGCCGCCCACCGCGGGATGGCTCAGCTGATGCCACTCATGGCGCATGACAGAAAGCGTACGGCGACCGCGGCGCGGGCCGGTCGTCGAGGGGCATCGTTTCCGGCAACTGGGAGATCTCCGACGGCAGGGGATCGACGCGGATCAGGACGCGGGCGTACCGGACGGGCTGGGGGTGGCGGTGCCGGGCGCCTCTCCGGAGATGCACCAGTCGGCCCCGTCCCGCGTGACGGTGAACATCAACGGCCGGACGACCTTGCGCGAACCGACGGCGACCGTGACGGAGACGTCAACCTGCTGGCCCCGGGGGCCGGACCGGATGTCGGTGATGGCTGCCGACGGCACCTTGAAGTGGTCCGCGAAGTCGCCGTTCGGGCCGGTGGCCGCCGCGTCGAACGCGTCGTGCATCACCGCGCAGAGCTGGCTGCGCCCGGCGTCCACGTCCTTGGCGACCATCGCGTCGAGGTAGGCCTGCACCCGTTCACGGGACTTGGCGTCGGCCTCGTCCGCGGGCGCCTGGTCGGGCTTCGGCGGCTCCTCGGTCTCCCCACCGAGGCCGCAGCCCGCGAGAGCGGTCGGCAGGATCGCGAGCGCGAGGGCGGCACCCGCCAGTCTCCGGTGCGTCACACCCATCAACCCCTCCCCTCCGCCGCGGCACATCGAGCCATGCCGAGCGGCGAGTCTGTCACATCGACCTTGAGGGTGGACAGGGGCACCCGCGACACCCGGTGCGACACGCCGGGCGGGGAGGGACGATGCCGTCCCTCCCCGCCGGGTGGGTGGTGCGTCGGCCCACGGCTCAGCCGAGACCGCCCTTGATGGCGCCGATCAGCTCACCGTTGCCGGTGTCACCGGAGAGCTCCCAGAAGAACGCGCCACCGAGGCCCTGGTTGTTCGCGTACGTCATCTTTCCGTTGATCGTGGCGGGGGTGTCGTAGCTCCACCAGTTGCTGCCGCACTTGGCGTACGCCGTGCCGCCGACGGTGCCGGTGGCCGGGCAGCTGTTCTTGAGGACCTTGTAGTCCTCGATGCCCGCCTCGTAGGTGCCCGGTGCGGCGCCGGTGGCGCTGCCGCCGGGGGCCGCCTGGGTGACACCGCTCCAGCCCCGGCCGTAGAAGCCGATGCCGAGCAGCAGCTTGTTCGCCGGGATGCCGTTGCTCTTGAGCTTCTGGATCGCCGCGTCCGACCAGAAGCCCTGCTGCGGGATGCCGGGGTACGAGTTCAGCGGCGAGTGCGGGGCGGTCGGGCCCTGCGGGTTGAAGGCGCCGAAGTAGTCGTACGTCATCGGCATGATCCAGTTGAGGTGCTGCGCGGCGCCGGCGTAGTCGGTCGCGTCGATCTTGCCGCCGTTGCTGCCGTCGGCGGTGATCGCCGCGGTGACCAGGGCGTTCGAGCCGAACTTGGCGCGCAACGCGGAGACGACGTTCTTGAACGCGTTCGGGCCGCTGCTGTCACAGCTCAGCCCGCAGGCGTTCGGGTACTCCCAGTCGACGTCGATGCCGTCGAAGACGTCCGCCCAGCGCGGGTCCTCGACGAGGTTGTAGCAGCTCTCGGCGAACGCGGTGGGGTTCTGCGCGGCCTGGGTGAAGCCGCCGGACCAGGTCCAACCGCCGAAGGACCAGATCACCTTCAGGTGCGGGTACATCTGCTTGAGCTTGCGCAGCTGGTTGAAGCTGCCGCGCAGCGGCTGGTCCCAGGTGTCCGCGACGCCGTCGACGCTGTCCGCGGCGGTGTACGCCTTCTCGTAGTCGGCGTAGCTGTCACCGATCGCGCACCGGCCGCCGGTGGTGTTGCCGAAGGCGTAGAGGATGTGGGTCAGCTTCGACGCCGAGCCGCTCGTGTGGATGTTCTTCACGTGGTAGTTGCGGGCGTACACGCCCCACTCCGCGAAGTAACCCACGATCTTCTTGCCACCCGGGTCCGGCGGGTTGGTCGGGGGCGGGGTGGTGGGCGGCGGGGTCGTCGGCGGGGTGCTGCCGCCACCGCAGGAGGCGCCGTTGACGGTGCAGTTCAGCGGGGCCGCGTACGGGCCGCTGCCGTTGTAACCCCAGCTGAAGGAGGCGCCGGGCGCGAGCGGACCGGCCCAGCTCTTCTTCACCGCGACGTAGTGGTTGCCGCTGCGGGTCACGTCGGCGTCCCAGGAGCTGCTGATGCTCGTGCCCGCCGGCAGATCGAACTCGATGCGCCAGGTGCTGACCGATACGTCGGAGCCGTTGGTGATGGTCACCTTGGCCTCGTGGCCGGTCCCCCAGTCCTGCACCTTCGTGAACGTGGTGGTCACGCTTCCCGCTCCGAACGCGCTGGCGACCGGCGCGAACGTGGCGGTCAGCGCAACCACGGCGCCGACCCAGAGAGTTCGGCGAAGTGATCCCTTCATGTGGCGGCTCCCCAACAGTAAGGAAACTTTCCAAAATGTTGGTGAGACGCTACTCACGGCGTCATCACTTAGTCAAGATGTACATGTTTCGATTTCTTCAGTCCTCGAAACACCCGGTCCACGACGCTGGACCCACAGCGCGGCCGGCGCCGCCAGGTGGCACCGCCGGCTGCGGCGACACGACACCCGGCGGCGCGGGAGCGCCGCCGGGCGCGCTGGGGACGGGCGGCGATAGCCTCGACCGATGACGGTTTTCGACATTTCGATCGATAGCTTGAACGGCGGCCCGGCCGACCTCGCCCAGTACCGCGGACGTGCCCTCCTGGTGGTCAACGTCGCCTCACGCTGTGGTCTGACTCCGCAGTACGCCGGCCTCCAGGCCCTCGCCGACGAGTACGCCGATCGCGGCCTCACGGTGCTCGGGGTTCCGTGCAACCAGTTCGGCGGGCAGGAGCCGGGCACCGCCGAGGAGATCAACGACTTCTGCCAGGTCAACTACGGCGTCACCTTCCCGCTCACCGAGAAGGTCGAGGTCAACGGGCCCGGCCGGCACCCGCTCTACAGCGCGCTGGTCGACACCCCGGACGCCGACGGTCACACCGGCGACGTGCGGTGGAACTTCGAGAAGTTCCTGGTCGCCCCGGACGGCACGGTGGCCGCCCGCTTCGCGCCCACGGTGACGCCCGACTCCGCCGAGCTGCGCGCCGCGGTCGAGAAGGTGCTTCCCGGGCCGGCCTGAGCCCCGACCGGATACCCGGACGGGTGGCCGGCCGCGACGCAGCCGGCCACCACCGAGGCCCGGCAGTACCGTGTCCGAGGTGGGAACGATCACCCTTGCCGGCCGATGAGGAATTCGGACCACGGTGGACGGAGTTGGCACCAGACATGACGACCTTGGGACTCATTGGCAGCGGATACATCGGTGGAACCCTGGCCCGGCTGGCAGTGGACGCCGGCTACGACGTGGTGCTCAGCAACTCGCGCGGGCCGGAGACCCTGCGCGACCTGGTCGACGAGCTCGGCCCACGGGCCCGGGCGGCCACTGCGCTGGAGGCGGCGCAGGCCGGTGACCTCGTGGTGGTGAGCGTCCCGCTGAAGGCGTACACCGCCGTGCCGCCGGAGCCGCTGGCCGGCAAGGTCGTACTGGACACCAACAACTACTACCCGCAGCGTGACGGGCAGATCGCGGAGCTGGACTCCCAGGCGACGACCAGCAGCGAACTGCTCCAGCGCCATCTCCCGCAGGCCCGCGTGGTCAAGGTCTTCAACAACATCAACTTCCGGCACCTGCGGACCCTGCCCCGGCCGGCCGGCACGGCCGACCGGAGCGCGCTGCCCATCGCCGGCGACGACGCGGACGCGAAGGCCGTGGCAACCGCCTTCCTGGACCGGATCGGCTACGACACCGTGGACGCCGGACCGCTCGCCGAGGGCCGGCGCTACGAGCCCGGCACCCCGGCGTACGGCGTCATCTACTCCGCCGACCCGACCGACTGGGAGCACGAGGCGCCGGCCGGCTCGGAGAAGGTGCGGCAGGCGCTGGCGGCCGCCGACTCCGCCGCCTGAGCCTGCGCACCACCGCCCGACGAGGCACGGGACCGGGCCTGCCCGCCCGGTCCCGCCGCGTCCTCAGCCGCCTCCGGCGCACCGCTGCCGCTGCGCCGGCCGATCCGACGGCAACGGCCCCGGGCCGGCACCGAAGCAGACGCATTGACCGTTCTCGGCGTGTCGCGTTGGTGACGGTTGCATCCCAGTCCCGTGGACGGGACGCTATCGCCCGGACGCATCCCGTTGACCGGACGCACCCGGAGGCGACATGCACCTGCTCCGCGCCACGCCACGCCGCCTGCTCGCTGGAGCCGGAGCGCTCCTGCTCGGCGTCGCGTTCCTGACCACCACGGCCGCGCCGGCGAGTGCGGCCGGCCCCGGCTACGTCCGGCTCGCCCACCTCTCCCCCGACACCCCCAGCGTCGACGTCTACCTGGCCGCCCCGGACGGGGCGGAGCCGCAGGTCTTCCCCGGCGTGGGCTACGGCGTGGTCTCCGACTACCTGCCGCTGCCCGTCGGGCGGTACGCGGTGGCGATGCGCGAGGCCGGCGAGCCGGCCAGCGATCCGCCCGTGCTCACCACCGAGGTCGCGGTGGCCAGCGGTGCGGCGTACACGGTGGCCGGGGTGGGACGCCATGCCGACCTGGGGCTGCGCGTGTTGCACGACGACCTCAGCGCGCCGGAGGGAGGCCGGGCCAAGGTACGCGTCGTACAAGCCTCCGTGCGTGCGCCGGTGCTCGACGTGGCCGTCGCCGACGGTCCGACCATCGCCGACGGCGTCCAGTTCGCCACGACGACCGACTACCAGCTCGTCGAGCCGGGCCGCTGGCGGCTGCGACTGTCCGGCAGCGGCGGCCCGACCACCCAGTCGGAGGTCCGGCTGGCCGGCGGCACCGTCTACTCGCTGCTCGTACTCGACGCGAAGGACGGCGGGCTCACCACCGAACTGCGGCGCGACGCGCAGGGCGGCACGGTGATCCCCGCCGGCGGGGTGGAGACCGGGGCCGGTGGCACCGCCGGCCCCGGGCGCTGGACGTACCCGGCCGGCACCGCCGGGCTGGCCGGCCTGGCGCTGGTCGGCGGCCTGGTGCTGGTCCGCCGCCGGCGGCGCACCACCTGGTGAGCCCCGCACGCGGCCCGGCGGTCCGCCGGCACCGGCAGCCCCGGCCACCGGTGACCGCGCTGGTCGCGTTCGGCGCGGCGCTCTGCCTGGCCGCCGGGAGCGGGGTCGGCCGGGCCGCCACCGGGCCTCCTCCACCGCCCACCGCGCGGGACGCGCCGCCGGCCGCCACCGGGCAACCGCCCAGCGGCGGGCGGCCCGGCTGCGCGGGCGGGTGCGGGTCGGCCCCTCCCGCGCCATCCGGCACGCCCACCCGGGTACGCGTACCCCGCATCGGCGTCGACTCCCCGCTCACGGTGCTCGGCCTGGACCGTGACCGCGCCCTGGTGCCGCCGGCCGACTTCGACGTCGCCGGCTGGTACGGCGACGGCCCGGCACCCGGCGACCCCGGCCCGGCGGTGCTCGCCGGGCACCTGGACTCGCGTCGTGGCCCGGCCGTCTTCGCCCGTCTCGACGAACTGCGCGCGGGCGACACCGTCGAGGTGCGGCGCGGCGGGCAGTGGCTGCCGTTCCGGGTCACCGGATCGCAGCGCACCCGCAAGGACCGCTTCCCCACCGCCGCCGTGTACGGTCCGACGCCCGGTCCCGAGCTGCGCCTGATCACCTGCGGCGGCGACTTCGACCGGCGGCGCCGCCACTACGTCGACAACGTGGTGGTCTTCGCGGTCGCCGAGCCGGCCCGTTGACGTCTCGCGGTCACCGCCGCCGCCCGTCTCCGACCTGCGCGCGCGACCGGCGGCACTGTCCACAGGGGTGACGGGCCACGACGCTGTACGCGCCGACCAGCAGGCCGGGCAGCGCGCCCAGCAGCCAGCCGGCCGGGCGTGGTGCTTCCACGAGCCGGCCCACCAGACCGTCGACCTGCGGTGAGCCGGCAACTAGGTACTCCCCTTGCTCGCCGGAGCAGGCGACGGTCCACCGCCCGGGCGTGGGCACCCGAAAGGTGCCCACCCAGCGGTAGCTGACGCTGTCGCCGTAGCGCACAGTGCCGAGCACCGGCGAGAGGTCCACCCTCGTCCCGTCCAACGACACGGCGTGGCAGTCGCGGACCTCCGTCGGCCCGACGGCGAAGACGGCCAACCGGCCGGCGTCCGCCATGGGCAGCTCCGCCGCCGACCCGACGGTGGCGCTGGTACCGATCCCCTCGGCGATGTCGCCGGTCGCGTGCAGCGCGCCGGTCCCGATCACCACCGGGGCCAGCGCCAGCCCGGCGACGATGAGCCCGACCGCGCAGGCGTACCACCGCCGACCTGGCACGACACGACCGGCTGCCGGACCGCCGGCCGCGTCGTGCGCCTGGTGCTCGGCGCGGCCGGCCGGGCCGCCGTCCCCGCCGGGGCCGCCGTCCACGGCCAGGCCGGTCGCCACGACCGGGCCGCCGACCCCGCCCGGCCGGAGCGCGGCTGACCCGGCGGCAGCCAGCACCGCGACCAGTACGCCGCCGGCCAGGACCAGTCCGGCCGGCCAGTACCGGTAGGTCCACGTCACGCACTCCGCGGGCACCACGCTCACGCAGCCGGGCACATCGTGCGGCTGCCCGACGCCGAACAGCCAGGCCGGGGCGGCCGAGAACGGCCCGAGCCGGACACCCGACCAACGTGACGACAGCTCGGCGAGGGCCAGCACTGCCAGCAGCAGCGCCAGGACCGCTGGTTGCCGCCACAGTGCGCCTAGGGCGACACCGAATGCCCCGGCCAGCAGTGCGAGCGTCAGGCCCCGCCACGGCAGGGCGTGCAGCGCACCGTCGACCGCGACCGGTACGACGAGGCGGTGGAAGAGCTGTGCGGCCGCGAGGTAACCGGCGGCGAGCAGCCCGGTTCCGGACAGCCCCACGGCGAGCCGCACCGAAAGGCGGTCGGCGGGACGACGAGCGCCGTAGCGGGCCGCGAGCAGGAACGCGCCGACCGCGGCGACCACGACCGAGGCGGTGGTGACCGTACGCAGGTCCGCCCGCCAGCCGGTGCGGCGGGTGGCGTCCAGTACGGGCAGGGTGAGCAGCAGGGCGGCGGTGGCGACACCGAGGACCCGGCCGGGCCACGGCAGAAGGCCCCGCGCCGCGTGGCGCAACGCCCCGCCGCTCATACCGGACGGCGACCGGCGAAGCCGCACTCGACGCGGTGGTACCAGCGGATGTCCGGATCCCCCTCCAACCAGCACCAGAGCACCGGCCGGCCGTTGCGCTCGCCGGCGAAGTCGAGCAGCACCGGGGCGATGCCCTTGACCTGGATGCCGTGCTGGTGCAGCTCGTCGAGGACGGCGTGCAGCCGGGCCTCCAGGGCCTTGGCCTCGGCCCGGCCGCCGAACGGGCTGGTGCCCTGCTCGGCCAGGTCGGCGTGGAGTTCGGCCAGGTCGGCGCGGAGCCGGATCAGCTCGTCGACACGCGGGCGCAGGGTGGCGACCAGCTGCCGCGCCTGGGCGAGGGTGAACATCCGGCAAGTATGGCGCTCCGCCGGTGTCCCGGTCACCCGCCCGCGGCTCCCACCCGCGCCGCCGCTGTAGCTAACCTTCCTTGACGTGGCATCGACGTGTAGCTAAGTTTCGAGCAACCGACGGGAGGTGGACCGTGGAGCGCAGACGATTCCTGACAGGTGCGAGCGCGGTGACCGCGGGGGTGGTCGCCGCGGCGGCGCCCGGCTCGCCCGGCCTCGCGACACCCGGGATCCGCCGGGTGCAGACCGGCCTCGACGTGCTGGTCCGGTCCCGCTTCGCCGAGCTGGCCGACCAACGGGTCGGCGTGATCTCCAACCCCACCGGGGTGGACTCGGCGTACCGGCACCTGGTCGACCTGATGCACGACTCGGGCGAGGTACGGATCGCCGCGGCGTTCGGCCCCGAGCACGGCTTCCGTGGCTCCGCGCAGGCCGGCGGCAGCGAGGGCACCGGCGTCGACGCCCGGACCGGGATCACCGTGTACGACGCGTACGGCGCCTCCCAGGCGAAGTGGGAGAGCATGTTCGCCGAGGCCGGGGTCGACACCGTCGTCTTCGACATCCAGGACGTCGGCGCCCGGTTCTACACCTACATCTGGACCATGTACACCTCGATGGCCGCCGCCGCCCGCACCGGCAAGCGGTACGTGGTGCTGGACCGTCCGAACCCCATCGGCGGAAGCGCCCGCGGCCCGATGATGACGCCGGGCTACACCTCGGGCGTGGGGCTCAAGGAGATCGTCCAGCAGCACGGGATGACCGTGGGCGAGCTGGCCCGCTTCTTCAACGCGAGGTTCCTCCCCGCCGAGGCCGGCGGTCCCGTCGACCTGCACGTCGTCCGGTGCCGCCACTGGAAGCGCGACGCGCTGGCGGCCGACACCGACCTGCCCTGGGTGATGCCGAGCCCGAACATGCCCACCCCGGACACCGCGCTGGTCTACCCCGGCACCGGCCTGTTCGAGGGCGTCGCCTCGCTCACCGAGGGCCGGGGCACCTGCCGGCCGTTCGAGCTGATCGGCGGCCTGGCCGACGACTTCGACTACCACTGGAGCGACCGGCTCAACGCCCGGGACCTGCCCGGCGTCGAGTTCCGCGAGGCGTACTTCACGCCGACCTCGGCCGGGCAGAAGCCGGCGCTGCTCAACAAGCTCTGCGCGGGCGTCGAGGTGAAGGTGGTCGACCGGGCCGGCTACGACCCGATCCGGACGGCTGTCGCGATGCTGGTGGAGGCGCACCGCTACCCGGCGTTCGCCTGGCGGCAGGACTCCTGGGACACCGCCCGGCCGTACTGGATCGACAAGCTCACCGGCTCACCCCGGCTGCGCACGATGATCGACGCGGGGGCGGACGTGGACGACGTGGTCGGCGCCTGGGCCGACGAGCTGGCCGCGTTCGAACGGGCCCGCCGCCCCCACCTGCTCTACTGAGGGCGCGCCGGGGGCTCAGTCGGCCTGGCCGGCGAGCTCCCGGGCGCGGTCCCGAGCCGCTTCGAGGGCGGCGAGCAGCGCCGCCCGTACGCCGTGCTTCTCCAGCTCGCGTACGGCCGAGATGGTGGTGCCGGCGGGCGAGGTGACCGCCTCGCGCAGCTTCACCGGGTGCTCGCCCGAGTCGCGCAGCATCACGGCCGAGCCGATCGCGGTCTGCACGATCAGCTCGTGCGCCACCTGCCGCGGCAGGCCGAGCAGGATGCCCGCGTCGATCATCGCCTCGACCAGCAGGTAGAAGTAGGCCGGGCCGGAGCCGGAGAGCGCGGTGACCGCGTCCTGCTGCGACTCGGGAACCCGGACGGTCGCGCCCAGCGGCTTGAACATCTCCTCGGCCACGGCCAGGTGCGCCTCGGTGGCGTGGGCGCCCGCGGAGATGGCGGTCAGTTGGTTCTCCCCGGAACCCCCACCGCCGGTCAACCGGTTGGGCAGGATCGTCCGCAACGAGGAGGTGCCGTCGTGCAGGACACCCGCGCTCTCG
>NZ_JBEXFP010000083.1:0-13351 GCF_040606825.1 Micromonospora sp. NPDC005367 | reverse complement strand
GCGGCGAAGAGCCGGTTGCGGGCCGCTCCGAGGGCATCGGCGAGCGTGTCCCGGACCCGGCTGACCAGCTGCGCGCGCCGGTCAGCCATCGCTGCCCCGGCGTCGCGGCGCGTCGGCCCACGGGCCGGTACCTGCCTGGCGGGTGCCGGCGCCGGTGACCGCTCGGTCGGCCGGCCCGCCCGCCGGAGCCCGGTCGGGTCTGCTATCGGCCAGCCCGCCCGCCGCGGCCCGGCCCCCGGTGGTACGCCGGCCGGGGCCGGGATCGACGCGACCGGTCCGCCCGGTGCCCGGCCGACCGCCGTCGCCTCCGGCCGATGGAGCCGCCTCGTTCGTGGCGCCCCGACCCGCCGCGTCAGCGGGCAGGTCCCGGCCGAGGCGGGCCAAGAGCACCCCAGCCAGCACCCCGCCGGCCACCGCGGAGTCCGCGGCGTGCGGCGCCTCCCCGGACCGGCGCGGCGGGGGCATGCGGCACACCCGGGCCAGCAGCGTCTCCAGCGCCGGGGCCGGAAGGCCGGGCAGCAGGTCCCGTACGCGGCCGTCCAGCTCGCCGCGCAGCCGGTTCAGGTCATCGGCGCGGGGCGGGTGCCCGAGCAGTTCGGAGGCCAGGTCACGCAGCAGCGGCGGGGCGAGCGCGGCCAGGCCCAGCCCGACGTCGGCGTGCGCGCGGCGCAGCTCGGTACGCACCCGGTCCCGGTCACCGGCGCGTACCCCCCGTGCCACCCGGCGCAGCAGCTCCGTGGAGTCGGTGATCCGTTCGTCCGGCTCGTCGGCGCTCTCCGGACCTCGGGTCAGCTCCGCCACCCGCGCCGACCACCACCGTCGCAGCCGCACCTGCTCGGCCGGTTGCGGCGGTACGGCGACCGGGGCCGCGTCCCGCGGCGCGTCGTGCCGGGGCCGCTCGGAGCCGGGGGGACGCGTCGGCGCGGCACCGTCGGCGCCGAGCCCGATCGCGGCCAGGTACGCCGTGAGCTGTTCCTGGGCCAGCCGCAGCGCGTACCCGGCGGTCTCGAGGTGCTCGGTGGCGGCGGAGAGTTCCGGCACGCCCATCGGGTTGGCCGACTCCTGGCGTACCCATCGCAGCCGTTCACCGGCCAGGCCGAACTTCTCCAACGCCTGACCGACCAGACCGAGCGGCAGCTCCTCGGCGGCGGCGCGGACCTGCGCGCCGACATCCTCGACGATCGACACGGCGTGCCTACAGGGCCGCGACGTAGAGCTGCGCCTGCTCGATGGCCACCAGGGTGGCCGCGAGGCACTCCTCCAGCTCCTGGCCGGCCTGGGTCAGCGAGGCATGTGCCGCGTTGACCGTCTCGTGCCCGCTGCCCTCCAACGCTCCGGCCAGGGTCTGCTGCGCCTCGGCCAGTTTCTCGCCGGCGGCCTGGACGGCGCTCTGGCCGTCGCCGATCTGTTCCAGTGCAACGTCGATGGCTGCCTTGAGCTCGGCGACGCTCGCCACGGGGGTACCTCCTGGGGGCAGGGAGGCCTTCATTAGAGCCTATCCGTGCGGCGGGAAGACATCCGCCCTGTCAGTGTTCCTGCCTCGGTGACCGCTTGTCACCCTGGAGCGCCCGGAGTCCGATTGGCGGGACTGGAGGCATCTTGCGTCTCCATCACCGGCCCCGTCCGCCGGCTCTCCGCGGCGTCGCGCAGCCAGCGCGGTCCGTACACCTCCGCGCCCTCCGTGATGACCCGTTCCCGCAGCTCACGGTCGGCCGTGACGACGACGCGCCGGCGTTGCGGGGCAGCACGGACCAGATCGACGATGGCGTCGTCGCCCGATCCCCGGGCGGAGATCACCTCGACTCCCGGCACGGGCGGTACGTCCCGGGCGCGGCCCTCCACCACCAGCACCACCAGCACCGGCGGCAGCAGCTGCGGCGGCACCCCGGCCTCGCCCACCCCGGCGAGCGAGTCGCGTAACCGGGCGGTCGCCCCGGCCCGGTCCCGCCACCACCCGTCCGGGCGCGAGCCGACCACGTTCGCGGCGTCCACGATCAGCATCGGCCGTACGTCCATGACCACAGCCTGCCATTGCGGCCGCCTGCCATTACGGCGATGCCGGCTCCCGGCGGGTCGTGGGCGGCTCCCGGCGGCTCACGGCCGGTGTGCCAAGGCGTCGCGGCGGCTGCCGGCGCGTCGCGGGCGGCGGGCCCTGACGCCCGGGACGCGAAGGCGCCCGCATGGCCCGGGTGAAACCCTCGCGGCGTTTGTCGGGCCGACCGCCGGGTAGCCCCTGCCGACCGTCGCGCGCGACTGCGGAGGACAGAGATGATGGGACCCGGCGACTTCGGCACCGACCCGTGGGACGAGTTCCTGGCCCGGTACTTCGGCCGTGGCGAGGGTGGGCGCCGGCCGCCGCACCGGGTCGACATCACCCGCCTGATGACCGCCGACGCGCGGGAGATGCTGGCCGACGCGGCACGGCGCGCGGCGCAGCGGCAGAGCAGCGACCTGGACACCGACCACCTGCTCTGGGCGGCGCTGCAGCGCGAGCCACTGCGGGACCTGGTACGGCGCGCCGGCGCGGACCCCGACACCCTGCTCAACGCGCTCGGCGGGCGCGGCGACGGGGCGCCCCGAGGCGAGGTGCCCCCGAACCTGTCGCTCACCCCGGCGGCGAAGCGGGCACTGCTCGACGCCCACCAACTCTCCCGCGCGATGGGCGCCAACTACATCGGCCCGGAGCACATCCTGATGGCGTTGCCGCTGAACCCGGAATCGCCGGCCGGCCGGATGCTCGCCGCCGGGCGGATCCAGCCCGAGTCGTTGCAGGCCGCCAACGCCGAGCGGGGGCCGATGACCGGCCCGCGGCCGGACCGGGGCACGCCGACCCTCGACCAGTACGGACAGGACCTCACCGACCTGGCCCAAAACGACCAGATCGACCCGGTCATCGGCCGCGCCGACGAGATCGAGCAGGCCGTGGAGATCCTCTCCCGGCGGACGAAGAACAACCCGGTGCTCATCGGCGAGGCCGGCGTCGGCAAGACCGCCATCGTCGAAGGCCTGGCGGAGCGGATCTGCGACGGTGACGTGCCGCAGACCCTGCTGGGCAAACGGGTGATCCAGCTGGACCTGGCCGGGCTGGTCGCCGGCACGCGCTACCGCGGCGACTTCGAGGAACGACTGAAGAAGGTGATCGACGAGATCCGGGCGCACCGGGAGGAGCTGATCATCTTCCTCGACGAGATCCATACCCTGGTCGGGGCGGGCGGCGCCGGCAGCGAGGGCGGCATGGACGCGAGCAACATGCTCAAGCCGGCGTTGGCCCGTGGCGAGCTGCGGGTGATCGGCGCGACCACGCTCGACGAGTACCGCAAGAGCATCGAGAAGGACGCGGCGCTGGCCCGGCGGTTCCAGCCGGTGCTGGTGCCCGAGCCGAGCGTCGACGACACAGTGGCCATCCTGCGCGGGCTGCGCGACCGGTACGAGGCGCACCACCAGGTGCGGTTCACTGACGAGGCGCTGGTCGCCGCCGCCGAACTCTCCGACCGGTACGTCACCGACCGGTTCCTGCCGGACAAGGCGATCGACCTGATCGACCAGGCCGGCGCCCGGGTGCGGCTGCGTACCCGGACCCCGGCCGCGGACGTGCGGGACCTGGAGCGGGAACTCGACGAGGTGCGCCGGGACAAGGAGCAGGCGGTCGCCGACGAGAAGTACGAACGCGCCTCCGCCCTGCGCGACCGGATCGCCGAGCTGGAGGATCAGGTGCGCCGGGCGCACGGCGAGGACGGCAACGGCGGCTCCCAGGTGCCGGAGGTGGGGCCGCAGGAGATCGCCGAGGTGGTGTCCCGCGCCACCGGCATCCCGGTCGCCCAACTCACCGAGGAGGAACGGGATCGGCTGCTGCGCCTCGAGGGGCACCTGCACGAGCGCGTGGTCGGGCAGGACGACGCGGTCTCCGCGGTCGCCGAGGCGGTCCGCCGCTCGCGGACCGGTCTGGCCGACCCGGAGCGGCCGATGGGCAGCTTCCTCTTCCTGGGCCCGACCGGCGTGGGGAAGACCGAGCTGGCCCGTGCCCTCGCGGAGGCGCTCTTCGGCGAGTCGGACCGGATGGTCCGGGTGGACATGAGCGAGTTCCAGGAGCGGCACACCGTGAGCCGTCTGGTGGGCGCGCCCCCGGGATACGTCGGCTACGAGGAGGCCGGGCAGCTCACCGAGGCGGTACGCCGCCGCCCGTACGCGGTGGTGCTGCTCGACGAGATCGAGAAGGCGCACCCCGACGTGTTCAACATCCTGCTCCAGGTGCTCGACGACGGGCGGCTCACCGACGGCCAGGGCCGCACCGTCAACTTCAAGAACACCGTCCTGATCATGACGAGCAACCTCGGCTCGGAGCTGATCACCGGGACTCAGCGTGCCGTCGGGTTCGGCGCGGGTGAGCCCGGCAGCCAGCAGGAGAGCGACGAGTTGCGGGAGCGGCTGATGCGCCGGCTCCAGGAGAACTTCCGGCCCGAGTTCCTCAACCGCATCGACGAGGTGATCATCTTCCGCCGGCTGGAGGCCGCGCAGCTACGCCAGATCACGGAGTTGCTGCTGGAGGAGACCCGCCGCCGGATGCACGCGCAGGACATCGAGGTGGACTTCACCACCGCCGGCATCGACTGGCTCGCCGAGCACGGCTACCAGCCGGAGTTCGGCGCCCGGCCGCTGCGCCGCGTGATCCAGCGCGAGGTGGACAACCAGCTCTCCCGGATGCTGCTGGCCTCGGACATCTCGCCCGGTCAGAAGGTCACAGTGGACGCCCGTGACGGTGCGCTCACCTTCGATGTCGGCGCCGGCGAGCGAGGCCATACCGCGGCCACGACGTCGCATCCGCGATGAGCCGGGCGGAGAGGCCCGATCCGGAGCGTCCGCCGGAGACGGAGGAGCCGCGGGAGGAGGCCGAGCCCGCCGAGCCGATCCAGGCCCGGCCCACGGCCAACCCGGCCCGGGTCCGCATGCCGGCGGAAGGCTGGCGCCGCAAGACCGACGACGAGGCGGACCCGGAGGCGTCCGGGCCGCCACCCGGAGAGGAGACCTGATGGTACGCGAGCAGCGGCTCGATCCCGAGGTTGAGGTGCTCTGGGATGACTTCCACGCCCAGGTCAACGTCCCGTCCGAACAGCTGCGACAGTGGCTGCTGACCCGCGGCTCGGGTGAGGAGGCGTTCGGTCCGGACCCGGATCTGAACCTGCCGGAGCCGGGGCGGCAGATCCTGCAGGTGCTGACCAAGCGGAAGGTGGACCTCACCCCGGAGGACATCGAGGTGATGCGGGACGCCATCGACCGTATCCAGTCCCTGGTGGACGCCCGCCCGCCGCGCGGCAACGCCGACGACGAGTGGCGGCACTCCCTGCTGGACCTCGGACACGACATCCTGGTGGAACGCTGACCGCCCGTACCCCCACACCCACCCCACCGTTCGTCGCCCCGGTTCGTCGGAGGGCGGGGGCCGGTGTGCCGGTGGGTGGGGGCGGGAGGGGTGGGTGGGGGTCAGGTGCCTTGGTCGGATTCCAGGCTGGCGATGGTGAGGCCGGCCGCGTCGGCGGCCGCCTCCCGGTCGGCGCGCAGCTGCTCCTCACGGGTGACGAGGTTGGCGTACTCGGCGAACTCCGCCGGTCCGGGCACCTCCGGCAACCGGCGCAGGAACGCCTCGACGTCCTGGGCCGCGGCGGTGTGCGCGGCGGCGGCGCGGCGGAGCAGGTCACGGTTGTCTGCTGCGGTGGAAGCGTCGGTCATGGGGCCGTGATACCCGTCGCTACGCCGTTCGCACCCGGTTCGCGTCGGCGACCGGGTGCGGGGGCGCCGGACCGGCGGACGCCGAACTCCGGGTTGGTCACCAGCCAGGCCAGGTACGCCGGGTGCGGGGCCAATGAGTCGTCGTACGCGGCCTGCGCCGCCCGCAGCACCAGCTCGGCGACCCGGGCCGCGGGGGAGTCGGGGTGCCAGCCGAACATCAACCGCCAGCGCAGCGGCACCCCGGCCAGTCGGCGGGTGACCAGGCCCGCGGGTGGGCGGAACGTGGCCTGGCAGAGTGCCACCGCCTCGCCCGCCTCCACCAGGTCCACGCAGCCGCGTACGTCCGTCTCGTAGAGCTTGCGGGGTGTGAAGCCGGCGCGGGCGCACGCGGCGGCGAAACAGTCGCCGAAGCAGCCGTCACCCGGCGCCGCCACCCACTGCTCGTGGCGCAGGTCGACGAGCCGGACCTCGTCCCGGTCGGCCAGCGGGTGGGTCTCCGGCAGCAGCACCAGCACCGGGTCGATCGAGACCTCCCGCCAGCTGAGCCCGAACTCGGCCGACGGGTTGGAGTCGCCGCAGACACCGGTCAGCACGAAGTCGAGCCGGCCGCCGACGACCAGCTGCGCCAGCTCGTCCACCGACCAGGACGCGTACATGGTGATCTGCGCCTGCGGCTGCTCGGCCGCGAGCCGGTGCACGAGCCGGCCGAGGATCGGGCTGTTCACCCCACCGAACCGGTACCGCCGTGGCGCGTCCGCGGCCCCGGCGAGACGGGCCGCCTCGTCCTGCAACCCCTTCATGGCGGGCAGCAGCACGCGGGCCCGGGCGAGCACCAACTCGCCGAGCGCGGTCGGTCGAGCCCCGCGACGGTCCCGTTCGAAGAGCGGTCCGCCCAGTGTGCGTTCGATGCGTTGGAGCTGGGCGGTGAGCGCCGGCTGGGCCAGGCCGAGCGTCGACGCGGCCTTGGTCACGCTTCCCGTCTCGGCGATGGCGCACACCACCCGGAGGTGTCGCAGCTCCAGATTCATACGGTGACGGTATGACCCCACTTCGGCCTGCGGAAGAGCCAGATGGATCGGCGACTATGGATGAATGTCGCCGATCAGTCGCGTGGCTCGTCCGGAAGGTCGGCGAGGTACGTCGGCCGGCCGGACACCGCGTCCCGGACCTTGTCCACCACGCCCAACGCCGGCTCGACGACCCGGTTCCACGGCGGGGTCGCCGGGGTGTCCGGATGCGGCCGGGTCGGCGCGGCCTCCTCGGCGATCTCCAGGCGGTTGCCGAGCCGGATGAGCTCCTCCTCGGTCGCCGCCGCACGCAACGCGGCGATCAGCGTGCCCACCTCGTCCACGTGCCGGTGGACCCGCTCGGCCACCTCGACCGGCCCGTCCTCGGCGAGTCTCCGTAGGGCGCCCAGCAGGGCGGCGTCCCCGTCGAGGATCCGGTCCACCTGTGCGGCGAAGGCGGGCACCGCCGCCCGTACCGCCGGCAGCAGGTACTGCTCCTCGGCGGAGAGGTGCCGCGACAACGCGGCGGTCAGCACCGCCAGCTGCTCGTCGGCGACCGGACCGGGCCCGGTGAGCCGTTCGAGCAGGTCCAGCAGTTGCCGGTGCTCGTGCTCGACGATGTCGGCGATGCTGCGACCACCGGGCCGGAAGCCCTCGTCGGGGGCGGGTGGCAACGGCGGCAGGGGGACGGTCATCGTGCTCTCCTCGTCTGACCGGGGGTTTGCTCGGGGGAGCTGCGGTCGCGCGCGGGCGGTACCCGGCGCCACCCGGCACGAAACCGTCGCGCGCCCCCGCCCGCGTCGGACGTGGTGGCGCGATACCGCCGACCCCGCCCGCGGGGAATCCGCCGGGCACCGCGGCTGGTATGAAGAAGCGATGACGAGCGACGCCACCTCCGACCGACCCGTACCCACCGACGAGGTCGTCGACCTCTGCCGCGACCTGCTCCGGATCGACACCTCCAACACGGGCGACAACGACACCAGCGCGGGCGAGCGCGCCGCCGCCGAGTACGTGGCGGAGAAGCTCGCCGAGGTCGGCGTCGAGACCCGGATCCACGAGTCCGCCCCCGGTCGGGCCAACGTCGTCGCGCGGATCGCCGGCACCGACCCGAGCCGGGGCGCCCTGCTGGTGCACGGCCACCTCGACGTGGTGCCGGCCGACGCGGACGAGTGGTCGGTGCACCCGTTCTCCGGCGAGATCCGCGACGGCTACCTGTGGGGTCGCGGCGCGATCGACATGAAGGACTTCGACGCGATGGTGCTCGCCGTCGTGCGGCACTGGCAGCGCACCGGCGTACGCCCCACCCGCGACATCGTGCTCGCGTACACCGCCGACGAGGAGGCGGGCGGCGACTACGGCGCGCACTGGCTCACGCGGCAGCACCGCGACGTCTTCGACGGCTGCACCGAGGCGATCGGCGAGGTGGGTGGCTTCTCCTACTCCGTCGACGACGCTCGGCGGCTCTACCTGATCGAGACCGCCGAGAAGGGAGTGGACTGGCTGCGGCTGCACGCGAAGGGCCGCCCGGGGCACGGCTCGATGGTCCACGACGACAACGCCGTCACCGCCCTCGCCGAAGCCGTAGCCCGCATCGGCCGGCATCGCTTCCCGATGGTGGTCACCCCGACCGTGCGAGCCTTCCTCGAGGAGGTCTCCGAGCTGCTCGGCATCGAGCTGGACCCGGAGGACCCGGAGGCGGCGATCGCCAAGCTCGGGCCGATCGCCAACATCATCGGGGCCACGATCCGCAACACCGCCAATCCCACCCGCCTCACCGCCGGCTACAAGGACAACGTAATCCCCGGCCGGGCCACCGCCACCATCGACTGCCGCAGCCTGCCCGGCCAATCGGAGCTGCTGGAGGCGCAGCTGCGTGAGCTGATCGGGCCGGACATCGACATCGATTACATCCAGCGCCAGGCCGCCATCGAGACCACCTTCGACGGTGACCTGGTCGACGCGATGTCCGCCGCGCTGCGCGCCGAGGATCCGGGCGCGCACCCGGTGCCGTACATGCTCTCCGGCGGCACCGACGCGAAGGCATTCGCCCAGCTCGGCATCCGCTGCTTCGGCTTCGCCCCGCTCCGCCTGCCCGCCGACCTGAACTTCTCCGCGTTGTTCCACGGCATTGACGAGCGGGTTCCGGTGGACGGGCTACAGTTCGGCGTGCGGGTTCTCGACCGGTTCCTCCGTACCTGCTGACCCGTCTTCCGGTTGCTGCGCCCGCGCGGCACCTCCCATCGTGAAGGGAACACCACGCATGACCGACCAGCACGGTGAGCTGGACTCCGCTCTCGAGCGGGTGATCGACGCCGCTCGGCGTCACCTGTCCGCGGTACGTGCCGCCGACGGTCGCATCGACGACGACGGCGTCTGGCAGGCGTACGTCGAGTTGAACAACGCCTCCCACGCCTATGACGAGCGGCTCCTGGACGCCTTCGGTGAAGTCACGCCGTGGGACGTCGAGGCGATCGACCCGGACGAGGCCGACGCGCGCTTCGGCGGCGCCACGGAGAACGCCGAGGCCACCGACCCGTACCCGCGGGTGATCTCGGTACGCCAGCGCCGCGACTACCGGGTGCCCAGCATCTCCGCGCTGATGCGGATAGCCGAGGCCGCCCGGCGGGAGAGCACGCCGGAGGACGACGAGCCGGCGCCGGTCGAGGGGGTCGGGGAGGCGGTGCTGGAGCTGCTGCAGAGCGGCGACGGCTCGCTCGGCGCGCTGGACATCCCGGAGCTGGAGCCGCTCGACGGGGTGGTGATGGTCAGCGAGGTCGGCACCCCCGTCGACCTGGAGTCGTTCGAGGACGACGACGCGGTCGGCCCGTTCCAGCCGGCCGCCGACGACCGGCTGATCGGGCGCCTCGACGAGCACCCCTTCCTGGAGCTCGACGACGAGCACGATCACGTCCACTAGGCCGCACCGCCCCGGGGCCCGGCCGTGCGGCACGGGCCGCGGGGCGTACGCCGTGGCGGGTCGGCCTCAGTACGACAGACCCGGCTGCGGCTGGTTGACCCGGCGACGGCGCAGCATCACCTGCCGCGTGCCGTCCCGGAACAGCCGCACCCGGGCCAACTCCCATCCGGAGAACTCCGCCTGGATCGCCAGCTGCGTCGCGGCGGTCAGCCGGTCGACGTTCGGTGGCAACCGCAGCGGTGCGTATTCGTAGTCCATGCGCCCTATGCTGCCCAGGCCGGCGGCCGTCCGCCACCCCCTGCGGGGTGATCGGGACCGCTGCCCGCAGGGGGTTCGTGCCCGCCCGTGGCGCCGTGGCCGGTTCGCCTGTCAGCTGTCGCGCTCGGGGTAGCCGACCGGCACCGCCGAGACGTCCTCCAGCGCCGTGATGATCTCCTCCGGCAGCGTCATCCGCTCCACCTGCAACGCGCCGAGCAGCTGACCGACCGTGCGGGCGCCGAGGATGGGGGCCGTCACGCCGGGCCGGTCCCGTACCCAGGCCAGCGCCACCTCCAGCGGCGAGACACCCAGCCCGCCGGCCGCCGTGGCCACCGCCTCGACGATGCTGGAGCAGCGTGGCTCGAGATAGGTGGCGACGAACCGCTCGAAGTGCGGCGAGGCGGCGCGGGAGTCGGCCGGACGGCCGTGCCGGTACTTGCCGGTCAGCACACCCCGCCCGAGCGGCGACCAGGGCAGCACACCCAGGCCGAGTGCGTCGCAGGCCGGCAGCACCTCCCGCTCCACGCCCCGCTCCAGCAGCGAGTACTCGACCTGCGCGGCCACCACGGGTGACCGTCCGGGCCAGGCCGCCTGCCAGGCCGCCGACCGTGCGGTCTGCCAGCCGGAGAAGTTCGACACCCCCACGTACCGCACCCGGCCGCTGGCCACCGCGTGGTCGAGCGCCGCCAGGGTCTCCTCCAGCGGGGTGTCCGGGTCGTAGCCGTGCACCTGGAACAGGTCGACGTGATCCGTGCCGAGGCGACGCAGCGAGGCGTCGAGCGTACGCAGCAGATGGCCCCGCGAGTTGTCACGGCGCCGGCCGTGGCCCGGTCGCAGCCCCGCCTTCGTGGCGATCAGCAGCTCGTCGCGGGGGACCAGGGTGCCGAGCAGCGATCCGATCACCGACTCGGCGTCGCCGTCGCCGTAGACGTCGGCCGTGTCGATCAGGTTGCCGCCCGCGTCGAGGTAACTCTTCAGCTGGGCGGCCGCATCGTCGGCATCGGTGTCCCGACCCCAGGTCATGGTGCCGAGCGCGAGCCGCGAAACCGCCAGCCCGCTTCGGCCGAGCGGTCGCTGTTGCATGGGTGAACCTTATTTCGAAGACGGCGCAACCGATATCCTCGCTCCCGTCATGTCTACCGGGTTCTGCCGGTGTTCCTGCCGCCCTGGCGTCCGAATCCGCCCACCCCATCGCCTTTTCGGTGAGCCGGTGATCCAGTCGGTCATCGGCATTGCGTAACCTGATGCGACCTGTGGAGCCGATGGGGGAGGACCATTGCGACTCGGGCTCAGCCTCGGATATCAGACGGCGTGGAGCACACCAGCCGATCATCTGGCCCTCGCCCAGGAGGCGGAGCGGTTCGGGTTCTCGGTGGTGTGGGCGGCGGAAGCGTACGGCTCCGACTCGCCCAGCATGCTGGCCTGGATCGCCGGGCAGACCGAACGGATCGACGTCGGCAGCGCGGTGATGCAGATCCCCGCCCGCACACCCGCCGCCACCGCGATGACCGCGGCCACCATCGACGCCATCTCCGGCGGCCGGTTCCGGCTGGGCTTGGGGGTGTCCGGGCCGCAGGTCTCCGAGGGCTGGCACGGCGTCCGCTTCGGCAAGCCGCTCGCGCGTACCCGCGAGTTCGTGGACATCGTCAAGCTGGCCGTCGCCCGCAAGGAGGTCGCGTACACCGGCGAGCACTACACCCTGCCGCTGCCCGACGGTCCGGGTAAGGCGCTGCGGTTGAGCTTCCATCCGCCACGCGACCACATACCGATCTACCTGGCCGCCGTCGGCCCGAAGAACCTCGAGCTGGCCGGTGAGATCGCCGACGGTTGGCTCGCCGTCTTCTACGCCCCGGAGTTCGCGCAGGAGCAACTCGCCGCGGTGCGCGCCGGACGGGAACGGGTCGGTAAGCAGCTGGACGGCTTCGACGTGGTGCCGTCCGTGCCGGTGGTCGTCGGCGACGACGTGGCCACCTGCGCCGAACTGGTCCGCTGGTACGCGGCGCTCTACGTCGGCGGCATGGGTAGCCGGAAGCAGAATTTCTACAACCAGCTGGCCACCCGGATGGGATACGGCGACGCGGCGCGCGAGGTGCAGGACCTCTACCTGGCCAAGCGGCAACGGGACGCCGCCGCCGCGGTGCCGCTGGAGTTCATCGACCGTACGTCGCTGCTCGGGCCGAAGGAGCGCATCGCCGAACGGATGCGGGAGTACGCGGCCGCCGGCGTCACCACGCTGTCGGTGAACCTGTTCGTGGCCGACCGGGACAGCGGTGTGCAGACCCTGCGTACCGTCGCCGAGGCGCTGGAGATTGCTGGAGTCGGCGAGTGACCTGGGTCGAGGCCATCGTCCTGGGCGTCGTCCAGGGGCTAACGGAATTCCTGCCGGTCAGCTCGTCGGGGCACCTGCGGATCACCTCCGCGATCTTCTTCGGGCGTGACGCGGGCGCGTCGTTCACCGCGGTGACCCAGCTCGGCACCGAGGCGGCCGTGCTGATCTACTTCGCCAAGGACATCTGGCGGATAACCCGCACCTGGGTCGTCGGTATCCGGGACAAGTCGGTGCGCTCCAGCCTGGACTACCGGATGGCCTGGTACGTGATCGTCGGCACCATCCCCATCGGGATCTTCGGCTTCCTGTTCAAGGACCAGATCCGCACCGCCGGCCGCAACCTCTGGCTGGTGGCCACGACGCTCATCGTGTTCGCGTTCGTACTCGCCTTCGCCGAGTACTGGGGCCGCCAGACCCGCGCCCTGGAGAACTTCCGGATGCGCGACGGCATCGTCATGGGCTTCGCACAGGCCATGGCGCTGATCCCGGGGGTGTCCCGGTCCGGCGGCACGCTCACCGCCGGCCTGCTGCTCAACCTCACCCGCGAGACGGCGGCCCGCTACTCGTTCCTGCTGGCCATCCCGGCGGTGGTGCTGTCCGGTGTCTTCAGCCTCGGCGACGTGTTCGAACCCGCGGCGCCGGGCACGGCGGCCCCGACCGTCGCCATGCTGATCGTGGCCACGATCATCGCCTTCGGCATCGGGTACGCGGCCATCGCCTGGCTGCTGCGCTACGTCGCCCACCACACCCTGTACCTCTTCGTGCTGTACCGGGTGGCCCTGGGCACGCTGGTCCTCGCGCTGCTGATGACCGGTGCCATCAAGGCCACCTGACCGCCGACCCCTAAGCGCCGGCCGGCACCCCTCCCGTGGGTGCCGGCCGGCGCTTCGTCGATCGCTTGCTCTGCACCCCGATACGCACCGGCGTAGGCCCTGGGCCGCCCTCAGCGTCCGGAGGTCGTTGAGCGCGACCGAGGCTGGACGCCGTGGGCTGAAATGCGCGGGCGCGGGCGCGGGCGCGACGTCGCCCCGGGTCTCGTTGTGCGCGATGAACTCGACGCCGTTCTGCTCGGCGTACTCGAGCACCGCGGGAAGGTCGAAGTCGGGCTGCGGG
>NZ_JBEXFP010000082.1:0-14155 GCF_040606825.1 Micromonospora sp. NPDC005367 | reverse complement strand
GCACTTGTGCCGTGGTCGGTCCGATTTCGCCGCCGATCTCTCGGCTGGTCGGTCGGCCTGGATGGTCTAAAGGCCTTTGCGTCACGGCGGGGCCGGAAATTGACGCAAACCTCTTGATCAACGCGGTCCCAGGGGGTGGGGTGGGGTGGGGTTAGCAGCCGATTACCCAGTAGTTCGGGGCGGTCTGCTTGAGGGTGCTCGTGTAGAAGATGTTGTAGAGACCCATCCGCTGGTTGGAGCCGTTCGCGTAGGCGTACCCGCCGGACTGGTACGCCCGGCCGGCGACCACATGCGCGTAGTTGCTGGCGGTCGTGCAGACCGGCGTCGTCGGCGGATCGGTCGGAGGCGGATCGGTCGGAGGCGGGTCGGTCGGGTCGCCGCCGCCCGCGCCCAGGCCGAAGAAGACCGCATCCCGGTACGCCGAGCAGATGGTGTCCAGGAAGTACGCCCCGGCGCTGCCGCACTGCTCGGCCCCGCTGCCCGGGTCCACCGGGGTGCCGTGCCCCATCCCGGAGACGCGGTAGAGCCGGACGACGTCGTTGCCGTACACCTCCAGGCTGGTGCCCCCGGATAGCGACGAGGTGCTGGTCGGAGTCTGCGAGACACCGCGCACGTTGGTCCACTGGTCGCGCGCCTCGCCGGCGTTGAGCGGGGCGACGGTGGTGTCCGAGGTGCCGTGCCAGATGGCCACCCGGGGCCGGGGCCCGCTGTAGCCGGGGTACGCGTTGCGTACGAGGTCGCCCCAGGCCGCCGGGCTCTTGTCGATGCCCGGGTTCATGCAGCCGAACGCGTTGATCATGCTGGTGGCGCAGCGGTACGGAATGCCGGCGACGATCGACCCGGCGGCGAAGACGTCAGGGTAGGTGGCGAGCATGACGGCGCTCATCGCGGCGCCGGCCGACAGGCCGCTCACGAAGACGCGGCTGCCGTCGGTGCCGAAGTTCGCCTTCGCGTGGTCCACCATCTGCTTGATGGACAGCGCCTCACCCTGACCGCGGGCGGTGTCGCCGGTCTCGAACCAGTTGAAGCAGCTGGTCGCGTTGTTGGCGGACTTCTGCTCCGCCACGATGAGCGCGAAGTGCCACTGGTCGGCGTACTTCCGCCAGCCGGAGTTGGTGAAGTAGGCGGAGGCGTTCTGGGCGCACCCGTGCAGCAGCACAACTGCCGGCGCGCCGGACGGGAGGTTGTCCGGCCGGTAGGCGTACATGGCGAGGTTGCCGGGGTTGGAGCCGAAGTTCGCCACTTGGGTGAGGGTGGCGGCCTGGGCGGGGGTGGCGAGGGTGACCGCGCCCGTGACGGCGAGGACGAGCCCGGCGACCACCGCGGCCAGCCGGGTGAGCGGAGATGAGGAGCGGCGCACGGCAGCCTCCCAGGGAAGATGTGAACTGGGTCACCTGCGGTTGCCGCGACGCTACGACGAAATGGCGGAGCCGCGACATGGGCGGCCAGCACACATTCACGGCCACCGTTGTGTTCATCGCGAGCGGCGCTCGCGACTCGCCGACGTGAGCCGGCCCCTCACCACCGGAGACGACAAGAAGAGGCCACTCCTCGCATGTATGACCGGCACGTCCAGTTCCGATTGGTAACGTCCGCTGCGTGCCGACCTCCCCGTCCGTGGCCACCGGGCCCGCACCCGCCTCACCGCCGCGTACTGTGCGGGGGCGCCGGGCCGACCTGATCGTGGTGCTGGTCGCGCTCGCGCTGGCCGTCTGGGTCACCAGCGGCCTGTGGCGGGACCCGAACGTACGGACGATCACGGTCAACTCCAGCGACCAGGCGCTGTTCGAGTGGCTGCTGGCCTTCGGCGGGCACGCGCTGACCCACGGGCAGGACCCGCTCTTCACCCATCTGATCAACGTCCCGGACGGCGTGAACCTCGCGGTGAACACCTCGATCACCGTGTACGCGGTAGTCTTCGCGCCGCTGACCTACCTGGTCGGTCCACCCGTGACGTTCCTGGTCATCCTCACCCTGAACCTGGCCGCCACCGCGATTGCCTGGTACCTGCTGTTCTCCCGGCAACTGGTGCGCAGCCGACTCGCCGCCGCGGTCGGCGGCCTCTTCGTCGCCTACTCCCCCGGCATGGTCTCGCACGCCAACGCCCACCTGAACTGGACCGCCGGCTGGCTGGTGCCGCTACTGATCTGGCGGGCGTTCGCGCTGCGCCGCCCTGGACACTGGCTGCGCGACGGCCTCTTCCTCGGCGTGCTCGTGGCGATCACGTTCTCCATCGCCGCCGAGGGGCTCTTCTTCACCGCCCTCGCCCTCGGCCTCTTCGTCATCGTCTGGGCGCTGCACCCGGCCCGGCGGGCCGAGGCGCGGGCGGCGTTGCCGAACTTCCTACGCGGCCTCGCGGTCACCGCCGTGGTCGCCGGGGTGCTACTGGCGTACCCGCTGTGGCTGCACTTCGCCGGCCCCCAACGGTTCCACGGCACCGGCTTCGACCCGGTCATCCACTCGGAGGACATCGCGGCGTTCGGCGCGTACCCACGCCGGTCCCTCGCCGGCGAGGCCGGGTTGGGCACGTCGCTGGCCCCCAACCCGACGGAGGAGAACTCGTTCTTCGGCATCCCCCTGTTGCTGCTCACCGTGGTGTGCTTCGTGGCGCTCTGGCGGCGCGCCGATCCGGCCCGGCGTGCCACGCTCTGGGCGCTGGCCGCCGTCGCCGTCGTATTCAGCGTGCTCTCCTGGGGGCCGGTCGCGAAGTTCGACGGCGACCACACCGACGTGCCGATGCCGTTCGACCTGCTCGGGCAACTGCCGGTGGTGAACGCGGCGCTGCCCGCCCGGCTCGCCCTGGTGGTGGCGCCGGTGATCGGGCTGCTGCTGGCGTACACCCTCGACCAGCTCCGGGCCGCTCCGGCGCGACACCGGTCGACCGAGGTGGCCTGGTCGCTCGGCTTCGTGATCGCGCTGCTCCCGCTGTTGCCGACCCCGCTGCTCACCGACGAGCGCGAGCCGATCCCACGGTTCATCACCGCCGGCACCTGGCGGGACTACGTCTCCCCGGGCGGGGTGCTCACCCCGGTGCCGACCGCTGTGGACATCTACCCGGACGGGCAGCGCTGGCAGGCGTACGCGCTGGCCCACCGGCAGGGTGAGTTCCGCATCCCGGCCGGTTTCTTCCTCGGCCCCGGCGGTCCGGACGGCCGGGGCCGGATCGGGCCCGTGCCGCGCCCGTTCAGCGCCCTGATGGACCAGGCCGCGCGGACCGGCCTGGTGCCGATCGTCACGGACGGCACGGTGCGGGAGGTCCGCGCCGACCTGGCGTACTGGCACGTCGAGGCAGTCGTGCTCCCCGACGAGGTGCACGGGGCCAAGTTCGAGGTCGACCAGGACGCCGTCCGGCGCACCGCGACCGCCCTGCTCGGCAAGCCGCAGCGGGTGGACGACGTCTGGCTCTGGCGGATCCCGCCAGCCTGAGCCACCGGCGCCTCCGGCGCGAGCGGCCCGCCGGCGCACGTGCCCGCCGCCGCGCTGGCCGGACTCACGGCGGCGGTGAGGCGGCTCACCAGCGCCATCGGCCTGCTCCGGGACTACGCTGAACGGCGTGAGCACGATGACCTCCGGCCTTACGGCCGTCCGCGCCGGTCTCCTCGACTACCAGGTCGCCTGGGACGAGCAACGCCGGCTGCACGAAGCGGTGGTTGCCGGCGAGCAGGGCGACACGGTCCTGCTCTTGGAGCACCAGAGCGTCTACACGGCGGGCAAGCGCACCGAACCGTGGGACCGGCCGACGGACGGCACCCCGGTCGTCGACGTGGACCGCGGCGGCAAGATCACCTGGCATGGCCCGGGTCAGCTCGTCGGCTACCCGATCGTGCGGCTGCCCGACCCGGTGGACGTGGTGGCCTACGTGCGGCGCACCGAGCAGATGCTCATCGACGTCTGTGCCGAGTTCGGGCTCGCGGCCGGTCGGGTCGAGGGACGCAGCGGCGTCTGGGTGCCGGAGGACGACCGGGGCCCGGCCCGCAAGGTCGCTGCGATCGGCATCCGGGTGGCCCGCGGGGTGACCCTGCACGGCTTCTCCATCAACTGCGACTGCGACCTGAGCTACTACGACCGGATCGTGGCCTGCGGCATCCGGGACGCGGGGACCACGTCGCTCACCGCCGAGCTGGGCCGCCCGATCACCGTGGCCGACGTGCTGCCGGTGGTGGAGCGTCACCTGTCCACCATCATCGCCGTCGCGTCCTGACCCGGATGCGGGTCGACCTCGTCACCGTCGTGGTCGCCGAGTACGACCCGGCGATCGCCTTCTTCACCGAGGTGCTCGGCTTCGAACTGACCGAGGACTCGCCGTCGCTGACCAACGACGGCCGGCCGAAGCGCTGGGTGGTCGTACGACCGCCCGCCGGCGGGACCGGCCTGCTGCTCGCCCGCGCCGACGGGGACGAGCAGGCGGCCGCGATCGGCAACCAGGTCGCGGGTCGAGTAGGTTTCTTCCTGCAGGTCGACGACTTCGACGCCACGTACCGGCGCATGGTCGACGCGAAGGTCGAGTTCGTCCGGCCGCCGCGCACCGAGCCGTACGGCCGGGTGGCCGTCTTCCGCGACCTCGCCGGCAACCGCTGGGACCTGCTCGGCCCCGCCTGACCGCGAAGGAGTCCCGTTGACCGAGGCGCTGTCGACGCAGCAGCAGATCGCCGCCGACCTCCAGGTGTCGTCGACCTTCGACGCCGAGGCGGAGATCGAGCGCCGGATCGTCTTCCTCGCCGACCGGCTGGTCGACACCGGGCTGTCGGCGCTCGTGCTCGGCATCAGCGGCGGGGTGGACTCCACCACGGCGGGGCGGCTCTGCCAGCTGGCCGTCGAACGGGCCCGGGCGGCCGGCCACCCGGCGACCTTCGTCGCCATGCGCCTGCCGTACGGGGTGCAGGCCGACGAGCACCACGCCCAGGCGGCCCTGGAGTTCATCCGGCCCGATCAGGTGCTCACGGTCGACGTCAAGCCGGCCAGCGACGCCGCGCTGGACGCGCTGCTGGCGGGCGGGCTGACCTTCCGCGACGCCGCCCAGCAGGACTTCGTGCACGGCAACGTCAAGGCCCGCCAGCGCATGATCGCCCAGTACGGGGTGGCCGGCGCGATGGGTGGACTCGTCGTCGGCACCGACCACGCCGCCGAGGCGGTCACCGGCTTCTTCACCAAGCACGGCGACGGGGCGGCGGACGTCGTACCGCTCACCGGGCTGACCAAGCGGCGGGTACGGGCCATCGCCGCGGCGCTCGGCGCCCCCGCCGAGCTGGTCGGCAAGGCGCCCACCGCCGACCTGGAGAGCCTGGCCCCGGGCAAGCTCGACGAGGACGCGCTCGGGCTGGCGTACGAGCACATCGACGCGTACCTGGAGGGCCGACCCGTCCCGGCGGAGGTGGCGGAGGCGCTGGTCGCCCGCTACCGGGCCACCGAGCACAAGCGGTGCCTCCCGATCGCGCCGCCCCAGCCGGGGGTCGCCGCTCCGGCTCCCGCCACCGTTGACGATCGCGTCCGCAGCCACGGGACCCGGTAACCGGCGTCATACGTCCAGCCCGTCCGGTCGCTCGTCATCCCCGTGCGTCGGCTGCACGTCCTCCCCCTCGGGTCGTACCCGGGCCGAGGGTGCCGGCACGTTCACCCGAGCCGAGGGCACGGGCGGGTTCACCCGCGCCCTCGGCGAATTTCCGTGCCTAGGGAGTCAGCCGGTGCAGGTCGCGGGGGAAGGCGGTGACCTCACGGACGTTGGCCGCGCCGGTCAGGCGGGCGACGAAGCGCTCCAGGCCGATCGCGAAGCCGCCGTGCGGCGGCATCCCGTGCCGGAACGCGTCCAGGTAACCGGCGTACGGCTCGACCGGCTCATCCCGCGCGGCCAGCGCCGTCAGGTAGTCGGCGTGCTGATGCAACCGCTGCCCGCCGGTGACCAGCTCCATGCCCCGGAAGAGCAGGTCGAAGCCGTTGCTGTGGCCCGGCCGGGCGGGGTCGGGGTGGGTGTAGAACGGCCGCTTCGCCATCGGGTACCCGGTGACGAAGAGGAAGTCCGAACCGTGCTCGCGGTGGGCCCACTCCCCCAGCGCCCGCTCGTGCGCCGGGGCGAGGTCCGGCTCGTCGGCGGGCGCGCCCGCCACCTTCAGCGCCTCGGTGAAGTGCACCGCCGGGATCTCCTCCGGCACGGCCGGCAGCGCGATCCCGAGGGTGGCCACCGCGCCCGCGGCGCGTTCCGCCACGCTGCCCAGCATCCCGGCGAGGACCTCGCGCAGCACGCGCATCACGTCCCGGTGGTCGGCGATGAAACCCAGCTCGACGTCGAGCGAGGTGTACTGCGCCAGGTGCCGGACGGTGTCGTGCGGCTCGGCACGGAAGACCGGCCCCACCTCGTACACCTTCTCGAAGACACCGACCATCAGTTGCTTGTAGAACTGCGGCGACTGGGCCAGGTACGCCGGGCGGCCGAACCAGTCCAGCTCGAAGACGTTCGCGCCCGACTCGGTGGAGGAGCTCACCACCTTCGGTGTGTGGATCTCCACGAAGTCGCGGCGGTCCAGAGTGGCCCGGAATCCGGCCACGCTCGCGGCCGAGACGCGCAGCGCCGCCGAGCGCAGAGGGTGGCGCAGGGCGGTGGGCGCGTGGTCGAGCTGGGTGGGCAGGCTCGCGGTGAGCGCCGGCCGGTACAGGTCGAACGGCGGCGGCACCGCGGGCGGGCCGAGGGGACGTACGACCGGGGCGGTCAGCTCGACCCCGGCGGGCGCCGTCGCGTTCGCCACCACCGTGGCGGTGACCTCGACGACGGTCTCCTCGGTCAACGCCGCTACCTGGGTGCGGGCCGCCGGGTCGGTGACCACCACCTGCGACAGGCCGGCGGCGTCCCGGACGATCAGGAAGGCCACCGACTTGAGCAGCCGGCGGCGGTGCACCCAGCCGGCGATCCGGACGGTCGCACCGACGTGGGCGGGGAGTTGGGTGGAGAGGATGCGTTGCACGGTGTACCTCCTCTTCGAATCGCAACGCGATCCCGGGAGGTGCGGGCGAGCGGGTCCTCGCGGTGCCACCACACCTTCGCCCCCGCCTCGGCGGGGGCCTCGTTCGTCGCCCGTGACGTGGGCCAGCCGGCGGGCTCTACTGGGCGCGGCCGTCGACCGGGCCGGCGGCACACCGTTCTTCCCGCAGCTCGGGAGGGTCTTCACGCGCCCGTCGCCAGACCGCCTCACAGCATTTCGGCGGCTCTCTGCACTGGCGGGTCGGGCCGCTACTCGGCTCCGTCGTCGCAACTGCGCCAGCAGGCTAACACCAACGACCGCCCAATGTGACAACGTTTTCCGCCGGACCGGTGTCCGGCGTCACAAGACTTCGGGACGTGACGCCGGTCGCCTGAGGTACATCGACAAGCACCGTCGGGCGTAGGCTCGGTTTCGTGACGATCGAGCACTCCGCGCCGACGACCGGCCAGGCCGCGCGTACCGCGACGCCCGCCCCAGAGGGGCGGCGCATGCTGCGGATCGAGGCCCGCAACGCCGAGACGCCGATCGAGCGCAAACCACCGTGGATCAAGGTCAAGGCCAAGATGGGGCCGGAGTACACCCAGCTGCGCGGGCTCGTCTCGCGGGAGGGGCTGCACACCGTCTGCCAGGAGGCCGGCTGTCCCAACATCTACGAATGTTGGGAGGACCGCGAGGCCACCTTCCTCATCGGCGGTGACCAGTGCACCCGCCGCTGCGACTTCTGCCAGATCGACACCGGCAAGCCGGCCGAGTTCGACGCGGACGAGCCGCGCCGGGTCGCCGAGTCCGTGGTGTCGATGGGCCTGCGCTACGCCACCATCACCGGCGTGGCCCGCGACGACCTGCCCGACGGCGGCGCCTGGCTCTACGCCGAGACCGTCCGCCAGATCCACGCGCTTCAGCCCGGCTGCGGCGTCGAGCTGCTGATCCCCGACTTCAACGCGGTACCCGAGCAGCTCGCCGAGGTGTTCGGGTCCCGTCCCGAGGTGCTGGCGCACAACGTCGAGACCGTTCCGCGGATCTTCAAGCGGATCCGGCCGGCGTTCCGCTACGAGCGGTCGCTGGACGTGATCCGGCAGGCCCGCGCCGACGGGCTGGTGACCAAGAGCAACCTGATCCTCGGTATGGGCGAGGAGCGGGCCGAGGTCTCCCAGGCGTTGCGTGACCTGCACGAGGCCGGCTGCGAGCTGATCACCATCACGCAGTACCTGCGGCCCACCCCCCGCCACCACCCGGTCGAGCGGTGGGTCAAGCCCGAGGAGTTCGTGGAGCTGCGCGAGGAGGCGGAGGAGATCGGCTTCGCGGGTGTGATGAGCGGGCCGCTGGTGCGCTCGTCGTACCGGGCCGGTCGGCTCTACCAGCAGGCGCTCGCGGCCCGCCAAGCCAGCCCGGTCGCCACCGCCGGCTGATCCACGCACCTGCCGGTCTCACCGACCGGCAGGTGCCATGATCGGGTGATGACGGCCGGCGTGCGCGAGGAACTCCGCGACGTACCCGGTACGCCGCCGAGCCCCCGGTGGGCCCGGCTGGCCGGCGTGCTCACCGTCGTGGCGCTCCTCGCCGGCGTCGGCTACCGGATCGCCCTGCTCGCCTTCGACGCTCCGCCGACGAACAGCGACGAGGCCACCATGGGGCTGGCCGCGCTGCACATCGCCCGCGGGCAGGACTTCCCGGTGTGGTTCTACGGGCAGTCCTACATGGGGACGCTGGAGGCGTACCTGGCCGCGCCGGTGTTCGCGGTGACCGGGCCGTCGGTGTTCGGGCTGCGCGTCGTCACGGTGGCGCTCTACGCGCTCTTCATGCTGCTCGCCTTGCGGTTGACGCTGCGGCTGACCGGTGACCGCTGGTTCGCGCTGCTGCTCGTGGTGCTGCTCGCGTTCGGCTCGGATCGGATCGTCAAGAACCAGCTCATCGCGGGCGGCGGCTATCCCGAGATGAACCCGGCCGGCGTCGCGCTGGCCCTGATCACGTACGACCTCTGCGCTGGCCGACCGGGCCACCGACTGCCGCGCTGGGCGGCCTGGGGTCTCCTCGCCGGGCTGATGGTCTGGGTGGACCCGCTCGTGCTGCCGTACGTGGTCGGCCCCGGTGCGCTGCTCGTGGCGTTCCGGTGGCGGGAGCTTCGTGGCCGGGCCGGGGCGGTGCTCGGGGTCGCCGTCCTGGTCGGCGCCGCACCCCTGCTCGGCCACAGCCTCGTGTCCGGCCGGAACCCACTCGCCGCCGTACTGGCGGCGGCTTCCGGCGGCACCGGCGTGCCGGCCGGTTGGGTGGACCGGCTGCACGGCGGTCTGCTGCTCGGGCCGCCGCTGGGCATGGGCTTCTGCGCCCCCGGCGGCTGCGCGACCTGGCAGCTCTGGTGGGCGTTCGCCCTGCCGGTGCTGCTCGCCGTCGGCGCGGTGACCGCCTGGCGCTCGCTGGGCTTCGGCCGTGCCGCGAACCTCACCGACTCGACCCACGCCGACCGCGCGCCCCGTGGCGACGCGGTGGCCGGTTCAGATCTTGGCCACATCCCGTTCAATACGAACCGGATGTGGCCAAGAATCAGCGAAGGCGGGATGGCGGAAGGCCGCGTCGGGGCGGCCCTCCGGCTCGCGCTCGTAGCCGCGGGTGTGGCCACGCTGGCCGCGTACACACTGAGCAGTTCGGCGGGGCGGACCCCGGTGGAGAGTTCCCGCTACCTGTCCTGCCTGCTCATCTCGCTGCCCGCGCTGCTCTGGCCGCTGTGGCGCGCCGCCCGGAATCTGGTCGACGGCTCGGGGCGGGCCGGTCGGCGCGTCATGACGGCTGGACCGGAGCTGAGCGCGGGGCGAAACCGAGTCGACGGTGCCGGCCAGGGGGCCTTGCCCGGCCGACGAGCCGACCGGCGGCCACTGTCCGGCCGACGAGCCGACGGGACCGGCCGGCAGCCGTTGTCCGGCCGACGGGTCGGCGGGGTGCTGGCTGTCGTCGTGCTCGTGGCGACCCTGGGGAGCTCGGGCTACGCGACGTACCGCGCGATCGGCACCGCGCCCGCCGCCCGGGCCGCCGAGGCCCGGCACGCCGAATTGGTCGCCACGCTGCGCGACCTCGGCGTCCGGCACGTGTACGGCGGCTACTGGACCTGCAACCGGCTCACCTTCGCCAGTGGCGAGGACGTGGTCTGCGCGGTGGTCGATGACGAGCTTCGGCCTGGTTTCGACCGGTACGCCCCGTACCGGCGGGAGGTGGCGGCGTCGGCAGCGCCGGCCTGGATCGCGCCGACCGGCTCCCCGCTCGCGGCCCGCCTCGACGAGCGGATGCGCGTCGAACCGGGCGCCCTCGCTCTGGTCACCGTCGACGGTTACCGCATCTACCTCCCCCACGCCTGACGTCCGTCGCCTCGCCCGCGCCGAACCCACTGCGGGAGCCAACGACACAGGGCCTACGCCCCACGCCCCACGCCCCACGCCCCACGCCCCACGCCCCACGCCCCACGCCCCACGCCCCACGCCCCACGCCCCACGCCCCAAGATCGTGCTGTTTCCTGGATCGAGTGGCATTCCGGGCGCGCTGAGGCCACTGGGTCCAGGATCGAGCACGATCTTGCGGTCGGGCGCCGCCGATGCGGGCCCGCCGCTCGCGACAGGGACAGGGAGGACGGAGCGCCGTCACGGCGCCCGGTCCGCCAGCTCGTCGCGGCGTAGCCCCGCCCCGAAACGCGCGGCGCGACACGACGCAGCGCGGCACAACGCGGCGCGCCACGGCACGGACGGCGCAAGGGGGCACCGCACGGCGCGCCACACGCGGCACGGCGTGGCACAACGCGGCGCGGCACGGCACGGACCGCGCAAGGGGGCACCGCACGGCGCGCCACACGCGGCACGGCACGGCACGCCACGGCACGGACGGCGTAAGGGAGCACAGCACGGCGCGGCGCGGGACGGCCCGCGAAGGTGCCGGGCCCGGCCGCGGATCACGCCCACCGACGGCGACCACTAGACTCTGCGGCATGGCAAAGCCCCAGGAGAAGGTCTCGTTCGGCCAACGGCTGAAGCAGATCGGGATGGTGTTCCAGTTCACCGCGAAGCAGGACCGGTGGTTCGCGCCACTGGTCGCCGCGGCGGTGCTGATCCCGATCGCGCTGACGGTGGTCGCGACGATCTTCTGGGGCTGGATCTTCATGCCGCTGGGCATCCTGTTCACGCTGCTCGCGGTGCTGATCGTGCTCAACCTGCGCTCGAACAAGGCGATGATGAACGCCGCCGAGGGGCAGCCGGGAGCGGCGGCGCAGATCATGGAGAGCATGCGTGGCGACTGGCGGGTCACCCCGGCGGTCAGCTCCACCACCCAGATGGACATGGTCCACCTGGTCGTGGGCCGGCCGGGCGTGATCCTGCTGGCCGAGGGGAACCCGCAGCGGGTACGCGGCCTGCTCGGCCAGGAGAAGCGCCGGCTGGCCAAGGTGATCGGTTCGGCGCCGCTGCACGACTACGTGATCGGCCAGGGCGACGACGAGTTGCCGATCCGCAAGCTGCGCACGACGCTGATGCGGTTGCCGCGCAGCCTGAGCGGCAAGGACGTCAACGCGCTGGACAAGCGTCTCAAGGCGCTCAGCGCGCGGCCGCAGATGCCCAAGGGCGCGATCCCGAAGAACATGCGGCCGCCGCGGGGCGCGTTCCGCCAGACCCGGGGCCGCTGACCCCCGTCGTACGTCGAAAGAGCCGGACCCGGTGGGTCCGGCTCTTTGCTTTGGTCCCGGTCCTGACCCGGGCACGACACCTACCAGCAGTGGTCCGGGCGTCAACTATGACGGCCTCCTAAAGACCGGGCGCAAGGCCGAGCCTCGTGCTTGTGGCCGTCGATCACGCCGGTGGCCGCCACGCCCGGTCAGCAGCGACTCCGGCGGGGTGGTTGGTCATCGGATGGTTGATCGACTCGGGCTCCTAGAAGTCGGGGTGTCCCGGGCATGCGGATACCGCGACCTCCATGACCCCGAGCCGATCATGTGGGTCAGACCGAGGTGACGACCGAACCGCTCGCGTGGGTCACACCGAGGTGACGACCGAACCGCTCGCGCGGTCGTGCAGGCCACGGCGGTGCGCGTCCATGATCAGGGCAGGCACGACCAGGGCGAGGAGCAGACCACGCAGCAGGCCGCGGAACACCCCGATCCGGCCGCCGTCGAACCAGGACACGCAGCGGATCCGGGTGATGTACATGCCGGGCGTCTGAGCGAACAGACCGAGGAAGAAGCCGTACTCGAGCACGAGCACGAGCACCGGGGCCCAACCGTCGCTGACCGGGTTGGCGAAGATCCGCGCCGCCAGCAGGCAGAGCACCCAGTCGATGATCAGTGCGCCGAACCGCCGTCCGATGCTGGGCGGGGTGAAGGAGGGGTCGGCGGCGGGCGGCACCAGGTGCGGATCACGCGGGTTGGTCACAGCGGTCAAGGGTAACCAGCGGGTCCGGCGCCGACCGGCGCGGACCGGAGTAGCGTCTCCGCCAATTTGGACAATAAGGATTCACATTACTAAAATGGTTCGAACCGACTCTCAGCTACCCGCCAGACGGACGCGGATGACCAGCGTCGATGACGCTCCGCGAGGGACGTAACACAGCAGAAACACTCAAGACACGGCCGGGCAACCGCCCCGCCATAGCGTCGCCAGAAGCCCCAGCCACCAGCTGCAAGTGAACGTGCCAGGAGGACGTGTGTTCGCCAACTCCGAGGAACTTCTGCGTTACCTCAAGAATGAGGACGTGAAGTTCGTCGACGTACGTTTCTGTGACCTGCCGGGTGTGATGCAGCACTTCAACCTGCCGGTCGAGTCCGTCGACGACGACATCTTCACCGAGGGCCTCGCGTTCGACGGCTCCTCGATCCGCGGCTTCCAGGCGATCCACGAGTCGGACATGCTCCTGCTCCCGGACGTGGCCACCGCCTTCATCGACCCGTTCCGCGCGCAGAAGACCCTCGCGCTGAACTTCTTCATCCACGATCCGTTCACCCGCGAGGCCTACACCCGGGACCCGCGCAACGTGGCGAAGAAGGCCGAGGCATACCTGGCGGCCAGCGGCATCGCCGACACCGCCTACTTCGGCGCGGAGGCGGAGTTCTACATCTTCGACTCGATCCGGCACGAGACCTCGGCGCACCAGTCGTTCTACTACATCGACTCGATCGAGGGCGCCTGGAACTCCGGCCGCGAGGAGCCGGGCGGCAACCGCGGCTACAAGACCCCGTACAAGGGTGGCTACTTCCCGGTGCCCCCGGTCGACCACTTCGCCGACCTGCGCGACAGCATCGTGCGCCGGCTCGTCGACAACGGCTTCACCGTGGAGCGCTCGCACCACGAGGTGGGAACCGCGGGCCAGTCGGAGATCAACTACAAGTTCTCGACGCTGCTGCACGCCGCCGACCAGCTGCAGCTGTTCAAGTACATCGTGAAGAACGAGACGTGGGCGCACGGCAAGACCGCCACCTTCATGCCGAAGCCGCTCTTCGGCGACAACGGCTCCGGCATGCACACCCACCAGAGCCTCTGGCTCAACGGTGAGCCGCTCTTCTACGACGAGACCGGCTACGCCGGCCTGTCGGACACCGCCCGCTGGTACATCGGCGGCCTGCTGCACCACGCCCCGTCGCTGCTGGCCTTCACCAACCCGACGGTCAACTCGTACCGCCGCCTGGTGCCGGGCTTCGAGGCGCCGGTCAACCTGGTCTACTCGCAGCGCAACCGCTCCGCCTGCACCCGGATCCCGGTCACCGGCAGCAACCCGAAGGCCAAGCGCGTCGAGTTCCGCGTGCCGGACCCGTCGGCCAACGTCTACCTCGCCTTCTCGGCGATGCTGATGGCCGGCCTGGACGGCATCAAGAACAAGATCGAGCCGCCGACGCCGATCGACAAGGACCTGTACGACCTGCCGCCGGAGGAGTGGGGCGACGTCAAGCAGGTGCCGGGTTCGTTGCCGGAGGTGCTCGACCGGCTCGAGGGCGACCACGACTACCTGCTCGAGGGCGGCGTCTTCACGCCGGACCTGATCTCGACCTGGGTCGAGTGGAAGCGGGCCAACGAGGTCGATCCGGTACGCCTGCGCCCGACCCCGCACGAGTTCGCCATGTACTTCGACTGCTGACGCAGCCGCTCCATCCCGGGCCGGGGGGGGGGGCCGGCCCCCCCGCCCGCGGCCCCCCGCGCTTTAAAATAGAGCCCGCGAACAATGGC
>NZ_JBEXFP010000081.1:0-14484 GCF_040606825.1 Micromonospora sp. NPDC005367 | reverse complement strand
GGCCACCTCGGCGACGCCAACGACCACGACTCGCTGGGCCTGTTCCAGCAGCGCCCGAGTTCGGGTTGGGGCAGCCCGGAGCAGATCACCGACCCGCAGTACGCCACCACCGCGTTCCTGAAGGGTCTCAAGCAGGTCGACGGCTGGCATGACATGCCGCTGACCCAGGCCGCCCAGACGGTGCAGGTGTCGGCCTACCCGGACGCCTACGCCCAGTGGGAACAGCAGGCCGCCGATCTCGTCGCCCAGCACTGGAACAGCTGACAACCACACACGAGCTCGAACCGCCGGCCGGCACCCGAACGCGGGTGCCGGCCAACAGCATCTCCACACACAAACGCGCCGGGGCCAGCCGGCGGCGCATCCATGCACGGCCGAACTAAGGCCTGTTCCATGAGACCGTGCCCGGCTGCGCCGGCCCCGGTCGACGACCGGCGGCGTTGTCGGTTCGTCCGGAAACAACACCGGTATCCGGACGAACGTCCGCCCTGCCGGACCGCCGCCTGGGCCTCGGCTCGCTCGGGCGAGCCCCATGAAACAGGCCTCATAGGCCAGCCAGCGCGCATCCGCGCCCAGTCGGTCGGCACCGCCAACCAGCTGGGCGTTCGCCGTGGCGCGGGCCTCTGGTCAGCGGAAGGGTCCGGTCGTCGAGGTGCGGGCCGGGCACGCGGGGCGGGGTCCGCGAACGGGCGGGGAAGACGCTCGCCGATGCGAGGGCTCAGCGTACAGTCGGGCGGTGAAGCGTACGGAATCATTGCCGGCGGAGACCCGGCCACCTGGCGTGGCTGCGGTCGATCCCGGCAGCGTGCTGTTGCCTGGTCACGACGTGCCGTTGGGTCGGTACACGACGGTACGGCGGCTGCTGCCGCAGCGGCAGAGGCGGATGGTCGGTGCCTGGTGCTTCGTCGACCACTTCGGGCCGGACGACGTGGCCGAGCGGCCCGGCATGGAGGTGCCGCCGCATCCGCACACCGGCCTGCAGACGGTGACCTGGCTGCTGGACGGTGAGATCCTGCACCGGGACAGCTTGGGTAGCGTGCAGCCGATCCGGCCCGGCCAGTTGAACGTGATGACCTCGGGGCACGGTATCGCGCACTCGGAACGGTCACCGTCGACGCACCCGCCGGTGATGCACGGCGTGCAGCTCTGGGTGGCGCTGCCGGATTCCGCGCGGGCCGGCGCGCCCGACTTCGCCCACCACGCCGATCTGCCCCGTTGGCGCGACGGCGGGCTGGACGCGACCCTGCTGGTCGGCGAGATCGCGGGGGAGCGGTCGCCGGCGGTGGTGCACACCCCACTCGTCGGTGCCCAGTTGGAGTTGACCGGCGCGGCGCCGACTGTCATGCCGCTCCGACCCGACTTCGAGTACGGGCTGCTGGCGATGTCCGGCGCCGCGGAGGTCGACGGGGTGTCCTTCGAGCCGGGGGCGCTGCTCTACCTCGGCGTGGGGCGCAACCAGCTCATGCTGCGCGGCATGCCCGGCAGCCAGTTGTTGCTGCTGGGTGGCGTGCCTTTCGACGAGCCGCTCGTGATGTGGTGGAACTTCGTCGGGCGTTCGCACGAGGAGGTGGCGGCCGCTCGTGAGGACTGGATGGCGGGTCGGCGCTTCGGCGTGGTCGCCGACGATCCGGCGCCGCCGCTGCCCGCCCCGGCGCTGCCGACGACCCGGCTCAAGGCTCGCGACCGCAGTGGCGGTCTGCACGGCTGACCCGGCGTCGCGGTGGTCCCGCTGGGATCGCCGTCAACCGGGTCGACCCGACCGGGGTCCGTCCCGCGCAGTCGCCGGACGAGTGTGACCGGCGGCGGCGCGGGTAGTCGCATCCATGCCGATCTCCAGCATCGAGGACAAGAAGCGCCTGGTGCGCCGGCTCGCCGGCAGCGGGCGCGGGTTCGCCGAACAGTACGGCTTCCAGGTCACCAACAATCCGTCGAGCCTTTTCCAGCTGCTCTACCTGTCGGCGCTGCTGTCCCGGCGGGGCGACTTCCGGCGCGCGGTGGAGAGCGCACGGGGGTTGCGGGAGGCGGGTTGGGACAGTGCCGCCCGGCTGGCCCGCTCACTGCACGAGGACCGGGTGCGGGTGCTGCGTGAGGCCGGTCAGCGCGGTGACGTCGACGCTCTCGCCAGCATGCTGGGCGATCTCGCCCGTACCGTCGTCGATCGGTACCGGGGTGATCTGCGCCGGTTGCGCGCCAAGGCGCAGTACGACCCGCGTCAGGAGCGGAAGCTGCTCACGGAGCTGCCCGGGGTGGATGGTCAGGTGGTCGAGTTGTTCCTGCGGGAGGCGCAGGCGCTCTGGCGTGAGGTGGCGCCGGTGGCTGACCGGCGGGCGTTGGCCGCGGCGCGTCGGCTCGGGCTCGGCCGTTCCGCCGGTGACCTGGCCGGGCTTGCCGGCGGCGGCGAGTCGGAACGGCTCGCCTGGCTGGTGGGCGCGCTGGCCCGGGTCGACCTGGAGAAACGTTACGCGGAGGTAATGAGCTGAACCGGTGACGTGGGCTGGCCCACAGTCGCAGCGTTCGTGACCGTTCGGACGATGCGAACTGTATGATGATCGAGGCAGTCATGCCTTTGCCCGGTTCGGGCGTAGGGGCTGCGTGGTGGCTGCGGCCCGGTTCGGGCCGCCCGGCCACCAGGGCAGGTTCTGTGTGGCGCCCCAGGTCGCGGTTCGTGGCCCGGGGCGCCCGCCTGTTCGAGGCGAACGCTGATCGACTCTCGTGCGGCATGCGCCGGACCGGACGGTCGGCCTCGTACGAGGAACCTCACCGTCCGGTCGTCCGCCGCCGCCCGGACCCGCACTGGGACGGGCACGGGCGGGGTCCGCGTCAGATGCCGCGCAGGTGCTGGGAGACGCGCGGGTGCCGGTCGCGGGCCTGCGCCGCTCGCTGTGACGCGCTGAGCTCGGGAGCGGCCTCGATTCCGGCGGAACGAGCCACCTCGTTGCCGTTGGCGTAGTCCACCGGCGGCAGTGCCCGCAGGGCCTTCAGCACGTCCGGCGGCGCTCCCTCCCGCTCGGCCTCCCGAATCACGTCGTCCTTCTCGGCCGGGTAGTCCAGGCTCGACAGGTACTGCAGGACGTCGGCGTAACTCGCCATGGCGTCGGCTCCTCGGGGCATCGATGCGGTCACGACCGGCGGCGGTTACCCGCCTGCCGGGCCGTCACGCCGACGGCGCCGGAAAATCGCCGAGCGGGGGAGGGCGGAACATCCTGTCCGTCCGGATCGGCCGGGCTGCGGACGAACGGCGAACCGCCGAGCAGGTCGATGACACCGCGCCCGCGCCGGCCGGCCTGGGAGCGATCCCGCGTCGTTTCCGGAACCGGTCAGGGGGTACCCGGAGACTTCGACGCAGCCGGCGAGGAGCACGCGATGAACCACGACACCTTCATCGACCAGGTGGCACATCGGACAAAGGTGTCCTCCGAGCGGGCCGTCGCACTGACCTCGGCCACCCTGGAGACGCTTGCCGAGCGGCTGACCGGGGGCGAGGTGTTGGACCTGGCGGCCCAGCTGCCCAAACCGTTGCAGGTGGTGCTGAAGCCGAGCCCGCGTATCGAGGCGGCCGACCGGTTCGGGGCGGGCGAGTTCATCGCCCGGGTCGCGTTCCGGGCCGATGTCGACGAGGCCGCGGCTCGCGACGCCGTGCGGGCGGTCCTCACGACGCTGCGCGAGGCGATCACCGCAGGCGAGTTCGACGACGTGATGACCCAGCTACCGCGGGACTACCGGGAGATGGTGGAGCCGGCCATGGCGCCCGGGGCCACCCTGCGCCGTAGCGGCCACTGAGCAGACACCGGACGGGTGGGACGGACCGATATCCGGGTACGTCGATCCTCGATCGGCCGGAATTTCGTAGCCGCAATGCGGTTGACCTGGGCAACCATCGACACGCGACAACGCCCCCGGCTGGCGTGAGGCCGATGGCTGACCTAACCTTGACCCGCGAGGGGAGTACTTCCCACGAACCATTCCGGTCAGTACGGCGTGCCAGGCACGCCTCGGGTGGTTGCCCACGGGAGTGGGTGAAGGAGACCTCGAACATGGCACGGTGTTCGAGGAGGCCCTATGTCCCAGCTGTCGTACCTGTCCGCTGCGGAGCTGTCGACGGTCGGCACCCCCACCCTCTGGGCGGTGACGATCGGTGGCGTGCTCGCGCTGCTGGTGCTCGACTTCCTCGTCACCCGCCGCCCGCACGAGGTCTCCCTCCGCGAGGCGTTCGCCTGGTCGGCGTTCTACATCGCTCTGCCGCTGGCCTTCGGCGCCTGGGTGTGGAACCGCTACGACTCCGAGCTCGGCGTGCAGTATCTCACCGGTTACCTGGTGGAGAAGTCGCTCTCCGTCGACAACCTGTTCGTCTTCATGCTGCTGCTGGCCGCGTTCGCGGTGCCCGCCGTGCTCGCCCAGCGGGTGCTTCTCTACGGCATCGCCGGCGCCCTGGCGCTGCGGGCGGTGTTCATCGCTCTCGGCGCGGCCGTCCTGGAGACGCTCGACTTCGCCTTCCTGCTCTTCGCGATCATCCTCATCGCCACGGCGGTGAAGCTGCTGCGCGACGCCCTCACCGGGCACGAGCAGGAGGTGGACATCAACAAGATGCGCTCGGTCCGCCTGCTGCGGCGGTTCATGCCTGTCGTCGACGACTACCACGGCACCCGGATGACCGTACGGCAGGCCGGACGGCGCGCGCTCACGCCGTTCGCGCTCGTGGTGGTGGCGGTACTCGCCACCGACGTGGTCTTCGCGGTCGACTCGGTGCCGGCCGTCTACGGCATCACCGAGGACCCGTACCTGGTCTTCGCCACCAACGCGTTCGCACTGCTCGGCCTGCGCGCGCTCTACTTCGTGCTGCACGCGGCGCTCAGCCGTCTGGTCCACCTCAGCTACGGCCTGGCGGTCATCCTGGCATTCATCGGCGTCAAGCTCGGCCTGCACTGGGCGCACGGCGTCTGGAAGGGCGTGCCGCAGATCCCGACGCTGGCCTCACTCGGCGTCATCATCGCCGTCCTCGCGATCGTCACGGTCACCAGCCTGCGCGCCACCCGCACCCAGGAGCCGGAGGAACGCGAGGTGGTTGTCGAGCGACGGTGACCAACCACCGTGGTCGGTGCCGTCTCCGGGCCACCGTCCACGGCAGGCGGAAATCGTCACACCGTAGTGGGGAACGGTCCCGGGCCAACCGGCACAGGTGGTACGACTGTGTGGTGGGAATCGTGTCGCCAGGCTTCGAGGGTCGGCCCCGCTCATCGGAGCCGGCCCTACCTCCGGGGCAGTACCTGACCCAGGACTTTCCGGTGCTCTCCGCGGGGCCGACGCCGAAGGTGCCGTTGGACAGCTGGGAGTTCGTCATCACCACCGAGACCGGCGCCGAGTACCGCTGGTCCTGGTCGGAGCTGATGGCGCTGCCACAGGAGACCCCGGAGGTGGACATCCACTGCGTCACCCGGTGGTCCAAGCTCGGTACCACCTGGCAGGGCGTCTCGGTGGACACGTTGCTCGACGGTGTCGACACCGACGCCACGTACGTGACGGCACACTCCTACGGCGGCTACACCACGAACATTCCCCTCGACGACCTGCGCGGCGGACGGGCCTGGGTGGCGCACACCTTCGAGGGCGGCGACCTGCCGGCGGAGCACGGTGGTCCGGCCCGCCTGCTGGTGCCGCACCTCTACTTCTGGAAATCCGCCAAGTGGGTGCGCGGTCTGCGGCTGATGACCGCCGACCGGCCGGGATTCTGGGAGGCCGCCGGTTACCACGACTACGGCGACCCGTGGCGCGAACAGCGGTACCAGGGTGACTGAGCGCGCCGCCGCGGTGCGCTCACCGGCGCGCGCCCCGCTGACCTGGCAGGTCGCCCGCCTGGTCGAACGCCGGGTGGAGACCCCGACCGCGCACACCATCGTGCTCGAGGTGCCCGGCTGGCCGGGGCACCTGCCGGGCCAGCACCTCGACGTCCGGCTCACCGCCGGCGACGGATATCAGACCGCCCGCTCGTACTCGATCGCGGGGCCGATGGTGGACGGCCCGGGCGGGCCGCGCATCGAACTGACCGTGCAGCGGGTGCCCGACGGTGAAGTGTCGCCGTACCTCATCGACGTCTACGGCGAGGGCGACCCGGTGGAGGTACGCGGGCCCGTCGGTGGCTGGTTCGTGTGGCATCCGGAGGAGACCGCGCCCGTCCTGCTGGTCGGCGGCGGCTCGGGGATCGTGCCGCTGATGGCGATGCTGCGGGCCCGCCGGGCGGCCGGCAGTCGGGTGCCGTTCCGGTTGCTCTACTCCGTACGCACGCCGGAGGACGTCATCTACGCCGACGAGCTGCGCCGGCGCGGCCGCGACGACCTCGGCCTGGACGTGGCGTACGTGTACACCCGCAGCGCGCCGGACGACTGGCGGGGCGACCCGCACCGCATCGCGCTGGCCGACGTCAACAATCACGGCTGGCCGCCCGATCTGGAACCGGTGAACTACGTCTGTGGCCCGACCGGGTTCGTGGAGACCGTGGCCGACCTGCTCGTCGGGTTGGGGCACCAGACGCGGCGCGTGAAGACCGAACGGTTCGGGCCGACCGGCTGACCGGCGAGGAGACACCGATGACCGACATGTCCTACCTGGACGGCAACATGATGGACGGGGCGCTGCGCGAGCTGTTCGCCGTCGATCTGAGCGGGGCCACGGGGCGGTGCGAGAACTGCGGAACGCTCGGCCCGTTGGGCACCATGCGCGTGTACAGCCACGCGCCCGGGCTGATCGGGCGCTGCCCGAACTGCGCCCAGGTCATGCTCCGGTTCGTCCGCTCGCCCAACTGGGCCCGGCTCGACATGCGCGGAATGACGTTCCTGCAGGTGCCCATGCCGCTCGACCAGCCGCATCCCGGACCTATGTGATCCGTCCGGGCTCGGTCGCCGTTGGCGGCGGGCGGATCGCGCAGCCCGAACTCCGTCGGTCGTGTGCCGCCCGGCACCACGCCGCCACGTCGCGCGGAGACGTCGGTCACACCGGCGTGGAATGCGGTGGAAGTCGTGGCGGCGGCTCGTCAGAGTGATCCGCCGTGAGGTATCTGCGTACCGACGGACATGTCGGCATCCGCCGCCCCCGACCCGCAGACGAGGGCGAGTTCATCGCTGCGGCCCGGCGCAGCCGCGAGTTGCACCATCCCTGGCTCGCGGCCCCGGACACCCCCGAGGACTACGCGGCGTACCTGCGTAAGAACCGCCGGCGAGAGAACGACGGGTACCTGATCTGTGACCGGGGCAGCGGCGCGATCGCCGGGTACGCGAACATCAGCGGCATCGTGTTGGGCGCGCTGCGCGGCGGCTACCTGGGCTACGCCGCGTTTCTGCCGTACAGCGGCACGGGGCACGCGTCGGCCGGTGTCCGGCTGGTGATCGAGCACGCGTTCACGGTGCTCGGCCTGCACCGGCTCGAAGCGAACATCCAGCCGGGCAACGAGCCGTCCAAGCGGATGGCCCAGCGGCTCGGCTTCCGGCTGGAGGGGTTCTCGCCGGACTACCTGTTCGTCGGCGGTGTGTGGCGTGACCACGAGCGCTGGGCGATCACCGCGAAGCCCTGAGCCGTCACCCGCAGCTTCGGTGAGGCCCACCGCCGGCCGGGACCCGGCCGGCGTCTGCTCGCCCGGCCGGGCCGTACGCGTCGCCCGGCTCAGCGGCCGGGACCGCGTGTCTGCTTCGCCTGGCCGCCGAGGCGTTCGATGCGACCCTGCTTCTGCTCGACCCGCCGCCGTTGCCGCGCCGTGAGCTGCTTGCGCCCGCTCTGCCGCAGGTAGATCGGCTGCCGCTGGTCGTTGGACATCGGCATGCTCATCACCTCGCCTCCTTCCACGCCACCGTAGGAGGTGCCCGGGCGAGTCGGCCCCACCCGGTTCGGGTGAGGCCGACTTCCCCGGAAGCTCAGCTGCCGGGGCGCGGGAACGCCACGGGGCTGCGCAGGCCGGAGCGGCCCACCGCCCGTACGCCGAAGAAGACGTTGTCCTTGGACAGATCGACCGTGACCTGCGTGACGTCGCCGACCGGGATCACCTTCTGCCACTCCGCGGCGGTGGTCTCGCGCCAGAGCACCTCGTAGCCGGCCAGGTCGGGCTCGATGCCACGCTGCCAGCGCAGCGTGGTGTTGTTGGTCAGGTCGGTGGTGACGATGATCGCCCCCTTCGGGGTGCCGGGCGCCTGCGCGAGCGACCAGAGCGCCGCGCCGTTCACCCGGGCCACCCGGGTGATGTAGCCGAAGTCGCAGAACTCCGGCAGGTCGCCGTACTGCTTGCCGTCCACCGTCCGCACGTCCTGGTGCTGGTGCGCGAAGTCCTCGTGCGGCTCGGTGAACCGGCCCGCCGGCCAGCCCTGCTCGAGGAACGAGATGTGGTCGCTGCCCCGCAGGTAGCGGTCCCGGCGGTAGATCACCCGGACGTCCATGCCGGTCGCGCCGTTGTCGGCGACGTCCTTGACGAAGCGGGCGAGCTGCCGTGACGGTGAGTCGTTCTCCCCGCCGACCGAGCGGCGGGTGTTCGCCTCCCCGGGGGTCTCCGCGGTCGGCACGCCCTCGGCGAACAGTCGTACGACGCGCGGGTCGCGAGTGCCGTCGTCGGCCGTGCTGCTGCCCACGATGTCGTTGCTGAACATGCCCTGGATGTCGGCGCCGGCGGCCTTGAGCTGTTGGGCCAGGTGGGCGGAGCCGTAGAGGCCCTGCTCCTCGGCGGCCACCGCCGCGAAGACGATGGTCGCCCCCGTGGGGCGGGTGGCCATCAGCCGGGCCAGTTCCATGACCACCGCCACCCCGGACGCGTCGTCGTCCGCGCCCGGGGCGTCGCTCACCGCGTCCATCACGTTCGTGGCCCGGGAGTCGTAGTGGCCGGTCACCACGTACGTCCGGTTCGGCGACGTCTCCCCGCGCAGGGTCGCCACCACGTTGGTGATCCGGGTGGGCACCGGGATCCGGGACGCCGGCTGCTGGACGTACGACTGGAGTTCGACGGTCATCCGGCCGCCGGAGGCGGCGGCGTACTCCCGCATCCGGTCGTAGATCCAGTCCCGGGCGGCGCCGATACCGCGCTCGGGGTCGTCCTGCGCCGAGAGGGTGTGCCGGGTGCCGAACGCGGCCAACCGGCGGACGATCTCCTCGATCCGGTGCTGGTCGACGGCGCGGAGCAGGTCACGCAGCTCGCGGTCCGGGGACTGCGGCCGCACCGGTTGGCCGGGGCCGGGCGTCTTGTCGTCGCCGGCGGCGGCGCGGGCCGGCTCGGTGAGCGCGGGTACGGCCACGGCTGCCGCGGTGGCGGCGGTGGCAGCGGACAGGAGGGTGCGGCGGGTGGGCCTCGTGGACCGGACGCCGCTGTCGTCATTTCCCATGACCGCATCCTCGCCATCGATGGTGGTCCCTGTCTAGATCGCCGAGCATGAATGTGGTCGGGTTCGGGTGCGGGGCTCGCCCGACCTACCCGGCTGAGGCCACGTTTGTCCGCCGTGTCCGCGGGAACGTGATCGCAATGACGAAGCCTCGTGTGGTGATCGTGGGGGCCGGGTTCGCCGGTTACCACGCGGCGAAGACGTTGAGCCGACTGGCCGGCAGCCGGGCCGAGATCGTGCTGCTGAACTCGACGGACTACTTCCTCTACCTGCCGCTGCTGCCCGAGGTCGCGGCCGGCGTGGTGGAGCCGACCCGGATCGCGGTGCCACTGACCGGCACCCTCGACGGGGTCCGGGTCGTGATCGGCGAGGCCGACGAGGTGGACCTGCAGAACCGCTGGGTGGGCTTCACCCAGCCGGAAGGCGATCGCAACCGCCTCGCGTACGACCGGCTGGTGCTCGCCGTCGGCAGCGTCAACAAGCTGCTGCCGATCCCCGGGGTGACCGAGTACGCGCACGGCTTCCGTGGTCTGCCCGAGGCGCTCTACCTGCACGACCACGTGGTCCGGCAGATCGAGCTGGCCGAGCAGGCCGAGGATCCGGCCGAACAGCAGGCGCGGGCGACCTTCGTGGTGGTCGGTGCGGGCTACACCGGGACCGAGGTGGCCGCGCACGGACAGCTCTTCACCGACGCGCTGCACGCCCAGCGCCCACGGCTCACCCAGCGCCCCAAGTGGATGCTGCTCGACGTGGCCCCGCGGGTGCTTCCCGAGATGGACAAGCGGATGTCGGCGACCGCGCACCGGGTGCTCGAACGCCGGGGTGTCGACGTGCGGATGGGCACCTCGGTGGCCGAGGCGACCGCGGACGGGGTGAAGCTCACCGACGGCGAGTACGTGCCGACGTGCACGCTGGTCTGGTGCGTCGGGGTCCGCCCGGACCCGTTCGTCGCCGAACTGGGACTGCGGACCGACCGGGGACGACTGGTCACCGACGAGTTCCTCAACGTCCCCGGCTTCCCCGAGGTGTACGCCTGCGGCGACGCGGCGGCCGTCCCCGACCTGACCCGACCGGGGCAGATCTGCGCGATGACGGCGCAGCACGCCCAGCGCCAGGGAAAGCTGGCCGCGCACAACATCGCCGCCTCCTACGGGCACGGGAAACGCCGGCCGTACCGGCACCACGACCTCGGCTGGGTGGTCGACCTCGGCGGCAAGGACGCCGCGGCGAACCCGTTGAAGGTCAACCTGGCCGGCCTGCCGGCCAAGACGGTCACCCGCGGCTACCACCTGCTGGCGATGCCCGCGAACCGCAGCCGGATCAGCGCGGACTGGCTGCTCGACGCGACCCTGCCCCGCCCCGCGGTGCAGCTCGGCCTGATCCCGGCGAACGCGGTGCCGCTGGAGAGCACCACCCCCGAAGTCCCCGCCCGCCGCCCCTGACCGCGAGGCGAGCCCGACGCACGCTGTTTCCCGGAGACAGTGCCCATCCGCGCCAGGATGGGCACTCTCTCCGGGAAGGAAACTGTGCCCCTGCCGGGGCGGGGGTCAGGGGGTGGGTGGTGGGGTGCGGCGGAGGGGGGCGTACTCGCGCAGCAGGATCCGCACGATGCCCGCGGCGGGAATGGCGAGCAGGGCCCCGACGAGCCCGGCCAGTTCGGCGGCCAGCAGCACGCTGATGAGCACGGTCAGCGGGTCCAGCCGTACCGACCGGGACAGGATGACCGGCTGCAGCAGGTGGTTCTCGATCTGCTGGTAGATCACGAAGAAGACCAGCACGACGATGCCGGCAGTGGTCGAGTGCAGGAACGCCGCCCCGATCGCGATGATCGCGCCGATCGTGGCGCCGACCAGTGGGATCAGGTCGGCGATCGCCACCAGCAGGGCGATCACCGCGGCGAACGGTACGCCGGCCAGCAGCAGCACCAGGAACGTCAGCAGGCCGCAGATCAGACTGATCAGCAGATTGCCGGTGAGGTAGCCGGTGACGGTTCGCGAGATCTCCCGGCCGACCCGCCGCCACCGCTCACCCCGCGCCTCACCGGCCCTCGCCAGCGCCGCACGGGTCATCCGCGGGGCCTCCAGGACCATGAGGTACGCGAGGACGATGACGGTGGTCAGTCCGAACACGCCTTCGGCGACACTGCGCAGGACCCCCACCGCGGGCTGGCGCAGCCGTTCGCCGTACTGGCGGATCTGATCGGAGTGGTTGGCCAGGTAGTCGCGCAGCCCGATCCGGTCCATCAGCCGGCCCACCGGACCCTGCCCGGCGCGCGCCTCGCGCAGCAGCTCGGGCGCCCGTTCGGTGAACCGGACCAGGTCGTCGATGAGCGGCACCACGATCAGCGCGGCCAGCGCGGCGAGGACGACGAAGGTGATCGTGAAGACGAGCAGGGTGGCCAGCGCGCGCCGCCGGATCAGCCGGCGCTGCACCAGGTCGACCAAGGGCTTGAGCGCCACCGCGAAGAAGGCCGCCACGACGGTCCAGATCAGTATCCGGCTGGTGGCGCGCAGGAACGCCAGCAGGAGCAGGGTGGCCAGCACCAACCCGATGACGACCAACGCCCGTCTGGCCGTCCTCCGGTCGTCGGCGTCCCTCATCCGGCGCGGCTACCCGGGCCGGGGCTCCGGAAACCCGGGCTCAGCCGTCGCCGGCGGGTCTGGCCCCCGCGACGAACGTGTCGAGCGCGGCGCCGTTCAGGACGTTGCCCGGTACGTGGTCCCGGACGGCGGCGGCGTAGATCCGGGCCACCGGCAGCCGGCCAGGGCGCGCGGCGGCGGCGATCACCAGGTTGCCGTACCGGCGGCCGCGCAGCATCCGGCGGTCGGCGACCAGACACACGTCCGGGAAGACCGCACGCAGCGTGGCGACGTGTACCCGGGTGGCCACCAGCGGCGGCAGATCGGTGACGTTGACCAGGTAGACGCCGTCGGGTCGCAGCGTCCGGGCCACCTCGGCGACGAACTCGACGGTGCGCACGTGCTCCGGCATCCGGGCCGCCCGGTAGATGTCGGCGAGCACCAGGTCGTACCGGGCCGACGGTTCGGCGGTGACCGCGGCGCGCGCGTCGTCGATCCGCACCTGCACCTGCGGCGGCAGGGCCGGCAGTTCCCGGGTGACCAGCTCGATCACCGCCGGGTCCCGCTCGATCACCAGCTGCGCCGACCCGGGTCGGGTGGCCGCGAGGTACCGGGGGAGGGTGAGCGCGCCGCCGCCGAGGTGCAGTACGGAGAGCGCTGTGCCGGCGGGAGCCGCGAGGTCCGTCACGGCCGCCATCCGGCGGACGTACTCGAAGTGCAGGTGGCGAGGGTCGTGGACGTCGACGTACGACTGCTCGACGCCTGCCGCGAACAGCAGGCGTCCGGTTGGCCGCGCCGGGTCGGTGACCAGCTCCAGCCGGTCGGCGGCGCGGTCCATGCCCGGCACGGTAGCCGACGTCCGAACCACCGGGGGCGGCGGGACCGGCGGACCCTGATCGGCCCGCCGGTCCCCGCCGTCAGCCGTTGGCCATCCCGGCGCCCGCCTCGTCGATGGCGGCGTCGACCTGCCGGGCGAGATCCACGTCCTGCGCGGTCACCGCGCCCGCCCGCGTGGACCGGACGGTCAGCACGGCCGCCGTCGGGCCGGGCCGGGAAATCGTCGGCGCGCGTCCGTTCTCCTGCTGGAGCCGCTCGATGCGGTCGAGCACCCGGTCGAGGTTGTCGGCCGGTAGCGCCACCACCCGGTGCAGCCCGTCGCTGCCACCGGACCAGTACGGCAGGCCGGCGAGCACCGCCGTCAGTTCCGCCTCGGTGAGTGGGGCGGTGGAGGTGCTGGCACCCACCACGCCACCGCCGACCGGTGTCGGTTCCAGCAGCTCCCGTAGGCCGTCCGGGACGTGCAACGACTCGACGAGGTCACCGTCGGCGTCGGCGAGCGCGGCCAGCGTCGCCTCCGCCTGGTAGCGGGCCTCTTCCGGGGTGTTGCCGCTGATCCGTCCCACCTCGGCGAGGAAGCCGGACACGTCGCGGCGTTGCTTGATCCCGTCCACCGGCAGCACGTCGTGCAGCGACGTGGGCACGGCTGAGAGCAGGCGGCGTCGTTCCGCCTCGTCCAGCGCGAACGCGAGTACCAGCACGGTCGCCTCGGCGCCGACCTTGGCCGTACGGAAGTCGACACCGGCTCGGCGCCGAACGTCGTCGACGAGGGCGTGGTAACCCATCGCCGTCGTACCGCCCGTGTTCATACCCGGCGCCACCCGGGGCCGGGGGTTGGTCGGCGTACCGGCCTGGGGCGGGGACGGACCGCCCCGGGTGCTGTCCGGTTTGTGCCGGACACCGGCGGGCGGCGGCCCGACGCGCTTGCCCCGGTCGAGGCTGGTGAGCTGCTTGGAGGCGCTCAGGCTGGCGCCCGTCTCGCTCGGCTGCCGGCCCTGCTCCCGAGCCTGCCGTGCGAGGGCTCGGCGGCGCTGGTTGTCGCCCTCCATCTGCTTGCGCATGGTGACGCCCCTTCCGCTGGAGTCGTGGTTCCGCCGGTCGCCTTCCCGGCGTCGCCGACCACGAAACGGACGCCACCGGCCCGGGCGGCCGCCGCGGGCGGCGGCTTCATCCGGGCGGGGTGAGGGGCGCTCACCCGCCCGGGCCGCACGATCAAGCCAGGACCGGAGTTCTTCCGAGGCACGCGGAAGGGAAGGTCGTCATGAAGCGGATCGTCGAGATCGTCCCAGCCCGGCCGGGTTGGTACGCCCGCTGGCAGATCGCACCCGAAGCCACCCGCTGCTACCCGGTGAGCCTGTGGGCCCTGCTGGAAGAGGCCGACGGCACTGGCCGGGAGGTCATCGGGGTCGACTGCATCGGCCAGTGGCCGGGTGCGGACGACAACGAGGCGGGGGCGGAGTTCGTCCGCTACCTGTTCCAGACGCCCGATTCCGGCCCACCCGAGGACGCCGAGCCGCCGCCTGCGGCGGCCGAGCAGCGTACCGGGGGGCCGCGGCTGCAGCCTGTCACCGCGACCTGAAGACCCTCCTCGGGCCCCTGACCCTTGGTCCCAGGGTCGGGGGCCGCCCCGCGCGCCGGGGCGCCCCCCCCCCCGGGGGGGCCGGCGCCGGGGGCCCCGGTTGGGGGGCGCCGGGGGGTGACGCGGCCAGCGGGGGGCGGGGGGC
>NZ_JBEXFP010000080.1:0-14671 GCF_040606825.1 Micromonospora sp. NPDC005367 | reverse complement strand
ACTCCACCAACTGACCCGGAGTAACCACACAGCACACACAACCAACCGAACGGGCCGACCCCACAAAGGGGCCGGCCCTTTCGTCGTCCGCACACAGCGGAGCCCTGGGCCGGGCACTACCGCGTCACCAATCACCGAGGGCCGACCCCACCCGGGGGCCGGTCCCTCGCCGTATCCGCGCGGCGGGGGCCAGCCCCTACCAGGGGAAGGACCGGCACTGCGGGGTCACCGCGCCACGAGGGACGGGTTCCCGCCAGGGGGTCGTGCAGCGGCGACGCGGCTGCCCCGGCCAGATGATCGGTACGGCCCGGGCCAGGACGGATGGAAACCGCCCCGACCGCCTGCGTCAGGACGGCTCAGAACAGTGGCTGGAGGAGCCGGTGCGGGCGTTGGCGCAGCGCGACACTGACCGGGTCCTGGCGTGGCTGGGCCGGTTCGCCCGGGCCGGCGTGCACTTCGATGTCGCCCGGCCGCACGTCCATCTGCCCGCAGGTGGGGCAGCGGCCGGCCGGGTCGAGTGCGGTACCGCAGGCCGCGTGCCGGAAGGTCCGCAACGGCTCACCGGTGGAGAAGTGCCGCTCGGTCCAGCTCCACAACGGGTAGATCACCGACCAGAGCTCGGCACCCCGGTCGGTGAGCAGGTACTCGTCGCGGGGCGGGGAGTCCTGGTAGCGGCTGCGCTGGAGAATGCCCGCCTCGACCAGGGTGGTGAGCCGGTCCGCGAGCACCGCCCGGGGGATGTCCAGGTGGGCGAGGAAGTCGCCGTAGCGGCGTACGCCGTAGAAGGCGTCGCGGACGATGAGCAACGTCCACCGCTCGCCGACCAGTTCCAGCGCCCGGGCCAGCGAGCAGTTCTGCCCTTCGTAGTTCTTCCCCAGTGCCATGCTGTGACCCTACCCCCAGTCAGTTCGTTCAACGAACCATCACTGCTACTGTCGGTTCGCTCACCGAACCGAGAGGTTTCCGCATGTCGACATCCGCAGGCGTCACCGCACCGGCCGCTGCCACCTCGCCACCAGGCGCGTCCCGGTCCGATGCCCGAGCCCTGTTCGCGGTCTGCGCCGCGACCCTGCTCGTACTCATGAACTACACCGCGCCGGTGGCCGTACTGCCCCAGACGGCGCGGAGCCTCGGGGCCGGCCTCACCACCCAGACCTGGCTGATCAACGCGATCACCCTGGGGCTCGCGGCCACCCTGCTGGTCGCCGGCAGCCTCGGCGACGACTTCGGGCGCCGCCGCATCTTCCGAGCCGGCCTCGTGCTGCTCGCCGTCGGTACCGTCGGCAGCGCCGTCGCGCCCAACGCCACCACCTTCATCGCCGCCCGCGTGGTGCAGGGCGCGGCCAGCGCCGCGATCCTCGCCGCCGGCCTGGGCCTGCTCGGACACGCCTTCCACACCGTCCAGGGGCGGGCGCACGCGACGGCCCGCTGGGCCTCGATGCTCGGCGCCGGCATCGCACTGGGCCCCCTGGCCTCGGCCGCGCTCACCTCAGCCGCCGGCTGGCGCTGGTTCTACGTGATCCTCGCGGCCCTGGCCGTACTCCTGGCGGCGCTCGGCGGGCGACTGCTCGCCGAATCCCGTGCCGCGCGAGTCGCCCACATCGACGTACCGGGCGTGCTGACTCTCGGCGCGGGCCTGGCACTGCTGCTCGTCGCGGTCACCGCCGGGCGCACCGGCTGGCTGCGACCCGCCGTGCTGATCCCGCTCGTACTCGGGGTGTTGCTGCTCGCCGCCTTCGTGCTGGTCCAGGCCCGCGGCCGCGCCCCGATGCTCGACCTCGCCCTGTTCCGCCGGCCGGACTTCCGGATCTCCACCCTCGGCGCGTTCTTCACCGGGCTCGCCGCGCTCGGCCCGAGCACCGTGCTGCCCACCCTGGTGCAGCAGTTGGTCGGCATCAGCGCGCTCGGCACCGCCGGGCTCGCCTTCCTCTGGGCAGGATCCTCGTTCGTGGTCAGCAACCAGATGCGCCACCTCGGCACCCGCACCGCGCCCACCCGGCAACTCGCCCTCGGATTCCTCCTGACCGCCGCCGGCTACCTGGCCATGCTCGGCTACGCCGACGCCCATTCCTGGGCCCGCACGATCCCGGGGCTGCTGATCTCCGGTGCGGGTAGCGGACTGCTCAACGCGGCGCTCGCCCGGCTCGCCGTCACCAGCGTGCCGGCGGACCGGGTCGCGATGGGCTCCGGCGCCAACAACACGGCCCGCTACGTCGGTTCCGCCCTCGGTGTGGCCGGCGCCGTCATGCTCGCCTCCAGCCTGCTGCCGGCCGGTCAGACCAGCGGCTTCTCGGCCCACGGCGCCGACGCGGTCCTGCTGATCGGTGGTGTGGTGGCCGTACTCGGTGCGGCGACGGTCCTGATCCGGCGGCGAGTCGCCGCCCCGGTCCCGGCCGCCGGCTGACCGGCACGCCACCACCTCGCACCGGTCCCGGCCGCCTGGCCGGGACCGGTACGACCATCAACGACCGACCGCCGCGGCGCCGGCGGACCGCCCCCAAACCGCGTAGCCGGACCGCGAAGCCAGAGCGCGAAGCCGGACCGCCCCTCAGACGGCGTAACGGGCCGCCAGGTCGACGGTGCGCCGGGCGGCGGCCACCATCGCCCGGTCGGCGAAGCGGCCGTCCGGCAGCACCACGGTTCCCGAGTCCCGCCGCTGCGCGTCGGCGACCGCGGCCAGCAGCTCGGCCGCCCGGGCCACCTCCCGCTCGGCGGGCCGGAACGCCTCGACGATCACCGGCAGCTGCCGCGGGTGGATCGCGGCGCGGCCGAGGAACCCGAGCCGTCGGCCCACCTCGCACGAGGCGGCCAGCCCGGCGACATCGACGACGTCGGCGTACACCGACATGGCCGGCGCGGGGAGGCCGGCCGCGCGGGCGGCGACGACCACCCGGCCACGCGCCCAGGCCAGCCCGGCGTCGTCGCCCACCCCCAGATCCGAACGGAGGTCGGCCTCACCGAGGCCGATCGAGGCGACCGCCGGGTCAGCGGAGGCGATGGCGTAGGCGGCCTCCAGACCCAACGCGGACTCGACGAGCGGATGCAGGGGCACGTCCACCCGGCCGGCGAGGGACACCACCGTCGCGGCCGACTCCACCTTGGGCAACCGCAGCCCGGCCAGACCGGGGCGACCGGCCACCGCCACGAGGTCGGCGTCCAGGTCGGGGCCGGTCAGCTCGTTGACCCGCACCTGCACCGGCACCGGCTGCTCGTCGGCGAGGAACTCGGCGACCGCGTCGCGGGCGTACGCCTTACGCCCGGCGACCACCGCGTCCTCCAGGTCGAGGATGACCGCGTCGGCGCCCGAGGCGACCGCCTTGGCGAACCGGTCCGGCCGGTCGCCGGGCACGTAGAGCCAGGTGAGCAGCATCAGATCACCCCACGCTCCCGCAGCGCCGCCAGCTCGTCGACGCTGAGCCCGAGCGCGCCGAACACCCCGTCGGTGTCCTGCCCGTGCCGGCGCCCGGCGTGCCGGATCTCCCCCGGCGTGTCGGAGAGCCGGAACGGCACGTTCTGCATCCGCACCTCGCCCAGTTCCTCGTCCGGCACGGTGCGGACGGTGCCGAGCGCCGCGTACTGCGGGTCGGCGAGGATGTCCCGCACGTCGTAGACCGGGGCGACTGCGGCCTGCGCCGCCTCGAACGCGGCGACGACCTCGTCCCGGTCCCGTTCGGCCACCCACGCGCTCACCGCGGCGTCCAGCTCGTCGGCGTGCGCGGCCCGGCCGCTGCCGGTGGCGAACCACGGCTCGTCGACCAGCTCCGGGCGGCCGACGAGCCGTACTACCCGTTCGGCGATGCTCTGCGCGCTCGTGGAGATCGCCACCCACCGCCCGTCCGCGCACCGGTACGTGTTGCGCGGAGCGTTGTTGTTGGACCGGTTGCCCAGTCGGGGCTGGATGTAGCCGAGCTGGTCGTACCAGGTGATCTGCGGACCGAGCATCGCCATGATCGGCTCGATGATGGCGAGGTCGACGACCTGCCCCACGCCGGTGAGGTCCCGGCTGCGCAGGGCCAGCATCACGGCGTACGCGGCGGCCAGCGCGGTCACCGAGTCGGCCAGCCCGAACGGCGGCAGGGTCGGCGGCCCGTCGGGCTCGCCGGTCGCCGCGGCGAAGCCGCTCATCGCCTCCGCGAGGGTGCCGAAGCCCGGCCGGCGGGCGTACGGGCCGACCTGACCGAAACCGCTGATCCGGGCGATCACCAGCCGTGGGTTGACCTCGTGCAGTTCGGCCGGGCCGAGGCCCCACCGCTCCAGCGTGCCCGGACGGAAGTTCTCCACCAGCACGTCGGCATCGGCCAGCAACCGCCGCAGCAACGCCGCGCCCTCGGGGTCGGAGAGGTTGCACGTCACGGTCCGCTTGTTGCGGCCGAGCACCTTCCACCAGAGCCCGACGCCGTCCTTTGCCGGGCCGTGCCCACGCGACGGGTCCGGTTTGGCGGGATGCTCCACCTTGATCACGTCGGCGCCGAAGTCGCCGAGGAACGCCGCCGCGAGTGGCCCGGCGAAGAGCGTCGCCAGGTCGACGACCTTCACCCCGTCCAGCGGCGCGGTCACCGCGTCACCTCCCCCGGTACCGATGCGCCGTCGGCCGGCACCGCCGGTGCCAGGTCTGCCGCGACCCGGAAGCCGACCTGGTCGGAGCGGGTGAGGCCGGCGCCGGTGAGCAGCAACTTCACTGACACCTCCGGCGGCTGCGGGCCGCCGTCGAAGTACCAGTCGGAGCCTTCGGCCCGGTACCCGGCGCCACCCTTGAGGATCACGAAGCGGGTACGTCCGTCGTTGTGCTCGCTCTCGGTCAGGTTCCAAACCAGCGGCTCCCGGCGGGCGAGCAGCCCGGCCTCGGCGGCCACCTGCCACTCGTCCTCCGTCGGCAGTCGCAATCCCGCCCAGGCCGCGTACGCCCGCGCGTCGGACAGTTCGACCCCGGTGACCGGAGCATCCGCCGGCCCCTGCCCGGCGGTGAACCGCTCGGGGCGCACCGGCCGGTAGCCGGTGGCGCGCAGGAACTCCGCGTACTGGCCGTGGGTCACTTCGTGCACGGCGATGGCGAACCGGCCCAGCGTGACCGTGCGGTGCAGCGTGCCGGTGTGGTGCAGCCGCGGCGGGAGCGGCTTCCACTCGTCGACGTACGGCGTCTCGCCGTACAGCCCGGTCTCCCGCACCCGATGCCGGACCACCAGGTCCCGCCGGCCCGCCTCGACGGCCACCAGGCCCGCCGGCACCTCGGCGACGGGCGTCGACGGAACGCGGGTACGTACCGCGGCTCGTGCCGGGAACGACGCGTCCCCGGTGGGCGGCTCGTGCCGGGTGACCGCGGCGTCGGTGAACACGACGGCGGCGATCGCGCCGGCCGGCAGGGGTCCGCCCACCGCCACCCGGCCGTCACCGGCCTCGGTGACCGCCAGCTCGGCTCCGGTGACCAGGTCGACGAACCGCCCGTCGGGTCGGGCCTCGGTGATCAGCCACGGCCCGTCGTGGTCGTCGCCGGTGTTCGCCACCGTCCACAGCGGCTCGCCGCCGTGGGTCCAGCGCGACGCGTACACCTGACCGGCGCCCGGGTGGTCGGCGAGCGGGACCCAGTCCTCGGAGCGCAACCAGGCGGCGTGGCTGGCCTGCACCCGACGCATCGCCCGCAGCACCGCGCGATCCCGCTCGTTCCAGCCGACCCAGACGCCGAAGACGCTCTCCCAGACCAGCACGCCGACGCCGTTGAGCCAGGCCGAGTGCAACTCCTCCAGGTGGTCGCGGTGCCAGCGGCGCGTGTGGTGCAGGACGTGACGGCGCTCGAACCACTTGGCGCGCAGCACCCCGGGCGCCGGCGAGTCGGCGAACCACTGCGCCCAGGACATCGCGTGGTCCGCGATGCGGGCCAGCGGAACCCGGCTCTCCCCCTCCAGCACCAGGCCGGGACGAACCTTGTCCAGCGCGGCGCGCAGCTCGCCGGCGCCCTCCTTCAAGGTGTCCAGGAAGACCCCGTCGACGCCGAGCTTCCCGGCCAGCGCCGCGACCTCGTCGGCGTCGCTACCCGGCTCACGCCGGGTGCCCGTGTCCCACGGGTTGTAGTCGACGAAGACGCGTACCCCGCGGGCCTGGAAGGCCCGCACCACGTCGGGTAGTTCCGGCACGTCCCGGTACCAGTCGAACTGGTTGCGGTTGTCCAGGCCGATCACCGGGTACGCGTGCCAGAGCACCACTCCGTCGAACCCGCCGAAGTCCCGCTCGGCGGCGTCGAGGAACGCCTCGACGGTGAAGACACCTCGCTCGTGGTCGTAGAGCGTCTCGTCCCAGAGCCAGGCCAGGCACACCGAGAAACAGTCGCCGGTGATCTCGTCGTAGTGGGAGCCGGTGTAGCCGAGACGCTCGCGGGCATCCGCCCGCCATCGGGTCAGCTGCGCACGCCAGGCGGGCCACTGCGCCGGATCGTCCGGAGCGGAGAAGATCTTCGCCTCGTCCAGCGTGGTCAGGTCGGTGTCGTCGTCGAGCGGCACCGGGGTGGGCCGGTCGATCGGACGCGGGACGTACGGGTTGAAACTCACGGTGCACCTCGGTAGGTCACGTCGTACAAGGCGTCGATGGCGGCCCGTTCGGGCAGCGCGGTGGACGCGCCGGGGCGCTGGGCGCAGGCCGCACCGGCGGCGCAAGCCCAGCGCAGGCTCGCCGCGATGCCGTCCGGGTTGACGGCGCCGCCGCGCTCGGCCCAGGACACGGCGAGCGCGCCGGTGAACGCGTCACCCGCGGCGGTGGTGTCCACCGCGTCGATCTTCGGCGCCGGGATTTCCAGCCGCAGCCCGCGCCGGTCGGCGTACGCGGCACCGCGCGCGCCGAGGGTCAGCACCACCCGGGGCACCCGCTCCAGCAGCGCGTCGAGCAGCGCCGCCGGCTCGTCGGAGATCACCCCGGCGACGACGGCGGCCTCGTGCTCGTTGACGACCAGCACGTCGACCAGGTCGAGCAGCTCTGCCGGGAGCGCGGCGGCCGGGGCCGCGTTGAGCACCACCGTGGTGCCCCCGGCCCGGGCCAAGCCGGCCGCCCGGACCACGGTCGGCAGTGGCACCTCCAGTTGGAGCAGGAGCACGTCGGCCGCGGCGATGGTCGCCCGGTCCTCGTCGGTCAGGTCGGTGAGAGCGCCGTTGGCGCCCGGGGCGACCACGATGAAGTTCTCGGCCGCACGGTCCACCGCGATCAGCGCGACACCGGACGCTCCGGGGACGACGCGCAGGCCCTGCACGTCCACACCGGAGTCGACCAGGCTCGCCCGTAGCTGCGTGCCGAACTCGTCGTCGCCGACCGCGCCCACGAAGTCGCAGGCCGCGCCGGCGCGGGCCGCGGCGACCGCCTGGTTGGCGCCCTTGCCTCCGGGAACGGTGTGGAAGTGCTCGCCGAGCACCGTCTCGCCGGGGCGGGGCAGCTGCGGGGCGGTGACCACCAGATCCAGGTTGGCGCTGCCCACCACCACCACGCGTGCGCTCATGCCGTCCGCCCTTCCGTCCGTGCCACCGCGTCGACCGGTGTACCGCTCACGACCCGGCTCCGGCCAGGGCCCGGGTACGCTCGGCCAGCTCGTCGAAGCCGATCCCGTCGAAGCCGACGATGCTGCTCGCCAGCCGGTTGCGCAGCGGCGCCACCCAGCGGGCCGGCAGTTCCGCCGCGCCGGTGAGCGCGCCGCTGACCGCGCCGACCGTGGCGCCGTTCGAGTCGGTGTCCCAGCCCCCGCTGACCACCGCGCAGATCGACGTCTCCAGGTCACCCCGCCCGTACGCGAGCGCGGCGGCCACCAGTGCGGCGTTGTTGCGCACGTGCACCCAGTGCAGGTGGCCGTGCCGGGCGTACAGCTCGTCGACCACCTGCTCCCAGTCGTCGGCGCCCGTGCCGAGGGCACGGGCCTCGCGGACGGTGGCCGCGAAGCGGCTGCGCGGCGGCAGGACCGCCTCGGCCGCGTCGAGCACCTGGTCCACGTCCGTGGCGACCGGCGCGGCGGCGGCGAGCGCGGCCGCCCAGATCGCCCCGTGCACCCCGCCCCGGACGTGGCTGACCACGGCGTCCCGGACGGCCAGCTCGGCGGCCAGGTCGGGGCGGCCCGGGTTCACCCAGCCGTACACGTCGGTGCGGATCTGGGCGCCGATCCACTCGCGGAACGGGTTGTGCCGCCGCGCGCTCTCCGGCGGGGCGAACCCGAGCAGCAGGTTGCGGTAGGCCACCCGCTCGGCGGTGAAGACCCGCCCGCCCGGCAGCCAGTCCAGCCAGGCCTGCGCCACGTCGGCGCTGGTGAAGTCACGCCCGTGCGTCTCCAGCACGCGCAGCGCCAGCAGCGGGTAGTTCAGGTCGTCGTCCTCGGGCATCCCGTCGATGTTCTCGGCGAGGCTCGTCGGCGCGCTGCGCCGGTTCCACGGCCAGCGGGCCGCCACCTCGGCCGGCAGCCCCTGGGCGGTGAACCAGTCGCGCAGCGGCCAGCGGCCGGTCGCGGTCAGGATCTCCCGGATCCCCTGCCGAGGGATCTTCTCCACCGGCTTGCCGAGCAGGCAGCCGACCGCCCGGCCGAGCCACCCGCCGTGCAGCCGGTCGTACGACACCTCGGTCGGCAGCGACCAGGTCGCCGGCCAGGACGCCCGCAGGCCGGCCACGTCGTCCGGCTCGTCGCCGGCGTCGACCACCGGCAGCGCGTCGGCGGTGTCGAGCAGCTCCACGGCGAGGGCGCGCAGCTCCGGTGTGGCCGGGGCCGGCGAGGCACCGCTGACCGGCGGGGCGAGGTCCCCGCCGGCCGCGGTCCACCGCTGCGCGAGCGCTGTGACGTCACGACCCTCGTCCCGGCTGGCCGCCAGTTCGTGCGGCAGCAGGTCCTCCGGCTGCACCCAGGTGATCCTCATCGGACCGGATCCCCGTCGGCGGCGCGGTTCCGCTGCGGAGGCACGGCGTCCGCCTGCCGGAGGCCGGTGGGCGTGCCGCTGGTCAACCCGGTGAACCGCTCCGCGCGCCGAGTGAAGCGGGTCTGGTCGCGCTCGAAGACCTCACCCGCCACGGCCGCGAGCACCCGGCCCGGCTCGACGAGGTCGGTCCGGGACGCGGTGGCGACGGCCTCGGCCCACTCCGCCGGGACCGCGGCGGCCCCGCCGAGCGCGCCGGCGATCGCGCCGGCCATGGTGGCGGTCGAGTCGGCGTCCCGGCCGTAGTTCACCGAGCCGAGCACCGCCGGGCGGTACTCGCCGCCGGCCACCACCAGCATGCCGATCGCCACCGGCAGTTCCTCGATGGAGTGCAGCCGGCTGGGGCGGCGCGCCCCCAGTCCGGGGCTGCGGTACTCCTCCCCCACCGTGTCGTAGGGGGCCACCGCCGCCCGCAGCGCGGGGATGGCGGCCTTCCAGTCGTGGTGGGATCGGGCTTCCTTCACGACGGCGTCGATGGCCGCTCGGGTTCCGTCGCGGGCCAGGTCCAGCGTCGCGGCGACCACGTCCTCGACGGTCGCGCCGGGGGCGGCGGCCGCGGCGACGGCGGCGGCGAAGACGGCCGCGGCCTCCCGCCCGTAGCTGTGCTGGTGGGCTCCGGCGATCTCCACCGCCTCGGCGTACGCCCCGGCCGGGTCACCCGCGTTGACGATGCCGACCGGGGCCATGTACATGGCCGCGCCGCAGTTGACGATGTTGCCGACCCCGGCCTCACGCGGATCCACGTGCGCGTGGTGCAGGCGGGTGACCAACCACCGCTCGGCGGCCGCGAGGCGGTGGAAGGTCACCCCGTTGCGCTCCAGGTCGGGGATGTAGACCACCCGCTCGATCAGGTCGGGCACCAGCAGGTCCACCACGTCGTACGCGTCGAGGTGGTCGCGCTTCGCCGCGTAGGCGCGGACCAGGGCGTGGGTCATCAACGTGTCGTCGGTGACGTGCCCGTCGCCCTTGTGGTACGGCGCGAGTGGCCGTGCGGTGGCCCAGTCGGCGTGGTACGGGGGCACGATGCCCTCGACCCAGCCGCCGAACCGGGCGCGGATCTGTTCCGGCAGGGCTGTCTCCGTGGCACCACCGAGGGCGTCGCCGACCGCAGCGCCGACCAGGGATCCGACCGATGTGTCGAGCAAGAGTGACATGTGCTTACCTCAGAACCTGCTTGCCACCGTCGACCAGCTGCGTGGCGAGCTGGTCCAGGGTGATCTTGTTGGCGAAGTACTGCTGGAAGGCCGGAGTGGCGTACTTGGTCTTCCACTCCGGGTAGCCGTCGGCCATCTGGAAGGAGGCGACGGTCAGATCGGCGGCGCTGTCCGCGGCGACGTCCCAGCCCTGCTTGCCGCCGGTGAGCTTGACCAGCTCCTCGTTGGCCTGCTTGCCGGTCGGCACCAGCCAGTCCCCCTTGGCCAGGGCGGCCATGTTGGTGGGGTTCAGGAAGTACTCGAGGAACTGCGCGGCCTGCTTCTTGTGCTTCGAGTCCTCGCTGATCGACAGCGTCTGCGGGTTGGCCGCCTGCAGGCTGGACAGCCCCTTGATCGGCGGGAGGGTGACCCACTCGAAGCCGGCCGGCGCCTGCTCGACCATCTGCTGGCGCAGGGACACCGAGCCGGGCAGCATCGCGTACTTGCCGCCGAAGAAGCCGGGCAGGGTGTCCGCGCCACTCGTGCCGAGCGCCTCCGGCGAGGCCGACTTGGCGGTGTACAGCATGTCGTGGATCCGCTTCGGGACCTCCTTCTCCGCGTCACCGACCTTGACCTCGGTGCGCCCGCCGTCGGTGTAGAAGAACTTGCCGTCGAAGTTCAGGGCGAGGTTCAGCACGCGGTTGGTCGGCGACTTGAGCGCCCAGGCCGCGCCGTACTGGCCGGGCTTGGTGAGCTTCTGCGCGTTGGCCTGGAACTCGTCCCAGGTCCAGCCGTTGTCGGCCTGCGGCACGCTGACGCCGGCGGCGTCGAGCAGCTTCTTGTTGGCGATGACGACCTGTGACTCCAGCAGGAACGGGACGCCGGTGACCTTGCCGTCGAAGGTCGCCGTGTCCCAGATCCCCTTGTCGATCTGGCCCTTGAAGTCGTCGGAGAGCAGTTCGGACACGTCGGCCAGGTAGCCCTGCTTGCTGAACTCGCCGATCGAGGCCGCCTCGTAGTGCACGATGTCCGGCGCGTCGCCGCCCTCGAAGGACGTCAGCAGCTGGTCGTGCACCGAGTTCCAGTCACCCTGGACGTACTCGACCTGGATGTCCGGGTGGTCGGCGTTCCACTTGGCGACGAGGTCCTTGTTGGCCTGCAGCGACTCCTTCTGCCAGGCGAGGCTGAGGAAGCGCAGCTTGACCGGACCGGATGTGGCCTCGTCGTCGCCGCCGTCACCGCAGGCGGCGATCATTCCGAGGCCGACGACCGCGACCGCGGTGGCCGCGGCCAGTCGGCGGAATCGGGTACGGAGCATGGGGGTGTACCTCCTTGGTGGTGGTTGGGGGGACGGGTTCAGCCCTTGACCGCACCGGCCAGCGAGCCGGACGAGAGCCGGCGTTGCATGAACGCGAAGAAGATCAGGCTGGGCAGCGTGGCCAGCAGCGAACCGGCGGCGAGCGGCCCGAGGCGTGCGGTGCCCTCGATGCCCACGAACCGGGCCAGCGCGACCGGGAGGGTCGCCAGCTCGGGCGTCTTGATCAGCACCAGGGCGAAGAAGAACTCGTTCCACGCCGAGATGAAGGAGAACAGGGCCGTCGCCACCAGGCCGGGAGCGAGCAGCGGGAAGACGACCCGACGCAGCACCTGTGCCCGGGTCGCGCCGTCGACGGACGCGGCCTCCTCCAGCTCGCGTGGGATGTTCCGGACGAAGCCCTGCAACATCCAGAGCGCGAACGGCAACGCCCAGACCACGTAGATCAGCACCAGTCCGGCGTGCGTGTTGGCCAACCCGACCTGCCGCAGCACGAGGAAGATCGGGATGATCAGCAGTACGAACGGGAAGAGCTGGGACAACAGCACCCAGCCCAGCGCCACGGTGCCGAGCTTCGAGCGGAACCGGGCCAGGGCGTACGACGCCGGCATGGCGACGAGCACGGTCAGCACCGCCGAGGCCAGCGAGACCTGGAGGCTGTTCAAAGCCGCCCGACCGAGTTCCTGCTCGGTGAAGGCCTGGACGAAGTTCTGCGTGGTCGGGTGGGTGGGGATCAGCGTGGGATGCAGCTGCACCAGTTCCCGCGGCGGCTTGAACGCCGTCGAGAGGAGCCAGATCAGCGGGAACCCGAGGAAGATCAGGTAGCCGGCGAGGGCCACGTACTGGAGCGTCCGCCCGGTGCGGCTCGGCTTACCGAACATTACTGGCCTCCGATCAGGACCGCGGGGCTCGCAAGCTCACTCATCGCTGTGATCACGACTAGTTCGCCTCCCTCAGTCGACGGCGGAGATAGATGGCGAGCAGCGCCACGATGATCACGACCATGGCGTTGCCGAGCGCGGCGGCGTAGCCGTAGTTGCCGTAGCGGAACGCCTCCTCGTAGGCGAAGAGCATCGGCAGCATCGTCTTGCCGCCCGGCCCGCCCGCGGTGAGCACGTAGACCAGGCCGAACGAGTTGAAGTTCCAGATGAAGTCGAGCGAGGTGATGGCGACGATGACCGGGGCCAGCGCGGGCAGCGTCACGTGCCGGAACCGGTGCCAGGCGCTCGCGCCGTCGACCGCCGCCGCCTCGTGCAGTTCGCGGGCGACACCCTGCAGGCCGGCGAGCAGGACGACGGTGGTCTGCGGCATACCGGCCCAGACCCCGACGATGATCACCGCAGGTAAGGCGGTGCTGAAGTCACCGAGCCAGTTCGCCCGCAGGCCGTCGGCGCCGATGCGGTAGAGGAACTCGTTCAGCAGGCCGGCATCCGGGTGGTACACGAGCTTCCAGAGGATGCCGACCACTACCGGGGGCATCGCCCACGGGACCACGGCGAGCACCCGTGCCACCCCGCGGAACCGCAGCTGCTGGTTGAGCAGCAGGGCCAGCCCGAGGGCGAGCACGAACTGGAGCGCGGTCACCCCGAAGGCCCAGAGCAGACCGATCTTGAACGAGTTCCAGAAGAGCTCGTCGCCGAGGAGCTGCCGGTAGTTCTCCAGGCCGGTGAAGTTGACCTCGACGTTGCGTCCGGCGCGGGCGTCGGTGAAGCCCAGGTAGATACCGCGCACCAACGGGAAGACCGACAGCAGCAGGATCGGCAGCAGCGACGGCAGTAACAGCAGGTAGATGGCGGTCCGGTCGGATCGGGACCGGCCCGGACGGCGGGATCGTCCGGGGCGTTTCACGTCCGAACGCTCGGCGAGCGTGGTCATGCGGTCACCCCTTCGCTGGACGGGTGGGTGGGCGTGGGAGCTCTCGGCCCGTCGAGCGGATCGGCGGACGGGCGGGCGGCCGGTAGCGTCGCGCCGCTCGAGGCGCGTACGGCGAGGCTGGGCGGCACCTGCTCGCGTCGCGGCGGCAGGGTCGGGTCGGCGATGCGTTGCAGGAGCAGTTCGGCGGCGCGCCGCCCACGCTCGGCCGAACCGAGCGAGACGCTGGAGAGCTGAGGGAACATCATCTGGGCCAGCTCGGTGTCGTCCATGCCGACCAGCGCGACGTCCTCGGGCACTCGCCGACCGGCGGCCAGCAGGGCGTGCAGCGCGCCGACCGCGATGAGGTCGTTGGCGCAGAGCAGTGCGTCCGGTGAGGCGCGGGCGAGCAGCTGGACGGCCGCGGCCCGGCCGGCCGCGTACTGGAAGTCGCCCACCTCGACGAGGTTTTCGTCGAGGTGGATGCCGTGCCGGGCCAGCGCGGCGCGGAAACCTGCGTCACGGGCGGCACCCGGGACGGTGTCGAGCGGACCGTTGACGAAGCCGATCCGGCGCCGGCCGGTGGCGAGCAGGTGGTCCACGGCCAACGCGACGCCGCGCCGGGAGTCGGTGCGTACGTTGTCGACGGGCGCGTCCGCGCCGAGTTGACCGATCACCACCACCGGCACCGGGCTGCCGACCAGCGCACCGAGGTGGTCGTCGGTCACCCGGATCGGCGAGATGATCATCCCGTCGACGTAGCGGTTGGCGAGCCGCCGCAGCAGCGCCGTCTCGTTGTCGATCCGTCCGCCCGTGGCGTGCACCACCAGTTGCCGGCCGGACGAGGCGACCACCGCCTCGATGGCCCGCATCATCGCCACGTACACCGGGTTGCCGATGTCCTCGACGGCGAGCGCGACCAGTCCGGTGCGCTGCGACTGCAGCGAACGGGCGATCGCGTTGGGGACGTACCCGACCTCGGCGGCCGCGGCGCGCACCTTGCGGACGGTCTCCGGACTGCCGCCGACGCCGTTGAGGACGCGGGAGGCGGATGCGATGGAGACACCGGCGCGGGCGGCCACGGTGTGGACCGTCGGTCGGCCGTCCGCCGACTCCTGTAAACGTTTACGACCCACGTTCCGCACCTCCGCCCGATCGCTGTAAACGTTTCCGGGAGTCTGCGCCACGATTCGCCGCGAGGTCAAGGGCTCGTTACGGAAACGTTTCCAACCGGCCTGACCAGCGCCGGTACCGATCCGGCCTTGGACCGCCAATGCGACAGGGGACCGACATTTCGCGCGAACCCGCACGGCCGGGCGGAGCAGCTCGCCGGGGCCCGCCCGGCCCGGCGGGGCAGTCGCGCCACCGTGCGCCCAGGGCGTTGATCGACTCGGGTTCCTTGATCCCGAGGTATCGCGGCCGCGAGGACACCCCGGGATCAAGGAACC
>NZ_JBEXFP010000079.1:0-16486 GCF_040606825.1 Micromonospora sp. NPDC005367 | reverse complement strand
AGTCGCGCAGGTCCCGTTCGGTGCGGAAGCGCAGCGTGGCCGAGCTGTGCAATTCCTCGCCGTCGGGAAAGACGTAGTGGTGCTCGAAGCCGACGCGGCGGCATCCGTGGCCGGCACGTGCGGGTCGCGCGGGGCCGAGGGCCGGATGGCGAACCGGGTGAGGCGTACCCCGGCGATCAGGGCGCCGGCCCCGCCCGCGAGCGCGACCACCACCGCGGCCGGAAGCAGGTGCGCGGCACCCGCCAGGACGAGCGACGTGACCGCCGCGAGCACGGCGGTCGCGGGCGCCGCTCGGCGGAGGGCAGGGGTACGGAGCGGGGTGGCGAGGAGCACGGCGGTCGCCTTCGTGAGGGGGCACGGGGGCGGTGCGGCGGTGCGGGCAGCAGTCTTCGAGTTCACTGCCCATTGTTCGGGAACGATCCGCCCCGGGCAGCGGTTACGCGTCTCCCACCTCCAGAGGCGGTGACCCGCGTCACGTTGCCGCCCACCGGGCGGCCGTGCGCGGCCCGGCGGACGAGCGTCCCGCCGAAGGTGGGATCATCGGAGGGTGACCAAGCCCGCCACCGTCCGCTTCCGGTACAACCAGGCGCTCCTGGCCGCGGCGATCATCGCCGTCATCGGCGCCCTGCCGCTGGCCAACGCCCGGGCGTACCTGCTGCCGGTACTGCTCGTCCCGCTCGCCGTCGGCGTCTGGGCGTGGCGGGCGGGCACCGACGCGGACGCCCGGGAGCTGCGCGTACGCGCGCTGGCCGGGCAGCGCCGGATCGCCTGGGACGAGGTGGTCGAGCTGGCCACCGACCCGCGCGGGCGAGCGGTGGCCCGACTCGGCGACGGTCAGCAGGTCGTCCTTCCCGCCGTACGCGGCACCGACCTGCCCCGCCTGGTCTCCGCCACCGGCCAGGCCCTGCCCGACTCGGCCGGCTGATCCGCCGACGCGCGGGCGGGGAACTACCGGCTCAGTACCCGTCGACCACCACGTTGATCAGCGGCTGACCGCTCGCGAATCGCCGCACCTGGTCCCCGACGAGCCGGTACGCCCGAGGCAGCAGACCGCGTACCGAGCCGGCGACGTGCGGGGTGATCAGCACGTTGGGCATCTCCCACAGCGGGTGGTCGGCCGGCAGCGGTTCCGGGTCGGTGACGTCCAGCGCGGCGGCGATCCGCCCGGTGGCGAGTTCGGCCGTCAGCTCGTCGGTACGCGCCACCGGTCCCCGCGCGGCGTTGACCAGCAGCGCACCGTCGCGCATCGAGGCCAGGAACTTCGCGTCGATCAGCCCGCGGGTCCGCTCGGTGAGCGGCACCAGGACCACCACCACGTCGGCCTCGGGCAGCAGCTCCGGCAGCTCCTCGACGGCGCGTACGACCTGTTCGGGACGGGCGGTACGGGCCACCAGCGTGAAGTCGACCCCGAACGGGGCGAGCCGGTCGCGTACCGCCGTGCCGATCGAACCGGCGCCGACGATCAGCACCCGCTTGCCGGTCAGCTCGTCGGTGGGGGTCACACCGCCGTACGCCCACTCCCGTCGGGCCTGCGCCCGCACGAAGGCGGGGAACGCTCGCAGCTGGGTGAGGATCGCGGTGACCACCCACTCGGCCGTCGACGGGTCGTGCACCCCGCGGGCGTCGCAGAGGGTCACGCCCTCCGGCGTCCGGCCCACCCAGGCGTCCGCTCCGGCGGAGAGCAGCTGCACCACCGTGAGGTCGGGCAGCTCGTTCAGGAACGCGGTGGCGTCCCCACCGGCGAGGAAGGGCGGTACCCAGAACCGGACGTCGGCCGGCTCCGACGGAAGCTTCTCCGGACGCTCGGCGACCTCGACGGTGACTTGCGGAGGCAGCTCGCCGAGCAGCGCAAGCCCGGCCTCGTGCGGAATCCATACCTTCACGCTCGCCGACGATAGCCTCGTCGTTGGCCGCGTCCGCCGCCGGTGCCGAATATCGGCCGGTAGCCGGGTTCCGCACCGGCGCCACCTCTTTCGTGGCGACCGCTTGCGGACGAAGCGCCCGCACGACCCGCCGGCGGCGGCCCGGCGGGATACCCTGGGCCGGGTGAGCGCCCGTCCCCTGTACCCCCGCGTCCGCCGCGCCCGTGCGGCAGTCGCGGCGTGTTGCGCGGCTCTGCTGCTGGCGGCCACCGGATGCAGTTTCGGCGAGCCGGAACCCGACCCGGCGGGCGAGCCACCGAACTTCCCCACTCCGTCGACCTCCGCCAGCCCGGGTGGGGCGAGCCGGCAGGCGGTGGCCACGGTGCTGGCCAAGGGCCTGCGGGTGCCGTGGGCGATCGGCTTCCTGCCCGACGGCGGCGCCCTGGTCACCGAGCGGGACAGCGGCCGGATCCTCAAGGTCGGCCCCGAGTCCGAACCGGACGGGCTGCGGGTGACGGTCGCGCAGACCATCCCCGACGTGGCCGCGGCCGGCGAGGGCGGGCTGCTCGGCCTCGCGATCTCGCCGGGCTACCAACGGGACCGGACGCTGTTCGTCTACTACACGACGGAGCGGGACAACCGGATCGCCCGGCTCCAACTCGGCGGTGAGCCGACCCCGATTCTGACCGGCATCCCGAAGGCCTCCGTCCACAACGGCGGCGGGCTCGGGTTCGGGCCGGACGGCCAGCTCTACGCGAGCACCGGGGACGCCGGGGAACGCCCGAACGCGCAGGACGTGAAGAGCCTCGGCGGCAAGATCCTGCGGATCACCCGGGACGGCAAACCGGCGGCCGGCAACCCCTTCCCCAACTCGCCCGTCTGGTCGCTGGGGCACCGCAACGTGCAGGGCTTCGCGTGGGACGCCGCCAAGCGGATGTACGCGGTGGAGTTCGGCCAGAACACCTGGGACGAGATCAACGAGATCGTCAAGGGGAAGAACTACGGCTGGCCGGTGGTGGAAGGGCGCGGCGACGACAAGCGCTACGTGGACCCGATCACCCAGTGGTCGACCTCGGACGCCTCCTGTTCGGGGCTGGCCGCGACGGACCGGCTCCTGGTCACCGCCTGCCTGCGCGGCAAGCGACTCTGGGTGGTCGAGCTGACCGACACGGGCGCGATGCTCGGGCAGCCGCAGGAGCTGCTGACCGACCGGTACGGCCGGCTCCGGGCCGTGGCCTCCGCTCCCGACGGCTCGGTGTGGGTGTCCACCTCGAACCACGATGGGCGGGGCAACCCTGCGGCGGAGGACGACCGGCTTCTGCGGCTGGTGTTCGCCGACGGCGGGGCCGGACGGAGCTGACCGGAGAGCCACGATTTCCGACATGGACGGGGAACAGGACGAGCAGCAGGCCGCCGGTGGGGAAACCCGGGCGGCCCGCTGGCGTCGCTGGCCGCTGCGGCGCGGCATCGGCCCGGCGGGTGGGCGCGGCCTGCTGCGCATGACCGGGGTGACCCTGGCGATACTGCTGGTCACTCTCGCCGGGGTCACGCTCGGCGTACTCGGCGGCGGCCGGGTCGACACGGACATCGGTCCGTTCCAGGCGACCCTCACCCTCTCTCCCGACACCGCCGGCGGGACCACTGTCGACATCCCGCCGCTGGGCGCCCTGCTGCTGGACAGCCACGACGGCCCGGCCCACCTGACCGTCCGCCTCGGCGCGCTCGACCAGGGACGTACCGAGGCGTTGATCGACGATCCGGCGAGCATCCAGCGGGCCAGCATCTCGGCGGTGGATGACGTCCGGACCGGCGTGATGCGGCTCGGTCTGCGTACCATCGCCTCCGCCGTGCTGGCCACCCTGCTGCTGGCCGCGCTGGTGTTCCGGAACGTTCGCCGCACCGCGGTGGCCGGCGGGCTCGCGTTGCTGGTCACGTTGGGGAGCCTGGGTGCGGCGGCGGCGACGCTGCGCCCGCAGGCGATCGAGGAGCCACGGTACGAGGGGCTACTGGTCAACGCGCCGGCCATCGTCGGTGACGCGCGGCGGATAGCCAACGACTACACCAGGTACGCCGAGCAACTCCAGCGGCTGGTCGGCAACGTCAGTCAGCTCTACACCACGGTCTCGGCGCTGCCGGTGTTCGAGCCCGCACCGGACACGACCCGGGTGCTGCACGTCTCGGACATGCATCTCAACCCGACGGGGTGGCAGCTGATCCGGACGGTGGTGGAGCAGTTCGACATCGACGTGGTGATCGACACCGGCGACATCACCGACTGGGGCAGCGAACCGGAGGCGTCCTTCGTGGGTTCGATCGGGGTGCTGCGCAAGCCCTACGTCTACATCCGGGGCAACCACGACTCGGCGCGGACCGCCGCGGCGGTCGCCCGGCAGCCGAACGCGATAGTGCTGAACAACTCGACCACCACGGTCGCGGGGCTGACCATCGCCGGCATCGGCGATCCACGCTTCACCCCGGACAAGAACACCTCCCCGGCCGGCAGCGGGATGACCCAGGAGGTGGCCGACCGGATCATCGGGACCGGCGAGCAACTCGCCGCGACGATCCGCAGGTCGCCCCGCCCGGTGAACATCGCGCTGGTGCACGATCCGGCCTCCGCCGGGCCGCTGTCCGGCATCTGCCCGCTGGTGCTGGCCGGGCACACCCACGCGCGGCAGGTCTCGAAGCTGCCCGAGCTGCCCGGGCAGATGCCGACCCAGCTGCTGGTGGAGGGCTCCACCGGCGGCGCGGGGCTGCGCGGTCTGGAGGGCGAGGAGCCCACTCCGCTGTCGATGAGCGTGCTCTACTTCGACCAGGACAAACTGCTCCAGGCGTACGACGACATCACCGTGGGCGGCACCGGGCAGGCCCAGGTGAACCTGGAACGCCATGTGATCCGGGATCCGCAGGCAGGCGAGCAGGCGCCTGTCACCCCGACCCCGACCCGCTGACCCCCCGTCGCCCCGCACCCCGCGCATCGCCCCGCATTCCGCGCATCGCTCCGCGTGGCCGCGCGTCTCGTGCGCCGCTCGAACACGGCCCCGTCGACACGGAAAGTCACCATCATCCGACCGCACCATCCCGCGCCTCGCGCCCTTTGCTCTGCACCCCAATACGCGCCAGTCACGATGAGCAACGAGCATGCCGCGCCAGCCGATCAGAGCTTCAACCTGTTTCCACTGGTGGCGGCAGGTGGTGCGTATCAGGGTGCAGAGCAAAGGAAACGGCCGGTGTGGCGGCCCGGGCGGGGCGGTGACTCTCAGTCGTGTCGCCCCGCTCGGGCCGAGTCATCACCCGTGGTGACCCTCCAACGCCGACCGTCGGTCAGCGGCGGAGCGAGAGCGCGGCCAGCGCGGCGTTGACGATGCTGCCGGGAAGCAGGTCGTGCAGCTCGTACAGCTCGGCGACGCTGCCCGACTGGCCGAACTCGTCCACCCCGAGCGGCACCGTGGGCACCCCGAGGGCGGACCCGAGCCACGCCATCGCGTGCGAGGCCGCGTCGTGCACCGTGACCACCGGCGCCCGGTCGTCGAACGCCGAGCGGAGCGCGCCGGGCACGCTCGGCGCGGTCGCCGTCCGCACCCCCTGGCGCAAGGTGCGCTGCCAGGCCCGGTAGATCCGGTCCAGGGAGGTGACGTCGACGACGTGCGCGGCGATGCCCTCGTCCGCCAGCTCCGCGGCCGCCGCCAGCACCTCGGGCAGCACCGCCCCGGAGGCCGCGAGCTGCACCACCGGCGCGTCCGCGAGGTGCGGATACGCCTGGTGGGCGTCGACCAGCCGGTACGCCCCGGCGACCACCTGCCGGCGCAGCACCGCGTCCCCGAGCCGGGCCCGCGTCGCCTCGAACGGCGCCTGGTCGACCGGTCGGGTGCTCAGCCGGAAGTAGTAGGACCCGTCCTCGGTCGGCGCCGCCGTCGCCGACGGCGCCCCGCCTCCCGCGATCTGACCCAGGGCGTCGCAGAGCAACCAGTCCAGGGTGGCCGCGTACGCCGGCTCGATGAACGTCACCCCGGGCAGCTCCAGCCCGACGGACGCGGTGATGGTCGACTGGTGCGCGCCACCTTCGGGGGCGAGGGTGATCCCGGACGGGGTGCCGGCGACCACGAATCGGGAACCCGAGTACGTCCCGTACAGGAACGCGTCCAGGCCGCGCAGCACGAACGGGTCGTACACCGTGCCGACCGGCAGCAGCGGCTGGCCGGACAGGTCCCAGGACAGGCCGAGCTGGCCCAGCAGCAGGAACAGGTTCATCTCCGAGATGCCCAGCTCGATGTGCTGGCCGGCGGGGCTCTCGGTCCAGCGCAGCATCCGGTCCTCGGTCCAGTCACGCTGCGCGCTCGGCGCGAACACGCCCGTCTTGTTGATGAACCCGGCGAGGTTGGTGGACGTGGCCACGTCCGGTGCGGTGGTCACCAGGTACCGGCCCAGCTCCGGGTCGCGCGCCAGATCCACGAGGACCCGGCCGAAGACCTCCTGCGTGGAGATCGGCTTGTTGGCGCGTACCTTCGTGGCCTCGGGGACGGTGACCCCCAGCGCCCGCTCCCGCGGCGGACGGGACAGTGCCTCCCGACGCTCGCCGGCCCGGATGCCCGCCGGGGACGCCGGGTCGAGCCGGTCCCACTCCGTCTCCCGGGTCAGGCCGTACGTGGCGCGCAGGGCGTCGACCTGCTCGGTGCTGAGCAGCGCCGAATGGTTGCGCGGATTGCCGGCGATCGGCAGCCCCCAACCCTTCACCGTGTACGCGAACACGACACTGGGCCGGTCCGTGACGGCGTCGCACTGGGCGTACGCGTCGAGCAGCGCCGCCAGGTCGTGCCCGCCGAGGTCGGTGACGAGCGGACCCAGCTCGTCGTCGGGAATGTCGACGATGAACGTGGCGACCGCGTCCGGCGCGCCGTCGAGGAACCGCTTACGCAACTCCGGCCCGGCGAGCCCGAACAGCGACTGGTACTGCTCGTTGGGCATGGCGTCGATCCAGGTCCGCAACGCCTCCCCGCCCGGCCGGTCGTACGCGGCGGCGAGCCGGCGACCGTACTTGACCTCCACCACGTGCCAACCGGCCGCCTCGAACTGGCCCCGCCACTGGTTGATCCGCACACCGGGCACCACCCGGTCGAGCGACTGGCGGTTGAAGTCGACCAGCCACATGACGTTGCCGAGACCGGTGGTCGCCGGGTCGGCGACGGCCTCCCAGATGTTCCCCTCGTCGAGTTCGGCGTCGCCGATCAACGCGATGAACCGGGACCGGGGCCGGGGACCGAAGTGCGCGTCCACGTAGCGCCGGGTGGCCGCGGCGAAGAGCGGCGCCGCCGCGCCGAGCCCGACAGAGCCGGTGGAGAAGTCGACCCCGTCCGGGTCCTTGGTGCGCGACGGGTAGGACTGGAGGCCGCCGCGCGCCCGCAGCCGGGGCAGGTAGGAGCGGTCGAGGTTGCCCAGCAGGTACTGGATCGCGTGGTAGACCGGCGAGGCGTGCGGCTTCACCGACACCCGGTCTGCGGCGTCCAGGTGGGCGAACCAGAGCGCCGTCATCGCGCTGACCAACGAGGCGCTCGACGCCTGGTGCCCGCCGACCTTCACGCCGTCGCCGGCGTCGCGGTCGTGGTTGGCGGCGTCCACGATCCGGGTGGCGAGCCAGAGCACCCGGCGCTGAATCTCATCGAGGACGTCCAGGTCGTGCTGGTTCACGGTGGCTCCATCCGGGCGTCGCCGATGACGCCCATGCGAAAGGGGTGGGGATCGTTCCGGCGTGGCGGCGGCGATGCGCCGTTGTTGTTGAGCAGCCGGCGGGGCGGCGCGGGCCGCCCCGGAATGTCAGGAAGGGCCCCTTGTCGCGCACCGGGCGTCGACAGGGGGCCCTTCCGGAACGTCAGGCGCCGAGGCGGGCCAGGATCAGTTCCCGGACGGTCTTCGCGTCGGCCTGGCCGCGGGTGGTCTTCATGACCGCGCCGACCAACGCGCCGGCCGCCGCGACCTTGCCACTGCGGATCTTGTCGGCGATGTCCGGGTTGGCGGCGATCGCCTCGTCCACGGCGGCGGTGAGCGCGCCGGTGTCCGAGACCACCTCCAGGTTTCGGCTGGTCATGATCTCGGTCGGCGAACCCTCGCCGGCCACCACGCCCTCGAGCACCGTCCGGGCCAGCTTGTCGTTGAGCTTCCCGGCGTCGACCAGGCCCTGCAGCTCGGCCACCTGCTCCGGGGTGGCCCCGACGTCGACCAATTCGACGCCGGTCTCGTTGGCCCGCCGGGACAACTCACCGAGCCACCACTTGCGGGCTGCGGCCGGCGTGGCACCGGCAGCCACGGTCCGCTCGATCAGCTCGACCGCGCCGGCGTTGAGCACGGACTGCATGTCCAGGTCGGACAGACCCCACTGCTCCTGGAGCCGCCGGCGGTGCACCCGGGGCAGCTCCGGCAGGGCCGCCTTCAGCTCGGCCACCCACGCCGGGTCCGGTGCGATCGGCACGAGATCCGGCTCCGGGAAGTACCGGTAGTCGGTGGCGGTCTCCTTCGACCGGCCGGGGGTGGTGTCCCCGGTGTCCTCGTGGAAGTGCCGGGTCTCCTGGGTGATCCGGCCGCCCGCGTCGAGCACCGACGCCTGCCGCAGCATCTCGGACCGGACCGCCCGCTCCACCGAGCGCAGCGAGTTGACGTTCTTCGTCTCGGTGCGGGTGCCCCACTCCTGACCGGGCAGGTTCAACGACGTGTTCACGTCGCAGCGCAGCGAACCCTCCTCCATCCGAACGTCGGAGACGCCCAGGGAGCGGATCACGTCCCGCAGCTCGGTGACGTACGCCCGGGCGACGTCGGGGGCGAACTCGCCGGTGCCGGGGATCGGCTTGGTGACGATCTCCACGAGGGGGATACCGGCCCGGTTGTAGTCCACCAGCGACTCCGTCGCACCGTGGATCCGGCCGGTCGCGCCGCCGACGTGCAGCGTCTTCCCGGTGTCCTCCTCCATGTGCACCCGCTCGATGCCGATCCGCACCGTCTCGCCGTTCACCTCGACGTCCAGGTAGCCGTCGACGCACAGCGGCTCGTCGTACTGGCTGATCTGGAAGTTCTTCGGCATGTCCGGGTAGAAGTAGTTCTTCCGGGCGAACCGGCACCACTCCGCGATCGAGCAGTTCAGCGCGAGGCCGATTTGGATCGTCGCCTCGACGGCCGCCTTGTTGACCACCGGCAGCGAGCCGGGCAGACCCAGGCAGACCGGGCAGACCCGGGTGTTCGGCTCGCCGCCGAAGTCGGTCCGGCAGCCGCAGAACATCTTAGTCCGGGTGCCGAGCTCGACGTGGGTCTCCAGGCCGATCACCGGTTCGTAGCGGGCGACGACGTCGTCGTACGAGGGCAGTGTCGTGGTCATCGGAGCTCCTGCCTCACAGTGCCGGTGGGGTGAACGTGCCGACGGCGCTCTCCAGCGCGGCGGCGACCCGGTACATGCGGTCGTCGGCCAACGTCGGGGCCATGACCTGTAGACCGACCGGCAGGCCGTCGGAGAGCCCGCACGGCACCGAGATGCCGGGTCCGCCGTACAGGTTGGTCGGGATGGTGAACAGGTCGGCCAGGTACATCTGGTAGGGATCGGAGGTACGTTCGCCGATCGGGAACGCCACGAACGGGGTGGTCGGCGAGATCAGCGCGTCCACCTGCTCGAACGCCGCGGTGAAGTCCCGGGTGATGAGCGTACGGACCTTCTGCGCCTGCCCGTAGTAGGCGTCGTAGTAGCCCGACGAGAGCGCGTACGTGCCGAGCATGATCCGGCGCTTGACCTCCGGGCCGAAGCCGGCCTCCCGGGTCAGGGACATGACCTCCTCCAGCGACCGGCTGCCGTCGTCACCGACCCGCAGGCCGAACCGGACGCCGTCGAACCGGGCCAGGTTGGAGGAGCACTCGCTCGGCGCGATCAGGTAGTACGCCGGCAGCGCGTAGGTGAAGTTGGGGCAGGAGACCTCGACGATCTCGGCACCCAGCTTGGTCAGCGCGTCGACCGCCTCCCGGAACACCGCCAGCACGCCCGGCTCGGCGCCCTCGCCGGCGAACTCGGTCACGATGCCGAGCTTCACACCGGTCAGGTCGCCGGTCGCGCCGAGCTTCGCCGCGGCCACCACATCCGGCACCGGCTGCGGGATCGACGTCGAGTCACGCGGGTCGTGCCCGGCGATGACCTCGTGCAGCAGCGCGGCGTCCAGCACGGTACGCGCGCAGGGGCCGGGCGTGTCCAGCGACGAGGAGAAGGCGACGAGCCCGTAGCGGGAGGTGCCGCCGTAGGTCGGCTTCGCCCCGACCGTGCCGGTGACCGCGCCCGGCTGGCGGATCGAGCCACCGGTGTCCGAGCCGATCGCCAGCGGCGCCTCGTACGCGGCCAGCGCCGCGGAGCTGCCGCCGCCCGAGCCGCCCGGGATCCGGCTCAGGTCCCACGGGTTGCGGGTCGGGCCGTACGCCGAGTACTCGGTGGAGGAGCCCATGGCGAACTCGTCCATGTTCGTCTTGCCGAGCATCACCGTGCCGGCCGCGCGCAGCCGCTGGACGATCGTCGCGTCGTACGGCGGGCGCCAGCCCTCCAGGATCTTGGAGCCGACGGTGGTCGGCACACCCTTGGTGGCGAGCACGTCCTTGACGGCGACCGGCACTCCGGCCAGCGGGCCGAGCGGCTCACCGGCCGCCCGGCGCTCGTCGACCACGCGGGCCGCGGCGAGCGCACCCTCGGTGTCGACGTGCAGGAACGCGTGCACCTGGTCGTCGACCGCCGCGATCCGGTCGAGGTGGGCCTGGGTGACCTCGACGGCGGAGGTCTCCCCGCCGGCCACCAGCGCGGCGATCTCCGCCGCGGTCTTCGTGGTCAGGTCGTTCATGCCGCCGCCTCGCTTCGCTCGCCGGCGCCCCGCCGCGCGCTGATGATGCCGATCCGCTCGTTACGTTCGCTCATGACGCCAGGTCCTCGTTGAGGATCCGCGGGACCCGGAACCGCTGCTGATCGACGTCCGGTGCGCCCGACAACGCCTCCTCGGGGGTCAGGCACGGCGTCTCGACGTCCTCACGCAGGACGTTCGTCAGCGGCACCGAGTGCGAGGTCGGCGGGATGTCCGCGGCGGCGACCTTGCCGACCTGGGCGACCGCCTGGAGGATCACGTCGAGCTGGCCGGCGAAGGTGTCCAGCTCCTCCTCGGTGACGGCGAGCCGCGACAGGCGCGCCAGGTGCGCGACCTCCTCGCGGGAGATGGCGGCCATCGTGCCCCCTTCGTAACGGTCCTGGTGTCCGGCCGGTCAGCCGACCGCGCGAGCTGTACGGAGTGACGCGCGGTGACCGGAGCGAGTCTATTGTTCCGTGTCGGGGTGCCGTCCCCCCACTCCCCCTCCACACCGCCGCGTCGCCCAGGCCGCGGCCGGTTCAGCGGGCGTGCCGGTGGCGCAGGTCGGGGTCCGGACCGCCGGCGGGGCGCACCGGACGGTACCTGGCCAGCCAGGTGACCAGTTCCTGGGCGGGCATCGGCCGGGCGTAGAACCAGCCCTGGGCGGCGTCGCAGCCGGCGGCGTGCAGCATCCGCCAGGTCCGCTCGTCCTCGACCCCCTCGGCGACCACCCGCAGACCGAGGGCACCCGCAAGCTCGATCATCGACCGTACGATCGCCGCGTCGTCGGGGTCGTCGGCCATGCCGAGGACGAAGCTGCGGTCGACCTTGACCTCGGACAACGGCAACCGGCGCAGGTGTTGCAGGGACGAGTAGCCGGTGCCGAAGTCGTCGAGCGCGATGGCCACCCCGATGCGGTGCAGCCGGGAGATGGTGGCCAGCACCCGTCGCGGGTCGGCCATCAGGGCGCCCTCGGTGATCTCCAGTTGCAGCCGCTCGGGCGGTACGCCGTACCGGGCCAACCGGTCGGTGATCTGATCGGCGATCTCGCCGGTGTGCAGGTCACGCACGCTCACGTTGAGCGCGGCCCGCAGGCCGACCCCCGCGGCCGACCACTTCGCCAGCTGCTCCACCACGTCGTCGACCACCCGGCGGGTGAGCAGGCGCATCACGGTGCTCTGCTCGGCGACGCGGATCAGCTCCTCCGGGTCGACCATGCCGCGCCGCGGGTGCCGCCAGCGCAGCAGCGCCTCGACCCCCACCACCTCGCCGGTGGCGATGGCGATCTGCGGCTGGTAGTACATCGTGATCTCGCCGGCGTCGACGGCCGGGTCGGCGTCCGAACCCTCGGCCCGATGCTCACCGGCGTCTGCTCCGGCGGCCAGAGCGGCCACGGCCTCCTCGTCGGCGGCCACGCCGAGCCCGTGGTGGCCCGGTTCGGCGGTCGGCCCGCGACCGTTCACCGCCCTGCGGTCGACGACCGCGCCCCGGTCGACCACTCGCGTGCCGGGACGGCCGGTTCGGCGGCGGATCGGGTCGGCGCCGGACACGATCCGGCTGATCAGCTCGTCCTCGGTCGCCACCTCGGGGCGGCGCTCCCGCTGCCGCGACCACCAGCGTCGCGCCCGGGGGCCCGTCACCCCGCCGTTCAGTGCCGCGCCGTCGCCGCCCGGGCCTCCACTCGGCACGCCCTCGGCCCGATCAACGGCGGTGCCGAGGGCGGCGCCGTCCCCGCCCCGTGTCCCGCCGGTGGCGAGCCGGCCCTCCCCCGCCCCGGACGTGCCAGCGGGTGGTACGTCGGCCGGCTGGTCGACGTCGGCCCGCTCGTCCACGACCGGGCCGGCCTCCAGCACCCGCCGCAGATCGGCCAGGAGTCCGAGCCGCTCGGCCGAATTATGGTCGGACTCGGCGGTGTAGACGGCGATGGTGTCGTTGCGATGCTTCGCGTCGTACATCGCCACGTCGGCGTGGCGCATCAGGGTGGCGAAGTCCTCCCCGTGCTCCGGGAAGACCGCGATGCCGATCGACCCGCCCACGTCCAGCGGCAGCCCGTCCAGCGGTACCGGCTCGGCGAGCGTCCGGACCACCAGGTCGGCGAGTTCACGTGCCTCGGCGGCGTCGGTGAGACCGGTCATCACGATGGCGAACTCGTCACCGCCCAGCCGGGCCACCATGTCCCGCCCACCGACCAGCGTGGTCAGTCGCTGGCTGACCTCGACCAGCAGCCGGTCCCCCACCGCGTGGCCGAGGGCGTCGTTGACGTTCTTGAACCGGTCCAGGTCGATCAGCAGCAGCGCCAGGTGCCCGTCCGGTTCGCCCCGGCCGGACCGCTCCCCGTGCAGGTGGACCTGCTCGGCGACCTCGGCCAGCAGCGCCTTGCGGTTCGGCAGCCCGGTCAACGGGTCGAGGGAGGCGAGCTGATGCTGCTCGACGGTGAGCCGGGCCATCCGGTAGACGGCGAAGAGTGGCACCAGCACCAGCGGGATCAGTGCGGCGCTGGTGCGGGCCGCGGCGACCAGCACCGGGGCGAGCAGCAGCAGCGAACCGGTGGAGAGCAGTTCGAAACCGAGGCCCTGGCGGAAGCTCGGCCACCACCGGCCACCGAAACGGAGCCGTACGGCCATGCTGACCAGCACGTAGTTGACCAGGAACCAGACCAGGGTCGCGCCACCGACCGCCACGACGTCGGAGGTGTGCAGCACCCCGCCGGAGAAGACGGTGCCGGGTCCGAGGCGGGTGACCGCGTACGCGGCGGCGAGGGCGCAGGCGTACTGGCCGACGTTGAACGCCGTACGCCACGCGGCGTGCCGCAGCCGCCAGCCGGAGACGACGACGGCCACCGCCTGCACCACCACCGCCGGACCCAGCCCCCAGCCGAGCAGGATGGCGAAGGTGAAGCAGGTGGACGGGAAGACCGCCGAGGTGTGCCGCCGGCCCGGCGGGACGAACGGGCGGGCGTCGCAGACCACCGCGAGCGCCGCCATCGTCCAGAACGCCACCGGCAGCTGAGGCAGTTGCTCCGGCAGCGTCGCCAGTGGACCGGCCGCGAGCAGCAACGCCAGGGCCAGGACGGCGCCGATGAAGGCGGTGAACGGCGCCACGCGTCCGGGCGGGACGACGTTGCGTGGGTCCGCGACCTCCATCACACCTCCCGGACGACGGTCGGCGTGCCCGTTCACACGCCGTGCACCAATGAAACGCCCTCGGTGCCGGCTTTCCCGGTATGACAGTCACGAATCGGTCGTAGTCGTAATTAACTTGGTATGCGCCCCCGCCGGGCCGGCCCGTCGCCGCGCTCCTGGAAAGCCCCGCCGACCAGGCACGACGCGCTGCGACGGCGCGTTTCAGCCCTCGACGCGGGCCACCTCGCGTGCGGCGTCCGGCCCCTTGGCGAGCAGCACCCGGAAGCCGTCCTCGTCGAGGACCGGCACCTTCAGGCTGGCCGCCTTGTCCGCCTTCGACCCGGGGTTCTCGCCCACCACCACGAAGCCCGTCTTCTTCGAGACCGAGCCGCTGACCTTGCCGCCCTGGCTCTGCACCGCCTCCGCGGCCTGGTCGCGGGAGAAGCCGGCGAGCGTGCCGGTGACCACGACGGTGACACCCTCCAGCGGGCGCGGCCCCTCGTCGACCGCTTCCTCGGCCATCCGCACGCCGGCCTCGGCCCACTTGCGGACCACCTCGCGGTGCCAGTCCACGGCGAACCATTCGCGGATGCTGGCGGCGATGGTCGGGCCCACCCCGTCGACCGAGGAGAGCTCCTCCTCGCCGGCCCTGTCGATCGCCTCGACGGAGCGGAAGTGCTGGGCCAGCGCCCGGGCGGCCGTCGGGCCGACGTGCCGGATGGAGAGCGCGACGAGCACCCGCCAGAGCTCGCGCTCCTTGGCGACGGCCAGGTTGTCGAGCAGCTTGACGGCGTTGCTGCCGAGGCTGCCGTCCTTGTTGACGAAGAACGGCGACCGCTTGAGCTGCTCGGCGTCGAGTTGGAAGAGGTCACCCTCGTCGCGGATGATCTCCGCGTCGAGCAGGGCCGCCGCACCCTTGTAGCCGAGCACCTCGATGTCGAACGCCCCGCGGCCGGCGAGATGGAAGACCCGCTCCCGCAACTGGGCGGGGCAGCTGCGGGTGTTCGGGCAGCGGATGTCGACGTCGCCCTCCTTGGCGGGGGCGAGCGGGGTGCCGCAGGCGGGGCAGTGGGTGGGCATCACGAACGGCTGGGCGTCGGCGGGTCGCAGGTCGACCACCGGGCCGAGGACCTCGGGGATCACGTCGCCGGCCTTGCGGATGACCACCGTGTCACCGATCAGCACGCCCTTGCGTTCCACCTCGCGGGCGTTGTGCAGGGTGGCGTACGCGACAGTGGAGCCGGCCACCTTGACCGGCTGGAGAACCGCGCGCGGGGTGACCCGGCCGGTACGCCCGACCTCGACGTCGATGTCGAGCAGCTTGGTGGTGACCTCCTCGGGCGGGTACTTGAAGGCGATCGCCCAGCGGGGCGCACGACTGGTGGAGCCGAGCCGGCCCTGGATCGCCACCGGGTCGACCTTCACGACGACACCGTCGATCTCGTGCTCGACGTCGTGCCGGTGCTCGGCATAGTAGGCGATGTATTCGGCGACGCCGGACAGGTCGGGCACCACCCGCCAGCGGTCGCTGGTCGGCAGGCCCCACGCCTTCAACGCCGCGTACGACTCGGACTGGGCCACCGGCTGGAATCCCCGGCGGGCGCCGATGCCGTGCACCACCAGGCGCAGCGGCCGGGACGCGGTGACCCGCGGGTCCTTCTGCCGAAGACTGCCGGCGGCGGCGTTGCGCGGGTTCGCGAACGGCGCCTTGCCCTGCTCGACCAGGCCGGCGTTGAGGTCGGCGAAGGCCGCCACCGGGAAATAGATCTCGCCCCGGACCTCGAGGAGCTCCGGCACGTCGGGGAACTCGGGGGACGGGGTGAGCTGACCGGGCACGTCCCGGATGCTGCGCACGTTGGCGGTCACGTCCTCACCGGTGCGGCCGTCGCCGCGGGTGGCCGCACGGACCAGCCGGCCGCGCTCGTAGGTGAGGTTGATCGCGAGCCCGTCGACCTTCAGCTCGCAGAGGTAGGGCACCGGCCCGCCGGCGTCGCGCTCGACCCGCTCGGCCCAGGCCGCGAGCTCCTCGTCGGCGAAGGCGTTGTCGAGGGAGAGCATCCGCTCCGCGTGCTGCACCGGGGTGAAGTCGGTGGAGAACGTGCCGCCGACCCGCTGGGTGGGCGAATCCGGCGTACGCAGCGCCGGGAACTCCGCCTCCAACGCCTCCAGCTCGCGCAGCTGCCGGTCGAACTCGGCGTCGGCGATGGTCGGCGAGTCGAGCACGTAGTAGCGGTACTGATGCTCGGTCAGCTCGCGGCTCAGCGTGGCGTGCCGCTCGCGCACCTCCGGGGTCGGCTCGCCGCCCGCCGCCGCCTCCTGCGCCGGGCTGACCTGCTGGCCGATCTGCTCGTCGGACACGCCGCCACCTTCGGACACCGGTTGACCTCCCTGATCACGCTACCTGGGCACGGTAACCGGCGGGTACGACAACCACCCACCCGCCCGCACGGCCCACCCCACCCCACTCCGTTGATCATGAAGTTATCGTCGCGACACGCCGCTGACGGCGACTACAACTTCATGATCACCGTGCGAGACGGAGGGGCGGGGCGGGGGGCGGCGGTGGGGTCAGACATCCCAGGAGCTTGGATGTCAAGCAGCGACGGGTTGGGTTCGGTGTGACCAGGCGGTTGCCTGGTCGTAGACGGTGGTGGTT
>NZ_JBEXFP010000078.1:0-18503 GCF_040606825.1 Micromonospora sp. NPDC005367 | reverse complement strand
CATCAACGTGCCGATCCGCACCGTGCTCTTCACCGGCCTGTCCAAGTACGACGGGGTGCGCACCCGACTGCTCAAGGCCCGGGAGTTCCACCAGATCGCCGGCCGCGCCGGCCGGGCCGGGTTCGACACCATCGGCCGAGTGGTGGTGCAGGCGCCGGAGCACGTGATCGAGAACGAGAAGGCCCTGGCCAAGGCGGGCGACGACCCGAAGAAGCGGCGCAAGGTGGTCAAGAAGAAGCCGCCGGAGGGGTCGATCGGCTGGGGTGAGGCGACGTTCCAACGGCTCGTCGAGGCCGAGCCGGAGCTACTCACCTCCAGCTTCCAGGTCAGCCACTCGATGCTGCTCAACGTCATCGGCCGACCCGGTGACGCGTTCGCCGCGATGCGGCACCTGCTCACCGACAACCACGAGGACCGGGCCGCCCAGCGCCGGCACATCCGCCGGGCGATCGCGATCTACCGCGCGTTGCGGGCCGGCGGGGTGGTGGAGGAGCTGGCCGAACCGGACGAGACCGGCCGGCGGATACGCCTCACCGTCGACCTCCAACTCGACTTCGCGCTCAACCAGCCGCTCTCCCCGCTGGCGCTCGCCACCGTGGAGCTGCTGGACCGGGAGTCCCCGTCGTACGCCCTCGACGTGCTCTCGGTGATCGAGTCGATCCTCGACGACCCGCGGCAGGTGCTCTCCGCGCAGCAGTTCAAAGCGCGCGGCGAGGCGGTCGCCGCGATGAAGGCCGAGGGCATCGAGTACGAGGCGCGCCTCGAACTGCTCGACGAGGTCACCTGGCCCAAGCCCCTCGCGGAGCTGCTGGAGTCGGCGTACGAGATGTACCGGCAGGGGCACCCGTGGGTGGCCGACCACCAGCTCTCCCCCAAGTCCGTGGTCCGGGACATGTACGAGCGGGCGATGACCTTCGCCGAGTACGTCCAGTTCTACGGGCTGTCCCGCTCCGAGGGGCTCGTCCTGCGCTACCTCGCCGACGCGTACAAGACGCTGCGGCAGACCGTCCCCGAGGACGCCAAGACCGAGGAGCTGATCGACCTCATCGAGTGGCTCGGCGAACTCGTCCGGCAGGTGGACTCCAGCCTCATCGACGAGTGGGAGCGGCTGCGCAACCCGTCCGACGTCGAGGAGGTCGCGGCCTCGCTCGACGACCGACCCGCGGCGGTGACCCGCAACGCCCGGGCGTTCCGGGTGCTGGTGCGCAACGCGTTGTTCCGCCGGGTCGAGCTGGCCGCCCTGCGCCGCTGGGACCTGCTCGGCGAACTCGACGCGGGTACCGGCTGGAACGCCGACGCCTGGGCGGACGCGCTGGAGCCGTACTTCGAGAGGTACGACGCCATCGGCACCGGGCCGGACGCCCGCGGCCCGGCACTGCTCATGATCGAACAGGGCCGGGAACGGTGGACGATCCGGCAGATTCTGGACGACCCGGAAGGCGACCACGACTGGGGCGTCAGCGCCGAGGTCGACCTGGCCGCGTCGGACGAGGCAGGCGAGGCGGTCGTCCGGATCACCTCGGTCGGGCAACTCTGAAATCCGCTCCGAAAAGGGCCGTCCGGGATGCCCGGACGGCCCTTTTCGTTCACTGGGCGATGTCAGCCCCGTCGATTAGAATGTATGTACTAATCACGGCTGCTGAGCTGGGAGGACGCCCGTGACTGCGCCCACTTCCACCCCCCTCACCCCGTACGCCACGCTGCTCGGTTTCACCCGCTACGTCGACCGCACCGGCCCCACGAAGGCCACCTTCGTCGGAGGGCTGCGCAAGCAGCGGGCGAGCCGGCACGGCTTCAACCCGCACGGCCAGTTCGTCAAGGCGCTCAAGGCCGACATCGCCTTCCACACCGGCGGCACCCACCTCGATCAGGTGGCCGACCAGGTCAAGCCCCGCTGGCGTCCGCTCTACCAGGCGCTGGTGCCGGGCGCGACCGCCTGGCTGCACTCCCTCGGCGAGCCCGGCTCGATCGATCTGGCCCAGACCCGCGACGCTCTCGCCATGCTCGGCGACCTGCCGGTCAAGATCAACCCCCACTTCGGCGTACGGCACCACGACGGACGCGTCGAGGCGGTCCGCCTGCACTTCGACGAGACCCCGCCGAGCGAGGAGGCGGTGCTCGCCACGCTGCACCTGATGGCCCGCCACATGGATGCGGTGCTCCCGAACGCCGAGCCGGTCCTGGTCGACGTCCGACGCGGTCAGGCGCACCGGATGCCCGACAGCGCCAAGACCGACCAGATCGAACGCTGGCTCGCCGGCGAGGCCGCCGCCTTCCGCGCCATCTGGACCACTGCCGCCTGACCCACCCTGTCCACCGCCGGACACCCCAACGCGCCGCCGCGCGATTTCGAGGCGGCCGCGCCGGACACCCTGGACGCCCTGGCCGCGCCGGACGCGCCGGACGCGCCGGGCAGGCCGGACGCGCGCTGGGCACGCCGGACGCGCCGGACGCACGCCGGACGCGCCGGACGCGCGCCGGACGCGCTGGCCACGCCGGACGCGCGCTGGGCACGCCGGACGCGCCGGGCACCCGCAAGATCACGCTCGATCGTGGAAGTAGTGGCCTCCCCCTCCTCGGAGGCCACTACTTCCACGTTTCAGCGATCCCCAGGGCACGCCCGTTTGCGGGGCACCTCCAGGACCGAATTCCGCGGCGGCCGCAGCGTTGTCCACAGGGTCAGCGCCGCAACCTCGTCGTCCGCCAGCCTGTACGACATGCCGAAGTCTCCCCGCCGTCCGCCCCAGCTACGCGGTCGGATCTTCCGCGGCTCCGCCGCCATCTCCCGCGGCCTGCTGACCCGAAACGACCTGCGCAGTTCGGCGTGGCGACCGCTCTTCCGTGACGTCTACGCCGACGCACAACTCGAGATCACACATCGGACCAGGTGTCTCGCCGTCGGGCGTTGGCTGACCCCACCCGGCACGGCGATCGCCGGCCGGTCCGCGGCGGCCCTCTACGGGGTGGGGACGGTGCCGCCGGACCAGCCGATCGATGCGCTCGTGCCGGTCCGCTCGGCAACGGGCATCTCCGGTAGACGGCCGATCCGACGGCCGTCAGGGCGGCCGGAGAGCACCCGCGCGAACCCACGGCGCGGCCCCATGGCGGGGCTGCGCGTGCACCACGGCGAGATCGTGCCGGCTGACGTGGTCGACCGGGCCGGGATCCTCGTCACCTCGCCGGTCCGGACGTGCTGGGACGTCGCCCGCTGGCTCGACGTCGTGGAGGCTGTCGTCGTCATCGACGGTCTGCTGGCCCGCCGGCTCACCGACGTGGCGGCGCTCCGAGAGTACGCACTGGCCCGAGCCGGACGCCGGGGCTGGCGATCGCTGCTCCGCGTCGCCGACCTGGCCGACGCCGGAGCGGAGTCGCCGCAGGAGTCACGCACCCGCGTCCGGCTGGTGCTGGCCGGTCTCCCCCGCCCGCAGACCCAGTACGTCGTGGCCGAGGCGGGACGGTTCATCGCCCGGCTGGACCTCGCCTGGCCGGAGTTCAAGGTCGCGGTCGAGTACGACGGGCTCTGGCACGACGACCCCGAGCAGTTCCACCGAGACCGGCGACGGTTGAACCGCCTCCTGGGCGGCGATTGGATCGTCCTGCACGTGACCGCCCGAAGACTTCGGGACGACTTCGCCGGGTTCGTGGCAGAGGTGCGGGCCGCGCTCCGTTCCCGTGGCCTCCGCGGTCGCGCCTGATCACCGAGCAGCCCCGGACGACTGCCGAGCAGCCCCGCCGCACCGCCGAGCAACCGGGCCGACCTGTGGAGCAACCGGGCCGACCTGTGGAGATCGCGCTAGCACAAGGAAGTAGTGGCCTCCCAATTGCAGGGAGGCCACTACTTCGTGGATGCAGCGCGATCTTGCAGTGGACGCACGCGCACGCGGGGCGTGGGGCCTGTGGGGCGCGTGCACGTGGGACGCGTGCCCGCGGGTGCCCGCAGGGCGCCCGGTGCCTGTGGGGCCCGCAGGGCGCGCGGGGCGGGCAGGGTCAGGCGGTGAGGTGTTCGTGCAGGTCGTCGAGGATCTTGTTGGCGGCGCCGACGCCGATGCCGGTCATCCAGACCTCATCGGGCACGACGTACACCTTGTTGGCCTTGACCGCCGACAGGTTCTTCCAGAGGCTGCCGGCGGTGACCTGGGCCTGCTCGGCGGCGGCCTTCTCGCCGAACGCGGTCACGAAGATGACGTCACCGTCGACCTCGCTGATGCGCTCGGGACTGACCTCGTCGAAACGCTTGTCGTCCTTGTTCGCGAGCAGCTGCCGCTCGGGGCGGGCCAGTCCGGCGTCACCGAGCACGATGCCGGAGAAGGATTCCGGACCGTAGACGCGGATGCTGCCGGGGCGGAACCGGACGATGGAGATCTTCTGCTTGGCGGCGTCGCCCAGCTTGGCGCCGAACTCCTTCGCCCGGGTCTCGTACTGGGTGAGCAGGTCCTTGGCCTCCTGCTCCTTGCCGAGCGCCTTGCCGTCGAGGAGGAAGTTCTCCTTCCAGGTGATGCCGACCTTCTCCGTGAAGACGGTCGGTGCGACGGCGGAGAGCTCGTCGTAGAACTTCTCCTGGCGGAACTTGCTGCCCAGGATGAGGTCCGGCTTCAGCGCGTTGATCGCCTCGATGTCGGGCTCGCTGATCTGCCCGACGTCCTTGATGCTGGCGAGCTTGTCCGCGCCGAAGTAGGTCGGCCAGCCCTTGGCCTCACCGGTGTTGGTGGCCCCGACCGGGGTCATCCCGAGCGAGAGCATCGTGTCGATCTTGTCGCTGTCGAGCACGACGACGCGCTGCGGGTGGGCCGGCACCTTGGTGGTGCCCATGGCGTGGGTGATTTCCCGGGTCTCCCCGCCGGCGGTGGTGCCGGCGACCGGGTCGCTCTCACTGCACGCGGTGAGTCCGACGCCGAGGGCGACGGCCGCGGCGATGGCGGCGACGAGACGACGACGCATCAGTGTCCTTCCGAAGGATACGAACCGGCGAGAGCGTTTTCGCTGCCGGCTGGGGTGACACCGGTGGTTCCGGTGGGTGAGGTGGCATCGAGGGCGGACGGGGCGGCACCGGAGGGCGGGACCGTCGCGGGTGCCAGGGTGGGGCTGGTGAGCGCGGGCACCACCAGCGGCGCCCCGGTCACCGGGCAGGGCACGACCACGCAGTCGAGCCCGAACACCTCGCGGACCAGGTCCGCGTCGAGGATCTCGCGCGGCGGCCCGGCGGCCACCACGGCGCCGGCTCGCATGGCTACCAGATGGTCGGCGTACCGGGCGGCCTGGTTGAGGTCGTGCAGCACGGCGACCACGGTGCGGCCCCGCTCGACGCGCAACCGGTGCAGCAGGTCCAGCACCTCCACCTGGTGGGCCAGGTCGAGGAAGGTGGTCGGCTCGTCCAGCAGCAGCGCCTCGGTGTCCTGGGCGAGGGTCATGGCGATCCACACCCGTTGACGCTGGCCGCCGGAGAGCGTGTCCACCGGCCGGTCCGCGAGGCCGGCGACGTCGGCGAGGACCATCGCGCGGTCCACCGTGGCGCTGTCCTCCTCCGACCACTGCCGCCACCAGCGCTGGTACGGCTGCCGCCCGCGACCGACCAGGTCGGCGACGGTGACCCCCTCGGGCACCAGCGGACTCTGCGGCAGGACGGCGAGCCGCCGGGCGACCTCCCGGGTGGGCAGTTCCTGGATGGCTTTGCCGTCCAGCAGCACGTTGCCGCCGCGCGGGGCGATCAGCCGGGCCAGCGTCCGCAGCAGGGTGGACTTGCCGCAGGCGTTCGGTCCGACGATCACGGTGAACGCGTCGGCGGGCAGTTCCAGGTTCAGCCCGTCCAGCACGGTCCGCTCGTCGTAGCCGGCGACCAGGTCGCGGGTGGAGAGCATCACGCCTCCCGAAGGATGGTCGACGAATAGGGATGGGGTCGGTCGGTCACGACGACCTCTTGCGGCCACGGAGCAGCAGGTACATCAGGTACGGGCCACCGATGGCGGCGGTCAGTACGCCGGCCGGCAGTTGCGTCGGGGCGAAGAGTCGCCGCCCGGCGAGATCGGCCAGCACCAGCAGCAGCGCGCCGAGCAGCGCGGCGCAGACCAGCGGTGGACGTTCGGAGCGGACGAGCCGGCGGGCCACCTGGGGTGCCACCAGCGCCACGAAGTCGACCGCGCCGACCTGGGCGGTGACCATCGCGGCGACGAGCACACCGGCGCCGGCGAGGCCGATCCGGCGGGCCACCGGGCGCAGTCCGATGCCCCGGGCGGTGTCGTCGTCGAGGGCGCTGCTGTTCAACGCCCAGCCGGCCCAGGCCAACACCGGCAGCAGCACGAGCAGGGCGCCGCCGATCCAGGCGGCCTCGGTCCAGCCCTTGCCGGCCAGGGTGCCGACCAGCCAGATCTGGGCACGCTGCCCGTCGATGGCCTCGGCGGTGATCATGACGATCTCGGTGAGCGCCCGCAGGGCGAACGCGACCGCCACACCGGCCAGCACGAACCGCTGCGCGGCCAGGCCGTGCCGCGCGCCGAGGGCGAGCACCACGACGGCGGCGGCAAGGCCACCGGCCAGCGCCGCCGGCGCGACCACCACCGCCGCCGCGCCGCTGGTCAACGCGACGGTCGCGGCGAGCCCGGCGCCCTGGGTGATGCCGATGACGTCCGGGCTGGCGAGCGGGTTGCGCGCCACGCTCTGGATCAGCGTGCCGGCCACCCCGAACGCCGCGCCGGCCACCGCGGCGAGCACCACCCGGGGCAGCCGCAGGTCGAGGACGACCAGGTCGTACGGGGTGCCGGCGCCGGAGAGCGCGTGCAGCACGTCGGCCGGGGCGACGTACGGGGTGCCGAGGGAGAGGCTCAGCACCGAGGCCCCGGCGAGCAGCACCACGAGGACGGCGGCGACCAGCACCGAGCGGCGACGGATCTGCAGGCTGACCGGGCCGAGCCGCAGCAGCGAGCGGCCGGGCAGGCGAGCGGCTACGGACGGAGTCACCACGGGTTCGCCGGCCGTCGGGGCGACGGTCCGATCACGGCTGGGGGCGGTCACGCGGTCACCACCTTCGCGCGGCGGACCAGGATGGCGAGCAGCGGCGCGCCGATCAACGCGGTGATGATGCCGGCCGGCACTTCGCTGGGTGGGTCGACGAGCCGGCCCACGATGTCGGCGCCGAGCAGCAGGGCCGGCCCGAGCAGCGCGGAGACGGCGAGGGTCCAGCGGTGGTCGGCGCCGACCAGGGCCCGGGCCAGGTGCGGCACTGCCAGGCCGACGAACGCGATCGGCCCGGCGGCGGCGACGGCCGCGCCGGTGAGCAGGACGGCGGCGACGCCCCCGCCGAGACGGACCAGGCCGATGCGGTTGCCGAGGCCGCGCGCCACGTCGTCGCCGAGGGCGAGCGCGTCCAGGCCGCGGGCGACCAGCGCGGCCAGCACGAGCCCGGCGAGCAGGAACGGCAGCACCTGCACGGCGACGGACAGGTCGCGCCCGGTGAGCCCACCGACCACCCAGAACCGGTACGACTCGAAGGTCTGCACGTCGGTGCTGAGCAGCGCGTACACCACGGAGCCGAGGCTGGCGTCGAGGGCGGCGCCGACCAGCGCGAGGGTGACCGGGCTGGCGCCCTCGCGGGTGCGGGCGGCCACGGCGAAGACCAGCAGCCCGGCGAGGAACGCGCCCCCGATGCCGAACCAGACGTACCCGGCGAGCGTGCTCACACCGAAGACGGAGATGGCCAACACCACGCCGAACGACGCGCCGGCGCTGATGCCGAGGATCCGTGGCTCGGCCAGCGGGTTGCGGGTGAGGGCCTGGAGGAGCACGCCGGCGACGGCGAGCGCCACACCGACGACGAGACCGAGGGCGGTCCGCGGCAGGCGCAGCTCGCGGACGATGGTGCTCGCCTCGCCACCGTCCGGTGACACGAGGGCGTGCCACACCTGGTCGACGGGGAGCTGCCGGCTGCCGAGCGCGAAGCTGGCCAGCACGGTGAGCAGCAGCACGAGCGCGGCCGCGACGATGACCGCGATCCGGCGCCCGCTGCGGGCGCCGGTGCGGTTGCCGGCCTCGACCGGCCGGCTGAGAAGGGTGGTCACGAAACTCCTGCGGTTACGCGCTTAGGTTCGCCTTACCTTAGCCGACTCAGGTTAGGCGCACCTAACGGTGGCCCCTTATCGAACCTCGTTGACCTGCGCGTACGGCCGCGAACCCGGTACCAGCGGAGACGCCCGCCCCTAGGGTGGGGAAATGCGATACGACCAGCACACGGTCGTCCTGCTGGCTCAGCCCACCGACGCCCCGCAGCTGCCACCCGAGGCGTTCGACCGGTTGCACGCCGCGCACCTGGCCCACCAGTCCGGGCTGGTGGAGCAGGACCTCGTCCTCGCGGCCGGACCCTTCGTGAACGCGGACGACGAACGGCTACGCGGCTTCGTCGTGCTCTCCGTGCACCCGGACATGGCACGCGAGCTCTTCCACAACGATCCTGCGGTGCGTGCCGGGCTGCTGGAGGTGCGGGTGATGAGCTGGATGGTCCCGGAGGGCATCATCCGGTTCGAGGGCGTACCGGTGCCGAGCTCGATGCTCGAGGCGGCGGCCGGGGACTGAGCGGCCGGGCGGGCCGTCGCTTCCCGGGTCGGGTCAGTCGCCGGGCCGCGGCGCGGGCACCGGGTCGATCTGATGGTCGGCCCAGACGTACGTCTCCGGAAGCAGGTCGCCGATCGACACGACGCGCAGCCCGTCCGCCGGGCCGACGATCACCCGGATCGACGGGAAGTAGTCCAGGAGCACCTGCCGGCACCGCCCGCACGGCGGGATCACCCCACGCCCGCGGTCCCCCACCGCGACGATGGTCTCCAGTTCGGTGACGCCTTGGGTCGCGGCGGCGCCGATCGCGACCACTTCCGCGCACGGTCCGCCCGTGAAGTGGTAGACGTTCACCCCGGTGAAGACCCGGCCGTCGGCGGCCCGGGCCGCGGCGGCGACCGTATGGTTCTCGCTGCGGCAACGCAGCTTGGCGACGGCTGTCGCCGCCTGCACCAGCGCCCGGTCGGTGTCCCGCATCTCCATGCCGCCCCCGTCGTCGTCCGGCGGCCACTCTAACCGGGCCGGCTGCCGACACCCGGCCGGTGGCCGGCCGCCCAGTCGGCGCGGGTTCCCGGGCGGTAAACCATGAGGCGGCTTCCGGGTGGCGGCCTATTCTTGGCCACGACATGCAGAATCCAGCCGTACCCGCTGCCCCCGACACCGTCCGGGAGCTGCACCGCCGCCTCTCACCCCTGATGTTTCGCGACCAGCGCCGGCTCCAACGGCGGCTGGACGGCGTCCGCAAGCTCCGCGACCCGCAGCGGCGGGCGGCGGCGCTGACCGAGATCGTCACCGAGGTCGAACGGGCCGAGCAGCGGCTCGCCGACCGGCGGGCGGCCGTGCCGACGATCACGTATCCGGCCGGCCTGCCGGTGAGCGAGCGCAAGGACGACCTCGCCGCCGCGATCCGGGACCACCAGGTGGTGATCGTGGCCGGCGAGACCGGCTCCGGAAAGACCACCCAGCTGCCCAAGATCTGCCTGGAGCTGGGGCGCGGGATCAACGGGCTGATCGGACACACCCAGCCTCGGCGGCTGGCCGCACGTACGGTCGCCGACCGGATCGCCGACGAGCTCGGCACCGAACTGGGTGACGTGATCGGTTACAAGGTCCGCTTCACCGACCAGGTCGACGACCGCAGCCTGGTGAAGCTGATGACCGACGGGATCCTGCTCGCCGAACTGCAGACCGACCGGATGCTCCGGCAGTACGACACCCTGATCATCGACGAGGCGCACGAGCGCAGCCTCAACATCGACTTCATCCTCGGCTACCTGAAGCAGCTGCTGCCCCGCCGCGCCGACCTCAAGTTGGTCATCACCTCGGCGACCATCGAGACCGACCGCTTCGCCCGGCACTTCGCCGACGCCGAGGGCAACCCCGCACCGGTCATCGAGGTCTCCGGCCGGACGTACCCGGTGGAGGTACGGTACCGGCCGCTGGTCGAGGTCAGCGAGTCCGACGAGGAGGACGGGGACGAGGAGAACGTCCGCGACCAGATCCAGGCGATCGGCGACGCCGTCGAGGAGCTGGCCGCCGAGGGCCCGGGCGACATCCTGGTCTTCCTCAGCGGCGAACGGGAGATCCGTGACACCGCCGACGCGCTGAGCAGGCTGGTGGAGAAGAAGCCGCTGCTGCGCGGCACCGAGATCCTGCCGTTGTACGCGCGGCTCTCCGCCGCCGAACAGCACCGCGTGTTCGCCCAGCACGGCGGGCGGCGGGTGGTGCTGGCGACCAACGTGGCGGAGACCTCGCTGACCGTCCCCGGCATCAAGTACGTGGTCGATCCCGGCACCGCCCGCATCTCCCGGTACAGCAACCGGCTCAAGGTGCAGCGGCTGCCGATCGAGCCGGTCTCCCAGGCGTCGGCGAACCAGCGCAAGGGACGCTGCGGCCGCACCTCGGACGGCATCTGCATCCGCCTCTACGACGAGCAGGACTTCCTCTCCCGGCCGGAGTTCACCGACCCGGAGATCCTGCGGACGAACCTGGCCTCCGTCATCCTCCAGATGACCGCGATTGGGCTCGGCGACATCGCCGCGTTCCCGTTCATCGAGCCACCGGACCGGCGCAACATCACCGACGGCGTCAACCTGCTGCACGAGCTGGGCGGGTTGGACCCGACCGAGCCCGACCCGGCGAAGCGGCTCACCCCGCTCGGGCGCCGGCTGGCGCAGCTGCCCGTCGACCCGAGGCTGGCCCGCATGGTGGTCGAGGGCGAGCGCAACGGCTGCGCCACCGAGGTCATGGTGATCGCGGCGGCGCTGTCGATCCAGGATCCGCGGGAGCGGCCGGCCGACAAGCAGGCCCAGGCCGACCAGGCGCACGCCCGGTTCACCGACCGGGAGTCGGACTTCGTGGCCCTGCTGAACCTCTGGCGCTACCTGCGGGAGCAGCAGCGGGCCCTGTCCTCCAGCGCCTTCCGCCGGATGTGCAAGGCCGAGTACCTCAACTACCTGCGGGTACGCGAGTGGCAGGACATCGTCAGCCAGCTGCGCCAGGTGCTGCGTACGCCTGAACAGGGTGGTGGCGGGCGCGGCGGCCGACCGGCGCGGGAGGCCGGCGCGAACGACGGCGGCCGGCGCGGCGGCGGCGCGGACCTGCCGGAGGAGATCGACACTCCGAAGGTCCACCAGTCGCTGCTGGCCGGGTTGCTCTCACACGTGGGCCTGAAGGACGCGCAGAAGAACGAATACCTCGGCGCCCGCGGCGCGAAGTTCGGGCTCTTCCCCGGCTCGGCGCTGTTCCGCAAGCCGCCACGTTGGGTGATGGCCGCCGAGCTGGTGGAGACGTCCCGGCTCTGGGGGCGGATCGCCGGCCGGGTCGAGCCGGAGTGGGTGGAGCCCCTCGCCCAGCACCTGGTGAAGCGCAGCTACAGCGAGCCGCACTGGGAGAAGAAGCAGGCGGCCGTGATGGCCTACGAGAAGGTGACCCTCTACGGCGTCCCGCTGGTCACCTCGCGGAAGGTCAACTTCGGCCGGATCGACCCGGCGCTCAGCCGTGAGCTGTTCATCCGGCACGCCCTCGTCGAGGGCGACTGGCAGACCCACCACCACTTCTGGCGCGACAACCAGCGGCTGCTGACCGAGATCGAGGAGTTGGAGAACCGGGCCCGGCGGCGGGACATCCTCGTCGACGACCAGACGATCTTCGACTTCTACGACGCGCGCATCCCCGCCGACGTCGTCTCCGGACGGCACTTCGACGCCTGGTGGAAGCAGGTCCGGCGGGAGCGGCCCGACCTGCTCACCTTCACCCGCGAGCTGCTGGTCAACGAGGGCCGGGGCGGGTTGGACGAGGCCGACTACCCGGACGAGTGGCGCGCCGACGGGGTGACGTTGCCGCTGACCTACACCTTCGACCCGGGTACGGCCAGCGACGGCGTCACGGTGGACATCCCGCTGCCACTGCTCAACCAGGTGCCGGCGGAGACCTTCGACTGGCAGGTGCCGGGGCTGCGTGAGGAGCTGGTCATCGCGCTGATCCGCTCACTTCCCAAGGCGCTGCGCCGCAACTTCGTCCCGGTGCCCGACTACGCCCGGGCGGCGCTCGCCGCCATGCCCGCCGGCGAGGAGCCGCTGCTGGACGCCCTGACCCGGCAGCTGCGCCGGATGACCGGGGTCACCGTGCCCCGCGACGCCTGGGAGCCGGCGAAACTGCCCGCGCACCTGCGTGTCACCTTCCGGGTGCTCGACGAGGACGACAAACCGGTCGCCGCGGGCAAGGACCTGCCGGCGCTGCAACGCCAGCTGAAGACCGAGGTACGGCAGGTGGTGGCGGCCGCCGCGCCGGACGTGGCCCGCACCGGGTTGCGCGAGTGGAGCATCGGCACCCTGCCCCGCACCATCGAACAGGTCCGGGCGGGGTACGCGGTGACCGCGTACCCGGCGCTGGTCGACGAGGGCGCCACCGTCGGCGTACGGGTCTTCGACTCGGCGCCCGAGGCGGAGGCGGCGCACTGGGCGGGTACGCGGCGGCTGCTGCGGCTGACCGTGCCGTCACCGGCGAAGTTCCTCCAGGGGCGGTTGTCGAACGAGGCGAAGCTGGCGCTCAGCCGTAACCCGCACGGCGGGGTGCAGGCGCTCATCGAGGACGCGGCCGGCGCGGCGATCGACAAGCTGGTCGGCGACGCGGGGGGCCCGGCCTGGGACGCCGACGGCTTCGCTGCGCTACGCGAACGGGTCCGCGCCGATCTGATCGACACGGTGGTCGAGGTGATGGAGCGGGCACGCCGGGTGCTCGCCGCCGCGTACACGGTGGAGCAGCGGCTCGGTGCGACGAAGAACCTGGCGGTGGTGGCCGCGTTGGCCGACATCCGCAACCAGCTCACCGGGCTCGTGCACAACGGGTTCATCACCGAGGCCGGGTACGCGCGCCTGCCCGATCTGCTGCGCTACCTCACCGCGATCGAGCGGCGGCTGGACCGGCTGCCGGGCAGCCCGCAGCGGGACAAGCAGCAGCAGGACCGGATCGCCGTGGTGCAGAAGGAGTACCAGGAGATGCTGGCGGCGCTGCCGCCGGCCCGGCGGCAGTCGGCGGCGGCCCGGCAGATCCGCTGGATGATCGAGGAGCTTCGGGTGAACGTGTTCGCCCAGGCGCTCGGTACCCCGTATCCGGTGTCGGAGCAGCGCATCTACCGAGCCATGGACGAGGCCGAGGGGCGCTGAAACGGGCCCTGATCGGGTGGTGTGGTGCGGGGCGGAGCGGGAACACGCTCGCCCTCGCGTGCCCGTCCGGGCGCGCCACCGGGTGAGGAGAACGGCTCGTGCCCACAGCCCCTGCGTCCCCCGGGTCGGCCACCGGAACCAGTTCCCGGCCGGCCCGCACGCCGGCCGTCGCCCGAGTCGTCGGGCTGTTCGGGGCCGGGGTGGCGATGCTCCTGCTCGGCGTTCTGCATCTGCCCGGGCATCCCGTCGACCCGGTGCGGGACACGGTCAGCGACTACGCGCTGTCGCGTCACGGATGGCTGTTCAACGTGGCCGTCCTGACGCTGGCCGCGGGTTCGGCGCTGCTGCTGGCTCCGGCGGTGCGCCGGTCCGGACGGCCGACCGCCCGGTGGGTACGGCCGCTGGCGGTCGTGGGGCCGGCCGGGCTGGTCGCCTGGTGCGTGGGGCTGGTGGTCCTGGTCGTCTTTCCCCGCGACCCGGTCGGCGTGCCGGTGACGACCACCGGGGACATCCACCGCTGGGCCGCCGTCGCCGCGCTGTCCGGGCTGCCGGTGGGCGCGCTGCTCGTCGCCGTACGGCATCCGGGCCGCCTCGCCCGCGCGGTGGTCGCGGGCGCGGGTGTCTGCGTGGTCGCCCTGGGCCCCTTCGTGGCCGCCTATCTGGTGGGTTCGCCGCTGCGCCCGTACGTCGGTCTGCTCGAACGCCTGGTCTGCCTCGGCGAGGTCTGCCTGCTGATCCTCGTCGCGCATCTGCGAAGCGGCGACGGTGTCGCGGGCGTCTACAGCGGCTCGACGCCCGGTGGGAGTTCGCTGTCGGCGGTGGCGTCGCGGACGTACTCCAGCAGGATGCGGCGCAGTTCCCGACCGGCGTTGGTGGGCACCACGTCGCGGCGCCGGGCCACCGCGATGGTCCGGGTCACGCCCGGCGGGGCGAGCCGCGTGATGCGTACGCCCGGGCGGCGGGCGACGACGATGCCCGGCACCAGCGCGATGCCCAGCCCGGCCTCGACGAAGCTCAGCACGGCGTCCATCTCCCCGCCGTCGACGGCGAACGTCGGTTCGAAGCCGGCCGCCCGGCATGCCTGAATGGTGGCGTCGCGCAGGTCGTAGCCCTCGCGGAACATCACCATCGGCCGGTCGCGCAGGTCGGTGATGCGCAGTTCGTCGGCGTCGGCGGTGGTCCCCGGTTCCGCCACGGAGGCGACCACGAGGCTCTCCCGCAGGATCGGGTCGACGCGCAGCCCCGGGTCCGCGCCCTGGCCCGGCATGATGATCAGCGCGAGATCCAGGTCGCCGCGGAGCAGGTCACGGACCAGGTCCTGGGAGCCGCCCTCCTCCACCCGCAGGTCCACCGCGGGGTGCGCGTCGCGGAATCGGCGCAGCACCGGCGGGGCGAGCGACGTGGCCAGGCTCGGGGTGGCGCCGAGGCGGACCCGACCGCGCCGGAGTCCGATCAGTTCCTGCACCTCCCGCGTGGCGGTGTCGACGTCGGCGAGGATCCGTCTGGCCAACGGCAGGAGCACCTCGCCCGCCGCGGTGAGGGCGATGTTGCCTCTTACTCGTTCGAAGAGCGGGGCGCCCAGGTCGCCCTCCAGAGCGTGAATTTGCTTACTCAGCGACGGCTGGGTTATGCCGACGATGTCGGCAGCCTGGGTGAAATGTCGTACTTCGGCCACCGCTACGAAGTACCTCAGCTGGTGCAGCTGCATGCCCATAGCCTACGGCTATCAAGACTGCGCTGTCGATGCATTGGACGACTGATCGAACTACTTCTAGCGTCGGCCCTGTGGTAGTCACGACGACGAGAACCCGATCGCCGATCCGCTCCAACGTCGGCCTCAAGGCCGTCATGGCGGTGTCAGGCATATTCTTTGTGCTGTACCTGATCGCGCACATGGTCGGAAACCTGAAGGCCTTCGCGGGCGAGACGGCGTTCGACCACTACGCGCACTGGCTGCGCGACATCGGCAAGCCGCTGCTGCCGGGCGTGTGGTTCCTCTGGATCCTGCGCGCCGCGCTGACGGTGTCCCTCGTCGCCCATATCTGGTCCGCGACCGTGCTCGCCCTGCGGGCGCGCGCCGCTCGCCCGGTCCGGTACGCGCACCGTCCGAAGATCCAGGGCAGCTACGCGGCCCGCACGATGCGCTGGGGTGGCGTGATCATCCTGCTCTTCGTGATCTACCACCTGCTGGACCTGAGCGCCGGCACGTTGAACCCGGTCGGCAGCAGCAGCAAGCCGTACAGCAACGTGGTGGCCGACTTCGCGCCGGAACGCTGGTACGTCACGCTCTTCTACACCCTGGCGATCGTCACGCTGGGCTTCCACCTCCGGCACGGTGTGTTCAGCGCGCTTCGCAGCCTGGGGCAGCAGACGCCCAAGGGTGAGCGATGGGCGCGAGTCTCCGCGCTGGTCGTCGCCGTCGTCATCTGCGGCGGCTTCCTGGTGATCCCGTTCGCCGTACTGACCGGATTGGTGTCCTGACCATGGACTTTTTCACTGAGGGCGACCCGATCGCCGACACCAAGGCTCCCGACGGCCCGATCGAGACCCGCTGGGAACGCCACCGCTTCGAGTCCAAGCTGGTCAACCCGGCCAACCGCCGGAAGATGACCGTGATCGTGGTCGGCACCGGCCTGGCCGGCGGCTCGGCCGCCGCCACGCTGGCCGAGCAGGGCTACCAGGTCAAGTCCTACTGCTACCAGGACAGCCCGCGCCGGGCCCACTCGATCGCCGCACAGGGCGGCATCAACGCCGCCAAGAACTACCGCAACGACGGCGACTCGGTGTACCGGCTCTTCTACGACACCGTCAAGGGCGGCGACTTCCGCTCCCGCGAGTCGAACGTGCACCGCCTGGCCGAGGTCTCCGTCAACATCATCGACCAGTGCGTCGCCCAGGGCGTGCCGTTCGCCCGCGAGTACGGCGGCCTGCTGGACACCCGGTCCTTCGGCGGCGCCCAGGTACAGCGCACCTTCTACGCCCGGGGCCAGACGGGCCAGCAGCTGCTGCTCGGCGCATACCAGGCGCTCGAGCGGCAGATCGGCCTGGGCAACGTGGAGATGAACGCCCGGCACGAGATGCTGGAGCTGATCATCGTCGACGGCAAGGCCCGGGGCATCGTGGTCCGGGACCTGGTCACCGGCGAGATCACCACCGAGTTCGCCGACGCCGTCGTGCTCGCCTCCGGCGGCTACGGCAACGTCTTCTACCTCTCCACCAACGCCAAGGGCTGCAACGTCACCGCCACCTGGCGGGCACACCGCAAGGGCGCGTACTTCGCCAACCCCTGCTACACGCAGATCCACCCGACCTGCATCCCGGTCTCCGGCGACCACCAGTCGAAGCTGACCCTGATGAGCGAGTCGCTGCGCAACGACGGCCGGGTGTGGGTGCCCAAGGCCAAGGGTGACGACCGCAACCCGAAGGACATCCCCGAGGACGAGCGGGACTACTACCTGGAGCGGATCTACCCCTCCTTCGGCAACCTGGTGCCCCGCGACATCGCCTCCCGGGCCGCGAAGGCCGTCTGCGACCAGGGTCGCGGTGTCGGCCCCGGCGGGCTCGGCGTCTACCTCGACTTCGCCGACGCGATCGGCCGGCTCGGCCGCAAGGCCGTCGAGGCCAAGTACGGCAACCTCTTCGAGATGTACGAGCGCATCACCGGCGAGGACCCGTACGAGGTGCCGATGCGGATCTACCCCGCGGTGCACTACACGATGGGCGGGCTGTGGGTCGACTACGACCTCCAGTCGACCATCCCCGGCCTGTTCGTGATCGGCGAGGCGAACTTCTCCGACCACGGCGCCAACCGGCTCGGCGCGTCCGCACTGATGCAGGGCCTGGCCGACGGCTACTTCGTGCTGCCGAACACCATCGCCAACTACCTGGCGGCCGGCCCGTTCGAGAAGGTCGACGAGAGCCACCCGGCGGCCGTCGAGGCGCGGCAGGACGTGGAGGACCGCCTCCAGCGGCTGCTGGCGGTCAACGGCGACCGGACCGTCGACTCGTTCCACCGCGAGCTGGGCCAGCTCATGTGGGAACACTGCGGCATGGAGCGCACCGAGGCCGGGCTGCGCAAGGCGATCGACGAGATCCGCGCCCTGCGCGACCAGTTCTGGCAGCGCGTCCGGGTGCTCGGCGACGGTGAGGGGCTCAACCAGTCACTGGAGAAGGCCGGCCGGGTGGCCGACTTCTTCGAACTGGCCGAGCTCATGTGCATCGACGCCCTGCACCGCGAGGAGTCCTGCGGCGGCCACTTCCGGGCCGAGCACCAGACCGAAGACGGCGAGGCCCAGCGCGACGACGAGCACTTCTCGTACGTCGCGGCCTGGGAGTTCACCGCCACCGGCCAGCCGTCGGTGCTGCACAAGGAAGACCTGCAGTTCGAATACGTCCACCCCACGCAGCGGAGCTACAAGTGAACCTGACCCTGCGCATCTGGCGCCAGACCGGCCCCGAGGACAAGGGTCGGATGGTGACCTATCAGGTCGACGACGTCTCCCCGGACATGTCGTTCCTGGAGATGCTCGACGTGCTCAACGAACGCCTGATCCTCGCCGGCGAGGACCCGGTGGCCTTCGACCACGACTGCCGCGAGGGCATCTGCGGCATGTGCGGCATGATGATCAACGGAATGGCGCACGGGCCCCAGCGCGGCACCACCGCCTGCCAGCTGCACATGCGGCAGTTCTCCGACGGCGACACGATCGACATCGAGCCGTGGCGGGCCCAGGCCTTCCCGGTGGTCAAGGACCTGGTGGTCAACCGCGGCGCGTTCGACAAGATCATCGCGGCCGGCGGGTACATCACCGCGCCGACCGGCAGCGCCCCCGAGGCGCACTCGGTGCCGGTCCCCAAGTCCGACGCGGACGCGGCCTTCGAGGCGGCGGCCTGCATCGGCTGCGGCGCCTGCGTGGCGGCCTGCCCGAACGGCTCCGGCATGCTCTTCACCGCCGCCAAGATCACCCAGCTCTCGCTGGTGCCGCAGGGCCAGCCGGAGCGGTACACCCGGGTGATCGGCATGATCGACGCACACGACGAGGCCGGCTTCGGCGGCTGCACCAACACCGGTGAGTGCACCGTGGCCTGCCCGAAGGGCATCCCGCTGAACACCATCGGCCGGCTGAACCGGGACTTCCTCACGGCCACCAAGAAGGCGGCCGGCAAGCCCGGCTCCTGACCGATCGGTCCATACGACGGGCCGCCGCCCCCCCCCGGGGGGGGGGGGCCCCTCGGGTGCCCGGCCCCCGGCGGCGGCCCCCCCCCGGGGCGGCACCACCGCGGCCGGCGGCGGGGCCG
>NZ_JBEXFP010000077.1:0-18582 GCF_040606825.1 Micromonospora sp. NPDC005367 | reverse complement strand
GCGGCGCCGGACCTGATCGACGAGGCTCACCGGCCCTCGCCGTCCTGGCGTTGCTGCTGGTCGCCCCTGAAGCCCGTGCATCGCGACAGGCGCCATACCCGCTGGCCCGACCCGGCCGCCTTCCGGCACCGCCGGCCCGACCTGCGGCTGGGGAGCCCCGCCCACCGCGTCGACCGCGCCCGCGCCGTCACACCGGACCGGATCGCGGTGCAGCACCAGGTCCGTACGACCACCGCCGAGTACACGCTGCTGCTCAACGCGCCCAGCTGGCTGGGCCGCCGGGGCATCGGCGAGGCGTTGCGCGACGCGGTCGCCGAACTGCGAGCCATCGACCTCACCTACGGCCCCAGCCGACCCGACAGCCTCGTCTCCCGACTACGCCGGGGCGAGATCAACCCCGAGTCGTACGCCCCGCTCGCCGACCTGGTGGACCGCTGCGCCGCGATGCGCGCGGCCACCGACGGGTGGTTCGACGCGTGGGCGGTCCCCGGCGGTTTCGACCCCGGCGGCCTGCTCGGCGGCTGGGCGGTGGAGCGCGCCGCCGCCCGGCTGCGGGCCAACGGCGTCCACGACTATGCCGTGGTCTGCGGCGCCGACCTGGTGGTACGCGGACACGCCCCACACGGCGGCCCGTGGCGGATCGCCGTGCACCACCCGATCGAGCACGACCGCCCCCCGCTGGTGCTGGAGATGACGGCGGGCGCGGTCGGCACGTCCGGTGTGAGCGGCCGGCAGGGGCACGTCGTCGACCCGCACACCGGGCAGCCCGCCGACCAGCTGCTCGCCGCGACCGTGGTGGGCCCGGACCTCACGGTGGCCGACGCGTACGCGACAGCGCTCTACGCCGCCGGCCCGGCCGGGCTGGCCTGGTTCAAGGGCAACTCGGACTACCGGGCACTCTTCGCCCAGCGTCGTTGACGATCTGCGGGCCCGGGCCGGCGATCGGCCCCCACGCCCGCGGCAACGGCCGTGGGGGCCGGTCAGCGACGAGTGCGCGTGGCTCGCGCATTCGAGGGGTGCGGGCCGGTCGGGCCGGGGGTCGACCGCGCCACCCGAAGACGGGTCGACGTCGGTGCTCGGCCGGTGACCGCACGGGTACGCTAGCGAATCGACGCAACTCGACGCAAGAGTCTCCACAGCGGACCGTCCTGGCAGGATGACGGCAACCCGACGGCTGGCCTGCGGCGGGGCAGTTTCGACACGGTGAACGTTGAATGGCACTCTGTCCGCCGTGAGTTTCGATCTGAGCGTGTGGGCCCTGGCGAACGGGGCGACGCCCGAGGACGTACGAGCAGCGGTGCAGCGGTGCCGGCAGGGAGAACACGCCGAACGCCAGCCGGATCCGCGCGTGGTCGGCTTCTACCGTGCGATCACCGCCACCTATCCGGATCGGCCCCCGCGGCCCGGCACCCCGTGGGAGGTCGCGCCGTTGCACGCGATGGCCGACCACATCGAGATGAACCTGAACCCGGCCTGCGAGGACCAGGTGCTGCTCGACATCGAGCGGCTCGCCGGTCAGTACGGGCTCATGCTCTTCGACGCGCAGGACGGCTCGGTCTACCCGCCGCCCGCCCGCCTGCCCAGCTGACCGAGGCGGGCGACAGGACCGGCGGGGCCGCACAGCGCCCTGGCGCTCGGCCTGCCTCGCCTCCATCGCCCGGTTGCCGGCCGGTCCGGCCTTCTGCACCGGCGGGCGGCCCGGTACGCCAAGGGGCCCGGCGAATCCGCCGGGCCCCCCGTCGTGCTGCGTTCAGGTCACTCGTCGCGCAGGTCCGCGGCGCTCGCCGCGGTCGCGCCGATCGACTCGGCGGCGGAGGTGAGCAGGTCGGCGCCGAGCGCCTGGTCGACGGTGAGCGACATCAGCGTCTCGCCACCGGCCTCGCGACGCGCCACCTGCATCGCGGCGATGTTGACGCCGGCCTCGCCGAGCAGGGTACCCACGGTGCCGACCACGCCGGGCCGGTCGGCGTAGCGGAGGAAGACCAGAATGCCCTCCGCGCCGATCTCCACGGCGAAACCGTCCACCTCGGTCAGCTTGATGACGTCCCGGGCGCCGGCGCTGGTCACCGTCCCGGAGACGCTGACCGTCCGGCCGTCCGGCAGGGCGCCGCGAACGGTGACGAGGTTCGGGTGCTCGGCCGTCTCGTCCTGGGTGGCCAGGGTGACCTCGACGCCACGCTCGGCGGCCAGGTGCGGGGCGTTGACGTAGGTCACCTGCTCCTCGACCACCGAGCTGAACAGCCCCTTGGTGGCGGCGAGCTTGAGCACCGAGACGTCGTGATCGACGACCTCACCGCGTACCTCGACGGTCACGCTGGCGGCGATCCCGCCGGCGACCGCGGTGAACGCCCGGCCGAGCTTCTCGGCCAGCGGCAGCAACGGGCGTACGTCCTCGGCGACCACGCCACCGGCCTGCACGTTCACCGCGTCCGGCACGAACTCGCCCTGCAGCGCCAGCTTCACGCTCTTCGCCACGGCCAGGCCGGCCTTGTCCTGCGCCTCGTGGGTGGACGCGCCCAGGTGCGGGGTGGCGACCACGTTGTCGAACGCGAACAGCGGCGACGAGGTGCACGGCTCCTTCGAGTAGACGTCCACACCCGCGCCGCCGACCCGCCCCTCGGCGATCGCGTCGGCGAGGGCCTGCTCGTCGACGAGACCACCGCGGGCGGCGTTGACGATGCGCACGCCCGGCTTGACGATGGCCAGCTCCTTCTCACCGATCAGACCGACCGTCTCGGGAGTCTTCGGCAGGTGGATGGAGATGAAGTCGCTCTCCCGCAGCAGCTCCTCCAGGCCGACCAGGCGGACGCCGAGCTGCGCGGCGCGAGCCGGCTGGATGTACGGGTCGTACGCGATGAGCCGGGTACCGAAGGCGGCGATCCGAGACGCGAAGAGCACGCCGATGCGGCCGAGGCCGACCACGCCGACGGTCTTGCCCTGGATCTCGACACCGGTGTACTTCGACCGCTTCCACTCCCCCGCCTTCAGCGCGGCGCTGGCGCTCGCGGTGTTGCGGGCGACGGCGAGCAGCAGTGCGACGGCCTGCTCGGCGGCGGAGACGATGTTGGAGGTGGGCGCGTTGACGACCATGACGCCTCGCGCGGTGGCGGCCGGCACCTCGACGTTGTCCAGACCCACGCCGGCGCGGGCGACCACCTTGAGCCGCGGCGCGGCGGCGATCGCCTCGGCGTCGATCTGGGTGGCGCTGCGCACGATGACGGCGTCGGCGTCGGCGAGGGCGGAGAGCAGCGCGGAGCGGTCGGTGCCGTCGACGTGGCGGACGTCGAAGTCGTGCGCGAGCACCTCGATGGCGGCGGGGGCGAGTTCTTCGGCGATCAGTACGACAGGATTCATCGGTCCTCGTAGCTGTAGTCAGAGCGGTCGGCCGGGTTGTCGGACGCCGCACTGCGCCCTGCGCCGAACCGGATCGTGGCCGTCAGGTGCCGGCTTCGCGCACCTAACAGCGATGGTAGGGGGCGCACTGCCCGGCGTGTCCGGGACATTGAGGTGAGCGCCCTCACACGGTTTCGTCGCGGAGCTGATCTCCGTTCACCTGTCGCCCGCCGCTCGCGGCGACGTCACCGCCGGGCGGGGAGCGTGGCGGCGGGTCGGGGCGGCGCCCCGCCCTTTCGAGGTCGCGCCGGCAAAAGGCGGCGGCCCCGGCGCGGCACCGGGGAGAGCGCCACGTCGGGGCCGCCGATGAGCCGTCCGGGCCAACGTCCCGGGCGGCCGACGAGAGAACTCAGGCGGTCTCGGTGATCGGCCGGTCGACCCAGCTCATCATGCCGCGCAGCTTCCGCCCGGTCTCCTCGATCGGGTGCGCCGCGCCCTCGGCCCGCCACTTGACGAAGTTCGGGCGGCCCGCGTCGTCCTCGGCGATCCACTCGCGGGCGAACTCGCCGGACTGGATCTCGGAGAGGATCTTGCGCATCTCGTCCTTGACCCGGCTGTCGACGACGCGCGGGCCACGGGAGTAGTCGCCGTACTCTGCGGTGTCGGAGACGCTGTAGCGCATCCGCTCGATGCCACCCTCGTACATCAGGTCGACGATGAGCTTCAGCTCGTGCAGGCACTCGAAGTAGGCGATCTCGGGCGCGTAGCCGGCCTCGGTGAGCACCTCGAACCCGCTCTGCACCAGCGCGGTCGCGCCGCCGCAGAGCACCGCCTGCTCACCGAAGAGGTCGGTCTCGGTCTCCTCGGTGAAGGTGGTCCGGATGGCCCCGGCACGGGTACCGCCGATGGCCTTGGCGTACGCCAGCGCCAGGGCGAACGCCCCACCGGAGGCGTCCTGCTCGACGGCGACCAGCACCGGCACGCCCTTGCCGTCGACGTACTGGCGGCGGACCAGGTGACCCGGCCCCTTCGGGGCGACCATCGCCACGTCGACGTCGGCCGGCGGCTCGATGAAGCCGTACCGGATGTTGAAGCCGTGGCCGAACAGCAGCGCCTTGCCCGGAGCCAGGTTCGGGGCGATCGCCTCGGCGTACAGGCTGCGCTGCACGGTGTCCGGCGCGAGCACCATGATCACGTCGGCCTCGGCAGCCGCCTCGGCCGGGGTGAGGACCCGCAGGCCCTGCTCCTCGGCCTTCGGCCGGCTCTTCGAGCCCGCCGGCAGACCGATCACGACGTCGACACCCGAGTCGCGCAGCGACAGCGCGTGCGCGTGGCCCTGGCTGCCGTAGCCGAGGACGGCGACCTTCTTGGCCTGGATCAGGCCCAGGTCGGCGTCGTCGTCGTAGTACACCTCAACACTCATGGAACTTTCCCTTTCGTACGGCGGCCCGGGCGGCCCGTCGTGATTGTGCGGATGTGTCAGGCAGCCCGCAGGGTCGGCACCGGTGCCGACCCGCAGGTTGGTCAGGCGGCGCGCAGGGCCGGGCCGGCGGTGATGGACCGGGAACCACGCCCGATCGCCACCAGTCCGGACTGCACCATCTCCTTGATGCCGAAGGGTTCGAGGTCGCGCAGCAGCGCGTCCAGCTTGTCCGGGGTACCGGTGGCCTCGATCGTCAGCGTGTCCGCCGCCACGTCGACCACCCGGGCCCGGAAGAGGTTCACCGTGTCCAGCACCTGCCCGCGGACCGTCCGGTCCGCGCGGACCTTGACCAGCAGCAACTCCCGGGCCACCGAGACCTGCGGGTCGAGCTCCACGATCTTGAGCACGTTGACCAGCTTGTTGAGCTGCTTGGTGACCTGCTCCAGCGGGGACGAGTCCGCGTTGACCACGATGGTGATCCGGGAGACGTCCGGGTTCTCGGTCTCACCGACCGCCAGGCTGTCGATGTTGAACCCGCGCCGGGAGAAGAGCCCCGACACCCGGGCCAGGACGCCCGGCTTGTTCTCCACGAGCACGCTCAGCGTGTGCGTCGTCATGCCGTGACCTCGCTTCGCTCACTCATGTCAGATGTCATCCTCGTCGAAGACCGGGCGGACGCCACGGGCGAACATGATCTCGTCGTTACTCGTGCCGGCGGCGACCATCGGCCACACCATCGCGTCCTTGCCGACCACGAAGTCGATGACCACGGGCGCGTCGTTGATCTCCATGGCGGCCGCGATGGTCTTGTCCACGTCCTCGGCGGTCTCACAACGCAGGCCGACACAGCCGAGCGCCTCGGCCAGCTTCACGAAGTCGGGGATGCGGTGCTTGTGCGTGCCGAGGTCGGTGTTCGAGTAACGCTCTCCATAGAAGAGCGTCTGCCACTGGCGGACCATCCCGAGATTGCCGTTGTTGATCACGGCGATCTTGACCGGGATGCCCTCCAGGGCGCAGGTAGCCAGCTCCTGGTTGGTCATCTGGAAGCAGCCGTCGCCGTCGATCGCCCACACCACCGTGTCCGGCTTGCCGACCTTCGCGCCCATCGCCGCCGGCACCGCGTAGCCCATCGTGCCGAGGCCGCCGGAGTTCAACCAGGTGTACGGCTTCTCGTACGAGATGAACTGCGAGGCCCACATCTGGTGTTGGCCGACACCGGCGACGTAGATCGCGTCGTGGCCGACGATCTCGCCGAGCCGCTCGATCACGTACTGCGGCGAGAGCGTGCCGTCGGCCGGCTCGTCGTACCCCAGCGGGTAACGCTTGCGCAGGTCGTCGAGCTGGTTCCACCAGTCGTCGAGGGCCGTCGTGTGGCCGGCCGCCCGCTCGGCGGTGACCGCGACGATCAGCTCGTCGATCACGTGCCGCGCGTCGCCGACGATCGGCACGTCCGCGTGCCGGTTCTTGCCGATCTCCGCCGGATCGATGTCGGCGTGCACGACGGTGGCGTCCGGCGCGAACGAGTCCACCCGACCGGTGACCCGGTCGTCGAAGCGGGCACCGAGCGCCACGATCAGGTCGGCCTTCTGCAACCCGTAGACCGCGGCGACCGTGCCGTGCATGCCGGGCATGCCCAGGTGCTGCGGGTGCGAGTCGGGGAACGCGCCGAGCGCCATCAGCGTGGTCACCACCGGGACGCCGGTCAGCTCGGCGAGCTGCCGCAGCCCGTCGGTGGCACCGGCCTTGAGCACTCCGCCACCGACGTAGAGCACCGGCCGGCGAGCGTTCGCCAGCAGCCGGGCCGCCTCGCGGATCTGCTTGCCGTGCGGGTGCAGGGTCGGCCGGTACCCGGGCAGGTCGAGCGTCGGCGGCCAGGTGAACGTGGTGCTGGCCTGGAGCACGTCCTTCGGGATGTCGACCAGCACCGGGCCGGGTCGGCCCGTGCTCGCCAGGTGGAACGCCTCGGCCAGCACCTGCGGGATCTCGGCGGCGTCCTGCACCAGGAAGTTGTGCTTGGTGATCGGCAGGGTGATGCCCTGGATGTCCGCCTCCTGGAAGGCGTCCGTGCCGATCGCCGGACTGGCGACCTGGCCGGTGATGGCGACCATCGGCACCGAGTCCATGTACGCGTCGGCGATCGGCGTGACCAGGTTGGTCGCGCCCGGACCGGAGGTGGCCATGCAGACCCCGACCCGACCGGTCGCCTGCGCGTAGCCGGTGGCCGCGTGCCCGGCGCCCTGCTCGTGACGAACGAGGATGTGCCGGACGGTGGAGTCGTAGAGCGGGTCGTACGCCGGCAGGATCGCGCCGCCCGGGATACCGAAGACGACGTCGACGCCGAGCGCCTCTAGCGACCGCACAAGCGAGCCGGCTCCGGAGACCTGGGCCGGGGCGGATGTCCGTACCACCGGAACGGCGGCGGCCCGGGAGGCGGGTTCGGCGTCGGTCGCCGAAGCGGCGGCCGCGCGGGCTCGACGTGCGGAGTGGGCGAGTGTCTCTGGCGTGGGTCTCGTCATGGCGGTTCGGGCCTTCGGCTGGAGTGGGCGCGGCAGGTGTTGCGGATGGAACGCGGGCGGGCCCGTCGATCGGGTCCGACGGCAATAAAAACGGCCCTCGTGCAGATGCACGGGGCCAGCGCACTCTCGATCAGGGAGAGTGCGCTCAGATAAGTACTCGCAGCGACCAGTGAGACGACATGCGCTCAAGCCTGACGCATCTCACGCGATGAGTCAACTGATCCCACATGTTGGTTCACCGGTGTCGGCGCGTCTGCCCGCGGCGCGCCCGTGACGCCCGGCGTGAGCTGCTCGGACGCCCGCTGCGGAAGGCGCGGCGGAGGCGGCGTCGGTGGCCGAGGACCGGCGTCCACTCCGCCGCCGGCGTGACCCGGCGACCGGGCGCCCGACGAGGGGCCCGCCGGCCTCGCACCCGGCGAGGTGGCCGCCTCGAGCATCGCCTCCAGGTGCTCGGCCGGTACGCCCCAGCCGCAGAGCGCGCCCTGGCCGAACCGGCAGCCCGCGGCGACCACCGCGGCCAGTTCGGTGGGCGTGGTGACCCCCTCGGCGATGACCTCCAGGCCGAGCTGGTGGCCGAGGCGCATCACGATGTCGACCATCGGGGCGAAGGCCGGCCCGTCCTGCCCCTGCGGGCGGACCGGCTCGTGCTCGGCCACCAGGCCATGGTCGATCTTGAGGATGTCGATCGGCAGCCGGCGCAGCTGCCCCAGCGAGGAGTAACCGGCGCCGAAGTCGTCCAGGGCGATCCGCACCCCGGTCCGGCGCAACGCGGTCAGCCGCCGGATCAGCTCGTCGAGGTCCGTGGCGACCGCGTGTTCGGTCACCTCCAGCACCAGGCGCTGCGGCGGGACACCGTGCCGGCGCAACGCGTCGGCGACCAGCACCACGTACTCCGGGTCGTGCAGCTCACGGGGCGACACGTTCACCGAGACCCACACGTCGTGCCCGTCGGCGAGCCAGCGGGACAGCTGATGGCAGGCCTGGTTGAGCACCCACGCGCCGAGCTTGGCGATCATGCCGCACTCCTCGGCGAGCGGGATGAACTCGTCCGGGCGGACGTTGCCCAGCTCCGGGTGACGCCAGCGCAGCAGCGCCTCGGCGCCGACCGGGCGTACCGACGGCAGCGAGGCGACCGGTTGGAAGACCAGCCGCAGCTCGTCGCGCTCGATCGCCCCGCGCAGCTCGTGCTCCAGCGTCGTCCGGCGACGCAGCAGCTGGTCGTACGCGACGTCGTAGCGCTCGATCCGGCTCTTCCCGCGCTGCTTGGCGTAACGCAGCGCCAGATCGGCGTGGCGCAGCAACAACTCCACGTCGGGCTCGCCGTCCCAACCGGCCACCCCGATGCTGACCGACAGGAAGAGCGGCCCGCCCGTCTGCTGGTACGCCCGGCCGAGCACCGCCAGCAGCCGCTCGGCGACCCGGTCGGCCTCCTCGGCGCGGCCGGGCAGCAGTATCGCGAACTCGTCACCGCCCAACCGGGCCGCCACGTCGCCCGGGCCGAGGGTGTCCCGCAGCCGGCGCCCCACCTCGGCGAGCACCGCGTCACCCACGTCGTGCCCACGCATGTCGTTGACGTGCTTGAAGCCGTCGAGGTCGAGGCCGAGCAGCACGCACGGATCGCCCGCCGCGACCCGGCGGTGCACCGCGCGCAGCAGCCCACGCCGGTTGGCGAGCCCGGTCAACGCGTCGGTGTGCGCCAGCTCGCGGAAGTGCGCCTCACGCTCGGCCAGCCGCTCCGCGTACGCCCGCACGTCCCGGACCGCCAGGTACTGGCGGGCCACCAGCGCGAATCCCTCGACGGCGCAGACCCCGACGGTGAGCGGTGTGAACCGGCCGCCCTGGACGAGGTGATAGGTCGCCGACACGGTCATGGCGAACATCGGGATGAACGCGTTCTCACCGCTGCGGTCGGTGCCGTCCGGCTCGACCCGATCCCGGGGATCGACCCGCAGCGCCGACAGCGCCACGGCGAGCAGACCGACCGACGACAGCCCAGCACCGGTCAGCACCATCCCCTGCCCGGACTGGCAGAGCCCGACGGCGACGCCGAGCCCGCCAGCGGTCACGGTGGCGATGGCCGCGGCGAGGACGGCCAGGGGCGCGCGGGTGGCGACGCCCCGGCAGACGGCGACCGGGCCGATCCCGGCGGTCAACGCCGCAGCCGCCGTGGCGAGCAGAACCGGGGCACAGCCCGTCGGGGTGGCGTCGCCGAGCAGCCGGGTCGGCTCGCTGACGAGCACCCAGCCGACGAACCAGACGGCGGCGGCCATCATCAGCCCGTCGAGGACGAGCCGCAGTGTCACCACCGGGGAGGTCACCACCCCGGGCAGCCGGAACAGCCCGACCAGGAAGATCAGCCCGCTCGTGGCCGTGGCGACCGAGACGACGAGCGTCCAGCCGGTGCGCTGCCCCTGCTCCTGCGCCCAGTGCGGCGCCGCGGCGAGCGCCGCGCCGAGCCCGCTCACGAGGCCGACCAGGGCGATCCCGGCGGCCACCCCGAGCAGCACGAGCGCCGGCCGGTGCGGGCCGGTACGCCGCCGGAGACCGACCGTGAGCAGCGCGGTCGCCGAGGCGGCGACCAGCCAGCTCGACGCCGCGGGGACGGCCAGGCCCGGGGGAAGCTGCACGCGGTTACTTTGCCGGATGAGCGCTCTCCGTGGGGTCCCAGATGTGCATCTGTTGGGACACGGCGCACGCGGGCGGGGGCCTTCGCCGGCCCGGTGCCAGACTGGTACGTATGCCTGAGCTGCGGTCGAAGACCTCCACGCACGGTCGGACGATGGCCGGCGCCCGGGCCCTCTGGCGGGCCACCGGGATGACCGACGACGACTTCGGCAAGCCGATCGTCGCCATCGCCAACAGTTTCACCCAGTTCGTACCGGGCCACGTACACCTCAAGGAGCTCGGCGGCCTGGTCGCCGACGCGGTGGCCGAGGCCGGTGGTGTGGGACGGGAGTTCAACACCATCGCGGTCGACGACGGCATCGCGATGGGACACGGCGGCATGCTCTACTCGCTGCCCAGCCGGGAGCTCATCGCCGACGCGGTGGAGTACATGGTCAACGCGCACTGCGCGGACGCCCTGGTCTGCATCTCGAACTGCGACAAGATCACCCCCGGCATGCTGCTCGCGGCGCTCCGGCTCAACATCCCCACCGTGTTCGTGTCCGGCGGGCCGATGGAGGCCGGCAAGACGGTGGCGATCGAGGGGATCGTGCACAGCAAGATCGACCTCATCGACGCGATGATCGCCTCGTCGAACGAGGCGGTCACCGACGACCAGCTCGGCGCCATCGAACGCTCGGCCTGCCCGACCTGCGGCTCCTGCTCCGGCATGTTCACCGCCAACTCGATGAACTGCCTCACCGAGGCCATCGGGCTCGCGCTGCCCGGCAACGGCTCGACGCTGGCGACCCACGCCGCACGCCGGTCGCTCTTCGTGGACGCGGGACGTACGGTCGTCGAGATCGCCAAGCGCTGGTACGAGCAGGACGACGCCTCGGTGCTGCCCCGCTCGATCGCCTCCCGGCCGGCGTTCGAGAACGCGGTCGCGCTCGACGTGGCGATGGGCGGCTCGACGAACACGGTGCTGCACCTGCTCGCCGCGGCCCGGGAGGCCGAGCTCGACTTCGGCGTCGCCGACATCGACGCCATCTCCCGCCGGGTTCCCTGCCTGGCGAAGGTCGCCCCGAACTCGCCCCAGTACCACATGGAGGACGTGCACCGCGCCGGCGGGATTCCGGCGATCCTCGGCGAGCTGGACCGGGGTGGTCTGCTCCACCGGGACGTGCACTCCGTGCACTCCCCCTCGCTCGAGCAGTGGCTCGCCGAATGGGACGTCCGGGGCGGCTCGGCCCGGCCGGAGGCGGTGGAACTGTTCCACGCCGCACCGGGCGGAGTCCGCACCACCGAACCGTTCTCCACCACCAACCGTTGGTCGTCCCTGGACACCGACGCGGCCGGCGGCTGCATCCGGGAGGTGGCGCACGCGTACTCGGCCGACGGCGGGCTGGCCATCCTGCACGGCAACCTCGCGCCGGACGGCTGTGTGGTGAAGACCGCCGGTGTGCCCGAGGAGTGCCTGACCTTCCGCGGCCCCGCGAAGGTGTTCGAGTCGCAGGACGACGCCGTCGAGGCCATCCTCAACAAGGGCATCGTCGCGGGCGACGTCGTCGTGATCCGGTACGAGGGCCCGAAGGGCGGCCCCGGCATGCAGGAGATGCTCTACCCCACCTCGTTCCTCAAGGGTCGGGGGCTGGGCCGGGCCTGCGCGCTGCTCACCGACGGCCGGTTCTCCGGCGGCACCTCCGGGCTCTCCATCGGGCACGTCTCTCCCGAGGCGGCCTCCGGCGGTCTGATCGCGCTGGTCCGCGACGGCGACGAGGTGGTGATCGACATCCCGGGCCGCTCGATCGAGTTGAACGTGCCGGAGGACGTGCTCCAGGCCCGCCGGGTCGCCGAGGAGAAGCGCGACCGCCCGTACACGCCCACCGATCGGCAGCGGCCCGTCTCGGCCGCGCTGCGGGCGTACGCCTCGATGGCCACCTCGGCCAGCGACGGCGCGTACCGCCGCGTGCCGGAGTAGACCGGCCCGGCCCCTGCCGTCACACCGGGTGGCAGGGGGGCCCGAATCAGCAGGTCCACCCGGATCCCGACCACTGCGACAGCCGTCACGAGGTCCCGAGCCGGGCTCAGTGAGCGACGGCGGGCGCGGACTGCTGGAGCCCGCCGAGCGCGATGGTCCGGGCCTGCCGGATCGCGCTCGGTGTGTCCGGGAAGACCAGGCCGTCGCGTCGTAGCTGCTCGGCGACGCCGAGAGTGGTGAGCACCTGCTCGTGGCCGGGCGCGATGCCGGAGAGCAGCACCGTGATCCCGCGGCGTTGCAGTCGTAGGACGGCATCGCCGAGGACCTGCGCGCCGGTGGCGTCGATGGTGGACACCCGGGACATCCGCAGGATGACCACGCGGACGTCGGCCACGTCGGAGAGCTGGAGCAGGAAGTTGTGCGCCGCGGCGAAGAAGAGCGGGCCGTCCAGCCGGTACGCCACGATGTGATCGGCGAGCAGCGCGTGCTCCTCGTCGCTGTGCTCGCCCCGGTCGAGTGGCACCTGCTCCACGCGGGCCGTACGAGCCACCGCGCGCAGCGCGATGAGGACCGCCATGCCCACCCCGACGGCGACGGCGGTGACCAGGTCGAGCGCCACCGTCACCGCGAAGGTGAGCACGAGCACCAGCGCGTCGCCGCGGGTCGCCCTCGCCAGCGCCCGCAGCGAGCCGGCCTCGACCATCCGGACGGTGGTGGCGAGCAGGACGCCGGCCAGCGCCGCGAGCGGGATCCGCCCCACCACCGGCGAGACGGCCAGCACGATCACGGCCAGCGCGACGGCGTGCGTGAGGGCCGCGAGTTTCGAGCGGGCGCCGGCCCGCACGTTCACGGCGGTACGAGCGATCGCGGCGGTGGCCGGTATCCCGCCGAACAGCGGGGAGGCCAGGTTGGCCAGGCCCTGGCCGAACAGCTCCCGGTCCGGGTCGTGCCGCTCAGCGACGGTCATCCCGTCGGCCACCGTCGCGCTGAGCAGGCTCTCCAGCGCGGCCAGCGCCGCCACCGCGAGCGCGGAGGGCAGCAGCATCCCGACGGCGCCCAGGTCGAAGAAGTCCAGCGAGGGTGCGGGCAGTCCGCTGGGCAGGGCACCGATCCGGGCCAGGTCGACCGGCAGGAGCTCAGCCAGCCCGGTGGCAGCGGCGACGGCGACGAGGGAGAACGGCCAGCCGGGCCGCCACCGGGCACCGACCAGCATCACGGCGGCGACGCCGAGCGCCACGAGGAGCGGGATCGGGTGCGGTCGGTCGGCGAAGCGGGCCACCGCGTCGGCGGCGACTGCCCACACCCGCTCGCCGTGCGCGTCGGCCACGCCGAGCGCCGCCGGCACCTGCTGCAACGCGATCACCACGGCGATGCCGGCGGTGAAACCCTCGATCACAGGCACCGGGAGGTAGCGCACGTACCGGCCGAGCCGGGCCACGGCCAGCACGATCAGCACGAGGCCGGCGAGCAGACCGACCATCAGCACACCGGTCGCGCCGAAGCGCTGCACCACCGGCACCAGGACCACGGTCATCGCTCCGGTGGGGCCGGAGACCTGGAGGTTGGAACCACCGAAGATTGCCGCCACGGCTCCGGCGATCACTGCGGTGACGAGCCCGGCCTCCGCGCCGAGGCCGGAGGTGACCCCGAAGGCCAGGGCGAGCGGGAGGGCCACCACCGCCACGGTCAATCCGGCGAGCAGATCGCGGCCGGGCGAGCGCCGGGCCGCCGCCCAGTCGGCGCGTCGTGGGAGCAGACCGAGGAGGCGATCGCGGATCGTCAGGACCGCGCCGCTCACCGGGCGGGCCGGTCGGTGCGCAGCTCGTCGAGGAGTGCGTCCCGGTCGGTGAGGACGGCGCCGAGGATGCGTCGCCCGGCGGCGAGCAGGTCGGCGACGTCGGGGGTGCTGAGCGCGTACATGACGAGCGGGCCGTCCCGCCAGGTGCTGACCATGCCGGCCCGGCGCAGCACGGCGAGCTGCTGGGAGAGGTTGGACGCCTCGACGTCGATCGCGGCCAGCAGGTCGCGTACCGCCTTCGGGCCGTCCTGGAGCAGCTCCAGCACCCGGATCCGCACCGGGTGCCCGAGCGTACGGAACAGCTCCGCCTTTGCCTGGTACAGCGGTACCGACATCACACCCTCCTCCGACGACCCTGAAGACTTTAGCAGTTGCGAAAGTCTTCAAGTCGACGATGCCGATCGGGCCCCTCCAGCTCGGTTCGCCGGAGGGGCCCCGCGCTCAGCTGTCGTTCACGCAGCGCAGCACCGGCCGACCCGTCAGGGCCGCCGGGTCCAGCGCGTGCGGAGCACGCACGAGGAACGTCGCCGACTCACCCGGCAAGAGGGTGACCAGGGCCTCGTCCACGCTCGCCGCGGCGTCGAGACGGTCCGGGAAGAGGGTGAGGTCACGCAGCACCGTGCCGGCGGTGACCCGCACCCGCTGACCGCCCTCGACCGGCTCGACCACCGCGTCCCACCGCGCCGCCGGCCACTCGATCTCCCGGTCCTCCGCGAAGAACCAGAACGCCCGCTCGACGCCCGCTCCCGCGTCGGCGACGAGCAGTTCCCGCCGGGCGTGCTCCGGCCGCGCCAGCTCCGCCGGCACCGCCAGCGTCACCGTGCCGTACGCCGGGACGTCCAGTTCCACCGTCGCCTTCGCCCGCGGCTCGCCGGCCAGGCCCACCCGGTCCACCGACGCGGTGGCCCGCCACGGAATACCGCCGTCGTTGACCGCGACCAGGACCAGACCACCGTCGCGAGGCTGCACGGTGAGCAGCCGATCGGCGTACGCGCGGCGCAGCGCGTACCAGAGCGGCTTGCGCCGGCCGTCACCGTCGACAGCCGACCAGGAGGTGACCGGCCAGCAGTCGTTGAGCTGCCAGACGATCGTGCCCATGCAGACCGGACGCAGCGACCGGAAGTGTTCGACGCCGAGTTGGATCGCGCGCGCCTGGTTGAGCTGGGTCAGGAAGTGCCAGTCGTCGAAGTCGCGGGGCACCGGCAGGTGCGCGTCCAGGCCGCGCTGAAGCTTGGCGTCCCCACCGGCCGCCTTCTGGTGGTGCGCCATGCCCGGCGAGTCGGAAGCGAGCGGCTCGTCGGAGAGCGCGCGGCGCAGCGTGGCGTACGTGGGCGGCGCCTGGTAGCCGAACTCGGCCACGAAACGCGGCGTGTAGGCGCGGTACTTCGTGTAGTCGTCGGTGTTCCAGACGTCCCAGATGTGCGTGGTGCCGTGCGACGGATCGTTCGGGTGCAGGTCTTCCCGGCCGGACCACGGGCTGCCCGGCCAGTACGGCCGGGTCGGGTCCAGCTCGGCCACCACGCCGGGCAGCAGCTCCAGGTAGTAACCCCGCCCCCAGGTGCGCCCGGCGAGCGGCTCCTGCCAGTCCCAGTCGTGCCAGCCCCAGTTGTTCTCGTTGTTGCCGGTCCACAGCACCAGCGACGGATGCCCGGCCAGCCGGGTGACCTGCTCCCGCGCCTCCGCCTCGACCTCGGTGCGGAACGGCTCCTCCTCCGGGTACGCGGCGCATGCGAAGAGGAAGTCCTGCTGCACCAGCAGCCCCAACTCGTCGGCGAGGTCGTAGAAGTCGGCCGACTCGTACCGGCCGCCACCCCACACGCGCAGCAGGTTGACGTTCGCGTCGACAGCCTGGGTGAAGCGCTCGGCGAGCCGGCCGCGGGTGATCCGGGTCGGGAACGGGTCGTCGGGGATCCAGTTGACCCCACGTACGAAGACCGGAACGTCGTTGACGTGCAGCGTGAACGCGGAGCCGTGGGCGTCCGGCGCGGTGTCCAGCCGCACCGCACGAAAGCCGATCCGTCGGGACCAGGTGTCCAGAGTGGAGCCGGCCGGGCCGAGCAGGGTCACCGTCAGCGGGTATCTGGGCTGCTCGCCGTATCCACGGGGCCACCAGCGGGCCGGCTCGCCGACGGTGAGGGTGAGCACCGCCGTGCGTTGCCCCGCGGGGATCGTCGCCTCGGCCGCCACGCCGGCCACCTCGGCGCGTACGGTCAGCGGATCGTCACCGGCCCGCTCGACCTCGACGTGCACCTCGACCCGGCCGTCGGCGCCGTCGAGGGTCACCAACGGTCGTACGGTCGCCAGCCGCGCCGTCGACCAGGCGTGCAACCCGATCTCCTGCCAGATGCCCGCGGTGACCAGGGTCGGCCCCCAGTCCCAACCGAAGTTGCAGGCCATCTTCCGGATGAAGTGGAACGGCTCCGGGTAGGCGTTCGGCCGGTCGCCGAGCCGGTCCTGGTGCGCCCGCGCGTACCGGTAGGCGGAGTCGAACCGTACGGCGAGGGTGTTGTCGCCGGCCCGAAGCAGCGACCGGACGTCGAAGCGGTAGCCGCGATGCATGTTCTCGGTGTGGCCGACCTCCACACCGTTGACGCTCAGCGTGGCGACCGTGTCGAGGCCGGCGCAGACCAGGTCGATGCGGTCCTCGCCGTCCGGCTCGTGCCGGAAGGTGGTCTCGTAGACCCAGTCGGTACGCCCGATCCACGTCAACGTGCGCTCGTTGTCGTCGAGGAACGGGTCGGCGATCAGTCCGGCGTCGAGCAGGTCGGTGTGTACGCAGCCGGGCACCGTCGCCGGGATCTCCCGGTCGGCGACCTCCGACGGCACCTGCGGCCCCGGTACGGCCCGCAGCGTCCAGCCTTCGTGCAGCGGTTGTTGGCTCACGATCTCACCGCGCTTTCCATGATCCCTGGGCGGTCCAGGGTACGGCCGCGCCCGTCACCGGGACGCGGACGGGAACTGCTCGAAGTACGCCTCGACCCGTTCCGCCGTCGCGGGCCGGGCGAGCGCGAAGCCCTGCCCGTACCGGCAGCCCGCCCGCCGCGCGCCCTGCACCTGGGCAGTCGACTCCAGGTCCTCCGCCACGACCTCGAGCCCGAGCCGGTCGCCGACGTTCACCACCACGTCGATCAGCGGACGCTGAGTGTCGGGCGCGGGATCGACCAGGGGCGCACCTACCTTCAGCAGGTCGATGGGGAGCCGCCGCAACTGCGCCAGCGAGGCGTGCTCGGCGCGGAAGTCGTCCAGGGCGGTACGCACGCCGACGGAACGCAGACCCGCCAGCCGGGCGACCACCGTGGACAGCTCGACGCCGATGCGCGGCTCGGCCACCTCGACCACCAGCTGCTCGGGCGGCACCCCGTACGCGGCGAGGACAGCCGCCGTACGCTGCACGAAGTCCGGCGTGGTCAGCTCCCCCGTGGTGACGTTGACGGCCATCCAGAGCTGCCGGCTGATCGCGGTCCACTCGACGAGCTGCCGGCACGCCCGGTCCAGTACCCACCACTCCAGCTCACCGGCGATGTCGAGGTCCGCGGCGACGGGGAACAGCTCGTCGGGGAGCACCGTACCGAGCACCGGGCTACGCCAGCGCAGGAACGCCTCGGTGCCGACCGGCTGCCGGTCGCCGAGCCGCAGCACCGGCTGGTAGACCAGGTCGAGCTCGCCCCGGACGACCGCACCCGGCAGCTCCCGTTCCAGATCGAGCCGGCGGACCAGCTGCTCCTCCAGGAACGCGTCGTACCACTCGACCCGGTCCCGGCCGAGCTGGACCGCCCGCCGGCGGGCCAGGTCGGCCTGGCGTAGCACGTCCTGCCGCGATGCGCCGCTGATCTCGGCCAGTCCGATGCTCGCCGGCACCCGGAGCACCGCCCCGCCGAGCTGGTAGGGGCGGGTGAGCGCGGCGAGCAGCCGATCGCCCAGCGCGTACGCCAGCATCGGCCCCGCGTCGGTGACGACCGCGAACCCGGCCTCACCCACCTGCGCGAGCAGGTCCCGCCGGCCGACCACGGTGCGTGCGCGCCGCACCGCCTCGGCGAGCACGTCGGCCCGCAGCGCCAGCGGCGCCGTGTCGCCGTCCGGCAGGTGCAGCTCCACGACCAGCAACGCTCCGGCGGGTGCCGGGTTCCCGCCCAGCACGGTGAGGGCCCGCAGCAGGGCGGGCCCGTCGGCGAGCCCGTCGGGCGGCGGCGGCACCGGGGCGGCCACGAGGGTCGCCGGCACGGCCGCGGTGGCCTGCGACGGCGCCTCGCCGGCCGGGGCCGCGGCGAGCCCGGCCGGCTCACCGCGACGACGGTCCGTGCGCACCTCCCCCGCCCGGAACAGCTCGCGGAGCACGAGCGGCGGTACCGCCGCCAGGGCGAGCAGCACGGTGGTGCGGTCCGTCGGCAGACCGGAGTCGAGGTGCCGACCCACGGCCAGCAGCAACGCCAGCGCGGGCACCACCGCCCGGAGCCAGGCCGGGGCCGGGGCCGGGGCCGGCGGCTCGGCAGCCACCCCCCGGACCGCGCCGGCGGCGACGAGCAGCATCCCCACCAGCAGCGGCGGTACGGCCAGCAGCGGCGACCATGCCGCCGCACCCGGGTCGAGGACGGCCAGCAGCACCAGCCCGAGCAGGGTGAGCGCCACACCGCCCCGGCAGGCGGCCGCGCCGGGGCGGCGATGCACCCCGGTCAACGCGGTGAGCCCGACGATGCCGAGCACACCCAGCAGCACCGCCACGGCGAACCGGGCGGATGCCGGTACGTCGGCCCGGGGCAGCACCAGCCAACCGGCGAGGACCAGGGCGGCCGCCGGGGCCCCCGCGTCGGCGAGCCGGCGCAGCCGGACCCGGACCGGCGGCGACCCACGCCCCGGCAGAGCCCGCAGGCCGGGTACGGCGAACGCCGCGACCAGGACCGGGCCGGCGGCGGTCGCCACCCGGTGCCCC
>NZ_JBEXFP010000076.1:0-18826 GCF_040606825.1 Micromonospora sp. NPDC005367 | reverse complement strand
CCGGCCGCAGCGCAGCTCGACCTCGCCGCGCAGCAGGTCGGCCCGGCCGTCGGCGGAGGGCGGGAGCGGGCCCGCCGGAGGACCGGCTGCGAACGGCTCGGCCGGACCGGTACCGACGGGCGCGGCCGCTTCGACCGGTAGGCCGCTGAGCAGCAGCCGCGCCCGCCGGGTCTCGCCGGCGGTCCAGGCGTACCGGGCCGCGCCCACCCGCCACTGCGCGACGCGGGCGGGGTCGTCCCCGAGTTCGGCGGCCCGCTCCAGCGCCACCGACGCCCGAGCGCCGCCGACGGTCAGCGCCGCCGCCTCCAGCTCCCCGGCGAGCGCCGGGTCGGGGCCCGCCGCGGCCGCCGCGAGGTGCAGCGCCCGGTCCAGCCGATGCCCCGGGTCGTCGAGCACGCCGGCGAGGCGCAGGTGCGCCGCCCGGCGTTCGGCGATCGGCGCGGCGGCCGCGATCACCGCCCGGGCGATCGGGTGGGGGAACGTGACCCGGTGTGCCTCCACCCGGACCAGCCCGGCCCGCTCGGCCGGGGCGAGCGCGGCGATCGAGGCGCCGCCGACCCGGGCCGCGCGGACCAGTGCGTCCGGCGCCCCGTCCTCGTGGAGCGCGGCGAGCAGCAGCACCCGGCGGGTGTCGTGCGGCAGTTGGTCCAGCCGGGCTCGGTAGGCGCGACCGAGCGCGCCGTCGGCCGGTGGGGCCGCCGGCGGTGGCTCCTCGCCCCGGCAGTGCGCGGTGGTGAGCACCCCGGCGAGGTCGACCAGGGCCTGCGGGTTGCCTCGGGCGGCGACGGCGAGCGCCGCGGTCACCGGCGCGACGGGCGGCTCGGGCAGCCGGTCGGCGAGGAGAGCGGCGCTGGCTCGCTCGTCGAGCGGGCGCAGCCGATAGGTCGGCAGTCCGCCGGGGGGTGCGGACGTCGCGGTGAGCACTACGGCGACCGGTATCCGCCGCAGCCGCCGGGCAACGAAGGCGAGGATCTCGGCGGTCGACCGGTCACCCCGGTCGACGTCGTCCATCGTGCAGAGCAGTGGACGATCTCGCGCGACGACGGCGAACAGCCGCAGCACGGCCAGACCGAGCGCGAGCTGACGCTCGGGCGGGCAACCGGCCCCGGAGAGCACCCGCCGCAGCAGGCGCGACTGTGCGGTGGGCAGGTCGCCGGCCCGGTCGAGCACCGGGTCGAGGAGGCGTTGCAGCCCGGCGTACGGCAGCGTCGCCTCCTCGGCGAGGCCGGCCGAGGCGAGGACGGCACACGTCCCGGCGTGGTGGTGGGCGTAGTCGACGAGGGCGCTACGCCCGGAGCCCGGCTCGCCCTGGAACACGACGGCCGCCCCGCCGCCGGTCAGGCCGCCGAGTAGTCGCCGGATCGCCCGACGTTCCTCGTCCCGGCCACGCAGCACAGCTATTTGCACTGTTGATGCAGCCACCATGCATCGAGTGTCACCTATCGATACACACTTGGAAAGGGGCTGGCGACCCCACGGGCACGCTCGGGCGTCAACCCTCGACGACCTGCGCCAGCAGCGCCCGCACCGTGCGCGTCATGACCGCCCGAGCCTGGTCCACGCCGAGCCCCAGACCGTCGCGCAGCATGGACCAGGCCGGCCACATGCTCGCCGCCACGATCGCGTCGACCAGCTGCCCGCGACCCCGGCCGGCCTGCGCCAGCTCGGCCGCGAAGAGCTGCTCGACCTCGTCGCGTACCCGCTCGATGTGCTTGAGCCGGTTGCGGTGCAGCTGCTCGGACACCGGCTCGCGCATCTGGGCGGCCCGGGCCGACGGCGCGATGAGCTGGAGCAGGCGGGCCCGCTGCCGGCAGTACGCATCGACCCGCTTGGCCAGTGGCAGCGTCGGCGAGATCGCCCGGTACGCGACGTCCTGCCGGCGGAGCACCTCGACGCCGCTGGCCTCGAAGAGGGTCTCCATGTCCTTGAAGTTGGTCCAGAGCGTACGCAGCGAGATGCCGGCGCGCTCGGCGATCCGCTCACCGGTCGGCCGCAGGTCGCCTTCGGAGATGAGGTCGAGGTGCGCCTCGACGATGGCCGCGCGGGTGCGCTCGGAGCGCAGCGTCCGCCCGTCGACGCGGCCCGGAGCCGCCGCCCCGCTCATCCGCTCGCGCCCCCTCACCACCGTCGCGGCCTGTCCGACGGCGAGTCTAGCCAGGCGGTGATCAGCGCCGCCGCCACGGGCCACGACGGCGAATCGCCGCGGCCCGGGACAGGCACCGGCCACGGCGGCGGCGCGTCGCGACGCCGGGCGGCCCGGAGTGCGCCGGGCTCGCCCGCCACCGGCCGGTCCGACGTCGCGGCGGCGAACGCCGCTCTCGCCGCCGCCGGGCAAGCCGACGGTGCCGCGCGTGGGGCCTTCACTTGCACCGCCGCCGCCCGGACATCGACGGACTACCCCGTCCGTAGTGCTGACCAGAATATGCAGTCACAGTGCAGATACTAGGAGCGCTGCCGTGCCCTGGTCAACGACCCGACCGACCCCGCGGCACCCGCTAGGCGGGAGCGGCGGGCGGAAACGGCGGGGGTCGACTCGACTTCCATGAAGTCGGGGCATCCACGTGTCAGGGACAGCCCGACATCAAGGAAGCCGGGTCGATCAACCACCCAGAGACCCATCGACACGACCCTGAGCCGACTCGATCGGCCGCACCCCAACTTGAGGGCAGGGTCGAGCCCGGCCACGGCGGATGATCGTGCCGCGACCGGGCTCGGCGGCCATCGGCGCCGGGTCAGGAGCCGGTCGGCACCCCGTTCGCCGGCGGCTGGACGGGCGTCGCGGTGTACTCGTTCACCGGCCCGTCCGCCTCGTCGGTCTCGTACGCGGGGCCGAAGTAGCTCTGCACTCCCCCGCTGACCCGGGTCAGCCGCTCCCCGCCGTAGCCGGAATGGTCGCTCCCCGAGAAGCGCAGCGGGACCAGGCCCGGGCCCTGGAAGCCGCCCTTGCCCACCGCCTCGAGCAGGCTCTCCCGGGTGAGGTCCTTGCCGGCGGCGAGCAACGCCTGCACGAAGAGGTAGCCGACGGACATGCCGTAGACGACGTTGCCGTCGAACTCCGCGTTCCCGTTGTGCTCCTTGTTGATCCGGGTGAAGAGCTGGATCCACGGGTTGGCGGCGTCGTTCTGCATCGGCAGGTAGTTGCCGCCGATCATCCCCTCGAGCAGCGGTGCGGCCTCGCCGAGCTGCTTGGCCAGGGTCGGGTGGTCCCCGCCGACGTTCGAGACGACCCACTGCGGCTTGAAGCCGAGGCGGGCCGCGGTGCCGATGGACAACGCGGTGAAGCCGGGCACGGTGGCGAGGACGACCACCTGGCAGCCGGCGGACTTGAACGCGCCGATCTGCGGCGCCACGTTCGTGTTGCTGGTGACGTACGTCTGCTTGACGGCCACCGCGTCGGCGCCGAGGATCTTCTCCACCCCGGCGAGGCTGTCCCGGCCGAAGTCGTCGTCCTGGCCGAGGAAGCAGACCTTGCGTCCGGGCATGGTGGTCTTCACGTGCTGGGCCAGGATCTTGCCCTCCACCGTGTAGTCCGGGTTGAAGCCGAACGTGCCGGGATACTTGTCCGGCTGGTCCCAGCTACGGCTGCCGGAGGCGACGAAGAGGTCGGGCACCCGGTTGGTCTTGAGGAAGTCGAGCACGCCGGTGTGCGTGGGCGTGCCGAGCCCGTTGAGGATCGCGAAGACCTTGTCCTGGAGGACCAGCTGGCGCACCACCTGCTGGGTGTTCGCCGGGTTGTACCCGTCATCCATGATCTTGTAATTGATCTTGCGGCCGTGCACCCCGCCGTTGGCGTTGACGTAGTCGAAGTACGCCTTCGTCGCCGGAGCGATCTTCGAGTAGCCGGCAGCGGCCGGGCCGGTGAGCGGCATGTGGGTGCCGACCAGGATCTCGGTGTCGGTGACACCGGGCACGTTTCCGCGGCTGGACCCGGAACCGCCGTCGCCGCCGCAGGCGGCCGTGGCGATGAGCAGAGCGATGGTGCTGGCGATCACGAGACCGCGTCGCGCCGTACGGTGCATGGGGAACACCGACCTTTCCTCGGTGGGGGATTCGTGGTGGGGGTGGGGCGCCCGGCCCGAGGGAAGGCCGGACCGGTGACTCAGGACCGGCCGGCCCGCCAGCGGGCGAGCAGCGCACGGCCGAACCGGGACAGCAGTCCCTGCACACCGCCCGGCGCGGCGAGCATGACCACGACCAGGGTGATACCGAAGATCGCCAGCGGGAGGTTGCCCTCCAGCCGCTGCGCCGCCGCGGCCGGGAGCGTGAGCTGCTCGGTCACCGTGTGGCTGAGGTCGGGCAGGGCGACGAGCATCACCGCGCCCCACACTGCGCCGGCGAGCCGCCCCAGGCCACCGATCACCACGGCCATGAGCAGGAAGAGCGACAGGGTCAGCCCGAAGGCCCCCGGAGACACGCTCTGCGCGAGCACCGCGAGCAGCGCACCGCCGAGCCCGGCGGTCGCGGCGCTGACCACGAACGCGAGCACCTGGGTGCGGGCGACGTGGATCCCGGCGAGGCGGGCGGCCACCTCGTCGTCCCGCACCGCCCGGAACGTACGGCCGTACCGGCTGCGCACCAGGTTCGCCAGCAGCAGCAGCGCGAGCAGGGTGGCCGCACCGGCGATCCAGAGCTGCCACCGCTCGTACGGGAAGTACACGCCGAGCGCCAGCGGCGGCGGCTCGACCGGCACCGACAAACCCTGCTCGCCGTTGAAGACGCCGTCGAACGTGACGGTGAGCGCCGGCACCACGACCGCGACCGCGAGAGTGACGCCGGCCAGGTACGGGCCGCGCAACCGGGCCGCGGCCACCCCCACCACGGCGCCGACCGCGACCGTGGCGACGACCGCCGCGGCCAGCGAGACGAGCAGCACCAGACCGCCGGTGACGCCCCGGTCGTAGAACGCGTTCTGGCACAACGCGACGGTGTAGGCGCCGGTGGCCATCAGCGCGCCGTGTCCCAGCGAGAGCTGGCCGTTGAGCCCGGTGAGCACGGTCAGACCGGCGGTGGCGCAGAGATACGCCGCCACGGTGGCGAGCTGGAAGTTGCGGAACGGCTCGACGGCGTAGCTCACCCCGACCAGCAGCAGCCCGGCCACCGCCACGACGGCGAGGTGACGCAACAGGGTGCTGCCCCGCCGACGCGGGTCACCCGGCCCGCCGGCCACACCGGTCGTACGCTCCCGCGGCGGCGTCGCCGCCGACGTGGCGCTCACACCCGCCTCGCCGCGACCGGGGCGAACAGACCGCCGGGACGGACCAGCAGCACCGCCAGCAGCAGCACCAGCACCGCCAGCGGGGTGAGGTCACTACCGGCGTAGCCGCTCACGTAGGAGAGCAGCAGGCCGACGATGAGGCCGCCCACCACCGCCCCTGGTGGACTGTCCAGCCCGCCGACCACCGCCGCGGTGAACGCCGAGACGAACACCAGGTCCATCGCGTGCGGATGCAGGCCGAGCTCGGTCGGGATGACCAGCATGGCCGCCAGCGCGCCAACCCCGGACGCGAGCGCCCAGCCGAGGGTGAGCATGCCGCCGACGTTCACCCCGAGCAGGCGGGACACCTCGGGAGCGAACGCCGCGGCCCGCATCCGCAGGCCGACCGCCGTCCGGGCGAAGATCCAGGCGAGTGCGCAGACCACCACCGCGACCGCGCCGAAGACGAACAGGTCGTACGGGGAGAGCACGGCCAGCCCGCCCACGGTGAACGCGCCACGCGAGAAGGGCGCCTCGGCGGGCCGGAACTCGCTGCCGTAGATCATCCCGAGGACGGCCTGGATCAGCAGCACCAGCCCCAGCGCCACGATCACCGGATTCAGTGGCGAGGTGTGGTCGACGTACCGCATCACGGCCCGGTCGACGATCGCGCCGAGCAGCAGCCCGGCCAGGAGCGCGACCACGAAGCCCAGCCAGTACGAGCCGGTGGCCGAGGCGACGCTGTACGCGACGTACGCGGCGGCGACAGCCATCGCGCCCTGGGCGAAGTTGACGACCCGTGCGGCCCGCCAGATCAGCACCAGCGCGAGCGCGAACGCGGCGTAGACCGCTCCCCGGGACAGGCCGTCCAGGGTGAGGAAGACGAAGCGGTCCAAAATTGTCCCTCCCGGTGGTCAGAAACCGAGGTAGGCGTGACGGAGGTCGACGTCGTCGCGCAGAGCGGCGGCCGATGCGGTGGTGACCACCCGCCCCAGCGACATCACCACGCCCTGGTCGGCCACGGAGAGCGCGCTGCGGACGTTCTGCTCGACCAGCAACACGGTGAGCCCGGTGCCGTCGCGCAACTGCCGCAGCAGGGCCATGGTGCGGGCGACCACCCGCGGCGCGAGGCCGAGTGACGGCTCGTCGAGCAGCAGCAGGCGGGGCCGACCGACCAGCGCCCGGCCGAGCGCGAGCATCTGCCGCTCACCCCCGGACAGCTGGTGGCCGAGGTGCCGCCGGCGCCGGGCCAGCGCCTCGAAGAGCTGGTAGACCTCGTCGAGGGCACGGGCGGCGTCGGCCCGGTCACGCCGCCACAGCCCCCCGAGGCGCAGGTTCTCGTCGACGCTGAGCTCGCCGATCACGCCGCGCCCCTCCGGCACGTGCGCCATGCCGCGATGCACCAGCCGCTCGACCGGGACACCCCGCAGGTCCTCCCCGGCGAGCTCGACCCGGCCGGCCTGCGGGCACAGCACACCGGAGATCGCGCGCAGCAGGGTGGTCTTGCCGGCACCGTTGGCACCGACCACCGCCGCGATGGTGCCGGCGGGAACGGTCAGGTCGACGGCGTGCAGCACCGGCGCGGCACCGTAGCCCGCCACGAGACCCCGCACCACCAGCAGGTCACCACGTTCGCTCATGCCGCCGCCTCCCTCCGGTCGGCGACGCCACGAGACTCGACCGCACTGCGCCAGACGATTCGCTCACTACGTTCGCTCATGCCGCCGCCTCGTCGACGGTGGCGCCCAGGTAGGCGTCGGTGACCGCGGGATCGTCGCGGACCTCGTCCGGGGTGCCGGCGGCGATCACCCGACCGAAGTCGAGCACCACCAGCTCGTCGCAGACCGACATCACCAGGTCCATGTGGTGCTCCACCAGCAGCACCGCGCACGGATCGGGGTCACGGTGCGGCAACTGCCGGATCAGCTCCGCCAGCTCGGCGATGTCCTCCGCGCCGAGGCCACCGGCGGGCTCGTCGAGCAGGAGCAGCCGGGGCCGGGCGGCGAGCGCCCGGGCCAGGGCGACCCGCTGGCGTACGGCGAAGGGCAGCGTGCCCGGCGCGGCGTCAGCGTGTGTCGCGATGCCCAGCCGGTCGAGGACGTCGAGTGCGTCCCGGCGCAGCCGGGCCTCGTCGCGGTCGCTGCGCGGCAGCCCGAGCAGCGCCGGGAGGAAGCCGGCCCGGGCGGTATGCGAGGCGCCGGTCATCACGTTCTCCAGGACGGTCAACCCGGCGAAGAGCCCGGTGCCCTGCAACGTCCGGGCGACGCCGAGCCGGGTCAGCCGGTGCGGACGCGGCCGCAGCGACCGGCCGTCCAATGCGATCGATCCCGACTCCGGAGCGACGAAGCCGCAGATCACGTTGAACAGCGTGGTCTTACCGGCGCCGTTGGGGCCGATGACCCCCACCACCCGGCCGGACGGCACCCGCAGCGAGACGTCGTCGAGGGCGGTGAGGCCGCCGAAGCGCACCCCGATGTGGTGCAGTGCGAGCCCCTCCTCCATCACCCATCCCCCGGGTCGTGGCAGGCGTTATTTACACTCGCAGTGTACTTTTCTCGATTACCGCGTCAATACTTTCGATGTTTCGATCCAATCGCCCAACCGGCCGGCGCGCCAGCGGCCGGACGTACCGACACCACGGACCTTCCGACCAGACCCCGCGCATCGACGCCGGCCCTCCTCGACCCCCTGCTGATCATGAAGTTGTTGCCGCGACACGCCGCCGCGGCACGCAACAACTTCATGATCGACGCGCAAGGGCGGCGGGGAGGGCGGGGCGGCCGTTGCGGTGGCCGCCCCGCACTGAACGTCAGGCGCTGGGGCAGGTGTTGCGGTAGTCCTCGATCGCCAACCCGCTCGGGCCGGGACAGAGGAACTGCTCGTAGCGGGTGTCGTTGTCGACGAACCGCTTCAGCCAGGCCACCGCCTGCCGGGCGGTCGGCGTGTTCACCGTCTGCGGGAAGAAGTGGCTCTCGCCGTTGAGCTCCAGGTACGCCTTCTCCGCGGACGCCGGGATGCTGTTGTAGAACGGGATCGAGTGGCTGGCGACCGGGGCGACGGTGTCGTACTCACCGCCGACGACCAGCGTGGGCACCTGGAGCGTGTTCCAGGTCTTGTCGAGGTTCCATGGGGCGAGGGGCACGGCGGCCTGCAGCGACGGTCGTGCCGCGGCCGCCTCCAGGCTGCCGCCGCCGCCCATCGAGTGACCGGCGACGGCAAGCCGGCTGCCGTCGATCCGGCTGCGCACCGAACTCCGCTCGACGAGGTAGTCGAGCGCGGCGAGCAGTTGCTGTCCTCGGCTTGCCGGCTGGTCGAGCCGGGTGTTGGTCTCGATGCCGATCACCACGAAGCCGTGCGAGGCGATCCGCGGGCCGAGCCAGCTGATGCTGGACCAGGCAGCGGTGAAACCGGGCGAGATGGCGATCGCGCCGAAGGTGCCCTGGCCGGTGTCGGTCGGGTAGTAGATGACACCGCCGCCGAAGCCGGTGACGCTCAGCGAGGAGACGCTCTGCGACGCGGTGCTGAAGGGGCCGCGGGCGGCCTCGAGCAGGGCGACGGTAGGGGCCGGGCCTCGCTCGTACGGGTTGTCGGCGGCCTGGGCCGGGCCGGACGACGTGACCAGGGCGCCGCTCGCGACCAGGACGGCAGCCATCGCGGCCCGGCCGATGCGGGACAGGACGGAACGGGGACGGGTGGTGGTGGGTACGGGCACGTCGGGCTCCCTAGCGGTGGGGGAAATATCGACGTGCGTAAGTCTTGAGCGCGCCCACCCGTCGCCGCATCGGTGAAATCACCAGTCCCGCACGGGTGACGGGCCGCCACCGCGGGTCCGCCGTCCGAAGCAGGGTGGATACCGTGTCGGTGGCCCTTACCGGTGGCGGCGTACACGGCGCGCGTCAGAGGAGGCAGGCGCGGTGTCGTTCAGTCCGCTCCCCCGCATCCTGCGCCGGCGCGGCGAGCCCGGGTATCCGACGTTCCTGGAGCTCTTCTTCGACGTCACCTACATCTTCATGCTCTCCCGGATCGCCGCCGCGTTCGTCGGCGACCTCACCGTGCGGGGCGCCGCCCAGGCGACGATCCTGCTGCTGGCGGCATGGTGGGTCTGGGTGCTGACGGCGTGGCTCACCGACCTGTTCAATCCGCAGCTGCCTATCATCCAGGCGACCGTGCTGCTGGTCATGTTCGGCACCCTGGTCATGGCCATAGCGGTCCCCCAGGCCTTCGGTGAGGACGGGTGGCTCTTCGTCGCGGCGTACTTCGGGATCCACGTGGTCCGCGACGCCGTACTCATTCCGGGCACCCGGGTGAACCGCTCGATCCAGGCGCGCAGCGTCCGGGTGTTCTTCTGGTTCGTCGTCACCGCCGCGCCGTGGGCGGCCGGGGTGTTCGTGGCGGGGTGGCCGCGGCTGGTCCTCTGGGGATTCGCGGTGCTGGTCGATCTCGGCTCGGCCCGGATCGGCTGGCCGACGCCCCGGCTCGGACGCACCGAGCTGGCCAGTCAGATCTTCACCGGGACGCATCTGTCGGAGCGGCACCAGCAGATCTTCCTCATCGCGCTCGGCGAACTCATCCTCACCGTCGGCGTCGGGCTGAGCGCGAACGACCTCCGGGCCCCCGACTACGCGGCCTGCGCCGTCGCGTTCGCCACCGGGATCCTGCTCCTTCGGCTCTACTACCACCGGGTGCGGCAGCTCCTCGCCCCACCCGGCCTCACGACGGTGGAGCAGGTGCGCCCGGGCACCGCCACGTCGTACACCCATCTGGTGATGGTGGCCGGCGTGCTGCTGACCTCGGCGGGCCTCTCGCTGGTGATCGATCAACCGCTCGGCCGAACGCCGGCCGCGTGGGCGGCCGTCATACTCGGCGGCTCGGCGCTCTTCCTGCTCGGCAGCTGCCTCTTCGACGCGGTGCTGACCGGCCGGGTGCTCTGGTCCCGGGCCCTGGGCATCGTGGCGCTCGGCGCCCTCGCGCCGGCGGGGGCGCTGCTTCCTCCGCTGGGCGTCCTCGTGGTGTCGAACCTGGTCCTGCTGCTCGTCCTGGCCGGGGAGTCGGTGGCTCCCCGCTCACGGCTGGTCGGCGTCCCGACCGGTTGAGCCTCGCCGTCCGACCTGTCCGCCCGGCCCGGCGAAGACGGGGAGGCGACGCTCAGCCGAGCCCCGGCGGAGCCGCCGTGCGTGGATGCAGCCGAGTGGCCACCAGGTTCGCCACGGCGATCAGGGCTAGGACGACCACGGCGAGCAACGCGACCAGGACCGGCGGCAGCAGGGACGAGGCCGGCGCCGCGCCGGCCAGCAGCACCAGCCCTGACACCCGGGAGCGGGAGATCCGGCCGAACACGGTGTAGTCGAGCAGCCCCCGGCCGATCAGGAACAACGCCGGGCCGCCGAGGATGACGGCGGCCCACGACGGTGGCGTGTCGCCGAACGGCCGCGCCACGACGAGGTCGCTGGCCACCGCCACGCCGACGATGCCGGCCACCATCACCAGGTGGCAGACCGCAGCGGCGCGGGTGAGCAGCGCCGGGTCCGCCGACCGGGTGATCGCCTCGGTCAGCAGTTCACCGGCGCGGTAGATGTAGATCCGCCACATCAGCACCACGATGGTGAACACCACCGCGAGGGCGTAGCCACGGCCCAGCGTGTGTTCGTGCTGGCTGAACGTCGTACCGGTCGTGAGGATGGAGGCCCCGAACGCGACCACGATGAACTGCCGGTACCGCTCGGGGACCCGCTCCCCGCCCAGCCGCCATTCCATGGATTTCGAGCGGCCGAGCCGCGGCACCGGCCAACCGAGCACGGCAGCGGTGTACTCGACGGCGATCGCCAGAGCCCAGATCCCCAGCCTTGCCGGGCCCTCGACCAAGGCGCCGGCGATCCAACCGGCGGATCCCAGGATGTCCCAGAAGGCGATCCTGCGGGCGCGTCGTGGCCCGGCCGGGTCCCGTGCGTGGAACAGGGAGTAGCCGATCGAGCTGAGGTGGATGAAGCTGTAGGCGCCGGCGAAGAGCAGGCCGCGATCTCCGAAGGCGCCGGGTGCGGCGGCGGCCATCAGCAGGCTCGCCGCCGCCACGCTGATGATGTGCGCCTGAACCGACGGTCGTTCCGGGCCGGAGGTGCCGCTCACCCAGGTGGTCAACGACCAGATCAGCGCGAACGCGAAGAGCAGCACCAGCGTTCGGGCGACGCCCGTCAAGCTCACGTCGCCGGCCAGGGTCTTCGTCAGGGAGACCAGCGCGAAGACGTAGACCAGGTCGAGGAAGAGTTCCACGAAGAGCGGGCGACCGGCATCCCCGGTCGCCTCGGCCTCGCTTCCCGCCACCGTCAACGCGCGTCACCCGGTCCACCGCACCGACCCTGCTTCCGACAGTACGGGACAGGGAAGGCCGGACACACTGATCATCTATTTCTTACAGGCTGGTAGCCGTGATCTTTCATCCAGAAGTCGAACTATTGCGATGCAATGACGCCGACTGGCATGATGGCCGTCAATTCCCCTGACCGGCGAAGGAGCCATACCCATGGCGCTCACCCGTCGCACCCTGATCGGCTCCGCGGCGGCGGGATCCGCGCTCGCCGCCCTTTCCGACCTGGCCGCACCCGCCCCGGCCGCCGCGGCCAGCCCACCCGGGGACGTGGTCGGCAAGATCACCGTTGGCTACCAGGGATGGTTCAGCTGCCCGGGTGACGGCGCCCCGATCGGCGGCTGGTGGCACTGGAGCCGGGACCGCTTCCAGCCCCCGTCACCGACCAACACCACGATCGTGTCCTGGCCGGATCTGCGGGACTACGTCCACGGCTACCCCACCGCGTACCCCGACCTCGGCGACGGCCGACCGGCCCGGCTCTTCTCGTCGTACGACCAGCAGACCGTCGACACCCACTTCCGCTGGATGCAGGAGCACGGTTGCGACACCGCCGCCCTGCAGCGGTTCAACCCGTTCGGCGACGAGGGGCCGACCCGCGACGCCATGGCGGTCAAGGTCCGCAGCGCCGCCGAGCGGTTCGATCGCAAGTTCTACGTCATGTACGACGTCACCGGCTGGACGTCGATGCAGTCGCAGATCAAGCAGGACTGGACGGCGAAGATGTCGGCGCACACCGCCTCACCGGCGTACGCGCGCCAGAACGGCCGGCCGGTGGTGTGCGTGTGGGGGTTCGGCTTCGACGACGACGGCAGACCGTTCCCGCCCGAGCCCTGCCTGGACGTCGTCCAGTGGTTCAAGGCGCAGGGCTGCTACGTCGTCGGAGGGGTGCCCACGTACTGGCGGCAGGGCGTCAACGACTCCCGCCCGGGCTTCGGCGAGGTCTACCGCGCCTTCGACATGATCTCGCCGTGGATGGTGGGCCGCACCGGCACCCTCGACGGCCTGGACTGGTTCCACACCAACGTCAACGTGCCCGATCTGGCTGACTGCGCCGCGCACGGCATCGACTACCAGCCCTGCGTCATGCCGGGCGACCTCTCGGCCGGGCATCGCCGGCACGGCGACTTCTACTGGCGGCACCTCTACAACCTAACCCGCCTCGGCGCGCAGGGCCTCTACGTCTCGATGTTCGACGAGTTCAACGAGGGCAACCAGATCGCCAAGACCGCCGAGACACAGGCGAGCACCCCCGCCGGGGTGGGCATCCGCGCGCTCGACGAGGACGGCACCTTCTGCTCGGCCGACTACTACCTGCGGATCACCGCCGACGGCGGGCGGATGTTCAAGGGTCAGCTCCCGCTCACCCCGGTACGCCCCACCCCGCCGGTCCCCGGTGACGGTCCGCCGCCGGGCGGCAACCTGGCCGCCGGGCGGTCGGCCTCGGCGAGCAGCCAGCACGGGCCGTACGTCGCCGGCAACGCCGTCGACGGCGACCGGGGCAGCTACTGGGAGAGCGCGAACAACGCCTTCCCCCAGTGGTGGCAGGTCGACCTGGGCGCCGGGCACCCGGTGAACCGGCTCGTGCTCGCCGTACCCGCGGGGTGGGAGGCGCGGACCCAGACGATCTCGGTGCAGGGCAGCACCGACGGGTCGTCCTTCAGCACGCTACTGGCCGCGACCGGGCTCCGGTTCGACCCGGCCACCGGCAACACCGCCACCGTCACGCTGCCGGGCACCTCCGCCCGGCACGTCCGGGTCACGGTCACCGGCAACACCGCCTGGCCCGCGGCACAGCTCTCCCAGGTCGAGGCGTACGCGGACGGCGGCACATCCACTCCGCCCACCGCGCCCGGCAACCTCGCGGTGACCGGGCGGACCGCCACCAGCGTTTCGCTGGCCTGGTCCGCCGCCACCGACGCCGACGTACTGTCCGGCTACCAGGTCCGGCAGGGCACGACGACGGTCGCCTCGGTCACCGGCACCTCGGCCACCGTCACCGGGCTGAGCCCCGCCACCGCGTACACCTTCACGGTCGTCGCGCTGGGCCCGGACGGCACCTCGTCGCCGCCGTCGAACGCGGTCACGGTGACCACCGAAGCGGCCGCACAGACCGACCTGGCCCGCGGTCGACCGACCGCGCAGAGCAGCCAGACCCAGTCGTACGGGAGCGCCAACGTGGTCGACGGCGATCCGGACAGCTACTGGGAGAGCGCCAACAACGCCTTCCCCCAGTGGGTGCGGGTCGACCTCGGGACGGCCACCACCGTCGGCCGGGTCGTGCTCCGGCTGCCCCCGGTCGCGACCTGGGCGGCCCGGACCCAGACCCTCTCGGTCCAGGGCAGCATCGACGGCAACGACTGGAACACCCTCGTCGCCTCCGCCGGCCGACGCTTCGACCCGGCCACCGGCAACCAGGTGACGGTCACGTTCTCCGCCACCGCGACCCGGTACGTGCGCGTCCACGTCACAGGCAACACCGGCTGGCCCGCCGGACAGCTCTCCCAGCTCGAGGTCTACGCCGCCTGACGCCCGAACAGGCCGAAGGCCCGCTACCCAACGGGTCTCCCCCGGGCAGGCCCAGGCAACGCCGCGCGCCGCAGCACTCCACCACCGAGAGAGATGAGCCCTTCCATGAACCGGAGCATCCGCGCGGAACTGCCGCGCACCCGACACCGGCGGCGGGTGACGCTCGCCGCCGTGACCGCGCTCGCCACGGCACTCGGCATCCTGGCCGGCGCACCGGCCGGGGCCGGCAGCCGCGACGCCGGCCACGCCGCCGGCCCGGTCGTCACCCGGGCCGCGCTCGATCCGCACCTGGTCGCCGGCCGGGGCGCCCAGGTCGCCTTCCTGGAGCAGGAGGCGGAGAACGCGACGACGAACGGTGAGGTCATCGGGCCCGACCGGAACGCGTACACGCTGCCCTCGGAGGCGTCCGGACGGCGGGCGGTCCGGCTGACCCCCGGCCGACACGTCGAGTTCACCCTGCCCGCGGCCGCCAACGCGATCACCGTCCGCTACAGCATCCCCGACGCGCCCACCGGCGGCGGCATCACGGCGCCGCTGGACGTCGCAGCCAACGGCAAACGGATCCGCACCATGACGCTGACCTCCCAGTACGCGTGGCTCTACAACCAGTACCCGTTCACCAACGACCCGGACGCGGACCTGCTGCACCCCGACTGGTGGATCACCGAGTGCTCCTGCGTGCCGGCGGAGACCACCCCCTTCCCCACGATCCAGAAGCCGTTCCGGCCCAGCCACTTCTACGACGAACAGCGGTTGCTGCTCGGTCGCACGTATCGGGCCGGCGACCGGATCCGGCTCACCGCGCCGGCCGGCAGCAACGCCGCGTGGACGGTCATCGACCTGCTCGACTCGGAACTGGTCGGTCCGCCTAAGGTGCGCCCGCTCGCCGCGAACGTGCTGGCCTTCGGCGCCGACCCGACCGGCCGCCGGGATGCCGCCCCCGCGATCGAACGCGCCATCGCCTTCGCCCGCCGTACCGGACTGCCCGTCTATCTCCCACCGGGCACCTACCAGGTCAACCGGCACATCATCGTCGACGACGTGACCATCCGGGGCGCCGGCAACTGGTACACGATGGTCAAGGGCCGCGAGGTGGCGCTGCCGACCCCGGCGCCGGACGGGTCACAACACACCGGCGTCGGCTTCTACGGCAGGGACGCGGCCGACGGGGGCAGTCGCAACGTGCACCTCTCCGACTTCGCCATCGAAGGTGACGTCCGGGAGCGGATCGACACCGACCAGGTGAACGGCATCGGTGGGGCGATGAGCGACTCGACCGTCGACGGGCTGCACCTGCGCCACACCAAGGTCGGCCTGTGGTTCGACGGGCCGATGCGCAACGTGCGCGTCACCGACAACATCATCGTCGACCAGATCGCCGACGCGCTGAACTTCCACACCGGCGTGACCGACTCGCTCGTCGCCGGCAACTTCGTCCGGAACACCGGCGACGACGGCCTGGCGATGTGGTCGGAGCAGGCGGCGAACGCCCGCAACACCTTGGCCGGCAACACGGTGCAGTCGCCGGTGCTCGCCAACGGCATCGCCGTCTACGGCGGCGGCGACAACACCGTCTCCGGCAACCTGGTCGCCGACCCGGTGCGGGAGGGCAGCGCCATCCACGTCGGGTCCCGCTTCGGTGCGGAGCCCTTCACCGGGCACCTGGGCATCACCGGCAACACGACGGTCCGGGCCGGCACCTGGGAACTGAACTGGAAGATCGGGCTCGGCGCGATCTGGTTCTACGCCCTGGACCGCAGCATCGACGCCCGTATCGAGGTGACCGGGGACGCGTACCTCGACAGCACCTACAACGCGATCATGCTGGTCAGCGAGTGGGCGGTGAAGGACCTCTACTCGATCAACGGCGTACGCTTCCGGGACATCCGGGTCGACGGCGCCGGCACGTCGGTGGTCAGTGCCCGTACCGCCGGTTCGGCGTCCTTCCGGAACGTGGACGCGCGGCACGTCGGGGCGGTCGGCGTGAACAACTGCGGCTCGTTCCAGTTCACCCCGGCGGGCTCGGAGTTCGGCCTCACCGACCTCGGCGGCAACGACGGTGGCTGGCTGGCCGACTGGCAACTGCCGAACACCATCACCTGCGACGACCGTCCACCCGTGATCCCGCCACCCCCACCCACCCGCTGGTAACCCACCCCCGACCATCGCTTTGATCATGAGGTTGACGGCGGCCGAGATCCGCTCCGCCGTCAACCTCATGCTCGACAGGGTGGACGGGGGTCAGGTCGTGGAGTGGGCGCTGTCGCCGGCGGTGGCGGCGAACGTGGCACCGCTGACCGTCCGCGCCTCGTCCGAGGCGAGGAAGGCCACCAGCGGCACGCCATCCTCCGGCGCGAGCCACGGCACGCCGAGCGGCGTACGCCCGCGCAACGCCTCCACCGCGGCCGGTTCGTCCCGGGTCACGTCGCCAAACGGGGTACGCCCGGCCTCGGCGAGCGCCTGCGCTGCCGTCCTCGAATCGCACGTTGCGCCGAGCCGCTACTCCGGTGCCTCCGGCCCGAGCAGCCGGACCTCCTCGATGTCCAGGGCGGCCTGGAGCTCCCGCAGCACGACGTCGTCGATCTCGTTGGCGTCACGCATCCGGGTGATCTCCCGGCGTTTGTGCTCGATCAGGCCCAACCGCAACCGGCGCTCCCGCTCGCTGGCCCGTGGCGGCCCCTCCCCCTCCTGTTCGGAGTTGAGGTCCTCGATGAGCGCCTCGTAGTCGGTGCGGACCCGGTCCCGCACATCGTCGTCCGCGCCGACCTCCTCGGCGATCTGCGGCAGCGCCGACAGCCCCGCCTGTCCGGCCCGTACCCGGGCCTGGCGCACCTCTTCCACGCGCCGCGGGTCGCCCATCAGCCCCGCCCAGCGCACGATCAGCGGCAGGGTGGTGCCCTGAACCAGCATGATCGCGAGGATCGCCGTGGCCGTACAGAAGATGATCAGATCTCGTTCCATGACCTGATGCCCGTGCGTGTTCAGCGGAACGGCCAGCGCCGCCGCGAGCGAGACCGCGCCCCGGTATCCGGTCCAGGTCGCGACGACGCGTAACCGGATGCCGGCGGCCTGTCGCTTCGCCCGAGGGTTGACCGCCCGGATCGGGTACGACGACAGGAGGATCCACGCGGCCCGGGTGAGTACCACCACCAGCGTCACGACGGCCGCGATGATCACGGCGCGCCCGATGGACACGCTGGTGACACTGCGCACCGCTCGGGGCATCTGCATCCCGAGCAGCACGAAGAGCGCGCCGTTGATCAGGAAGGTCGAGAGATCCCAGAACGAGAACGCCACCAGCCGGGAACGGGCCCGGATGACCCGCGGACCGGCGTAGGAGAGCACCAGCCCGGACACCACGACCCCCAGCACACCACTGGCGTGGATCTGTTCCGCCAGCACGAACGCGGCGAACGGGGTCAGCACGCTGAGCGCCCCCTCGCGCATCGGGTCGTCGATGTGCCGCCGCGCCAGCACGACCAGACCGCTGACCACGAGTCCGGCGGCGATACCGCCGGCGAACGAGAGGCTGAACTCGCCGGCCAGTTCCAGCGCCCCCGGCACGGCGCCGCCGGCGAGCAGGCCGACCGTGACGGAGAAGAGGACCAGGGCGGTGCCGTCGTTGATCAGGCTCTCCGCGCGCAGGGTGGTGAGCAGCCGGCGCGGCATCCGCTTGGCCAGGCCCGACACCGCGGCGGCGTCCGTCGGGGCCAACACGGCGCCGAGCACCCAGGCCGCCGCCGGGTGGACGCCGAGCGCCTGCGCGGCGAGCGACACGGTGACGGTCGTGAGCCCCACCAGCACCACGGCGAGCAGGCTGATGACGAGCAGGTTGTTTCGGATCTCGCGCAGGCTGGTGGTCAGCGCCTCCCGGTAGAGGATCGCCGGCAGGAAGAGCAGCAGCACCACGTCGGGTTCGAGCACCACGTGCGACAGCGGCGGAAGGAGGGCCAGCAGCCCGCCCAGGACGATGAGCAGGACCGGCGGCGCGACCCGGTAGCGGCCGCCGAGGGTGGTGCCGACGATCACCGTGACGGCCAGCACCACGAGCAGCAACAGCCCCTCCACGTAGCACCCCCCGCCGACGCCGCGGTGACCGTTCCGAAACCACTGTCGCCGCTGCGGGCGGGTCAGGGAGGCGGAACGGACGCAGCACGCACCGGTTCACCGGCGCGTGGCTGGAGGCGGCGCGAAGCCACGATCGGCGTCGGATCCTCCCCCGGTGGGGCGGCCGCGTGGCCGGCGGGCTCGGGTCACCGGCGGAGTGCACGTATCCGAACCCTGCGCCGTTCCCTGATGATGAGCGCGGAGGCCGGATGGCCCGGCTCCCTGGATCCGGGGGTTTGCGTGCCGGGTAGCGGGGTATGGGCGGCCATGCGTACGGCACTGATGAACAAGCTGGAGCGGGCGTCCGCGCTGGATCCGCTTGGGGACCGGCTACAGCCCAGGGTGTGGGCACTGCTGAGGCCGCAACGGGTCAAGGACGCCCTGCACGGCGTGTGGCTGGGTCATCCACTGCACCCGGCGCTGGTGCAGATCCCGATAGGCGCGTGGGTCAGCAGCGCCGTACTCGACCTGCTGCCAGGGCGGCGGCGGATTTCCGGGCAGGAGCAGGCCGCCACCACCCTGGTCGCGGTCGGCACCGCAAGCGCCCTGCCCGCCGCGCTGACCGGCCTCAACGACTGGTCCTGGCTCTGGCAGGAGGAACGGCGAGTCGGCCTGGTGCACGCCGCCGCCAACGC
>NZ_JBEXFP010000075.1:0-19917 GCF_040606825.1 Micromonospora sp. NPDC005367 | reverse complement strand
AGCTGGGACTCAAGCTGATCTACAGACCAACGGGCCCGGATCGTGTCCGCTCAGGCAACCCCAAGTGGATCATGTACTGAATTGTGTCCGAGGGGTGACACGAACCATTACCCCACCACCGATGGCGATCGGCACGACCTTGAAGCTCGCACAACTCTAGCCGGTCCGGAATAGCGGCGCTGGTCGGCAAGTAGCCGGCACAGGAGCAGGCCGTGGTGGCCGTCATACGGGCGAGGTTGGCATCCACGATCTGTGGGCTGTTGAACAGATGCGGGATGCATCGGCGACCGTGCGGTGCGTACAGTTCCGGGTCGGACTTGGGGTGGGCCGGGTAGATCCGGCGCAGGGAACGGGACGAGACAGCGACGACATGACGGCGGACAACATTACCGAAACCGGTCAATGCGGCATTGACCGCCAACGGCTGGAGACCTGTCTCAGCGTCTTCGAGGCGTTGGAGGACCTGCCTCCCGATCACCCCGACGTGGTGCGGGTGCAACGGGCCACCGCGAAGCTCTACAAGGTGATCAAGCAGCGGCGACGCGAGGAACGGCGAGATGCCATCGCGGCGGCCGACCGCGCGGTAACGGCAGCCACCGCCACCGGCGCCCCGGGCCGGATCGACGACGAGACCCAGGGCATCCCGCTCGCCTCGCCCACCGTGGGTGCCACGGCCGGCGTCCTGCACAATCCGCGCGGCTGCTACGTCTGCAAGCAGCGCTACCACGAGGTGGATGCCTTCTACCATCAGCTCTGCCCACCCTGCGCCGCGCTCAACCGGGAGCGCCGGAGCGCCCGCACCGACCTGACTGGCCGGCGCGCCCTGCTAACCGGCGGCCGAGCCAAGATCGGCATGTACATCGCGCTGCGGCTGCTGCGCGACGGCGCGCACACCACGGTAACCACGCGGTTCCCGCACGACGCGGTCCGCCGATTCGCCGCGATGCCGGACAGCGGGGACTGGCTGCACCGCCTGCGGATCGTCGGGATCGACCTGCGCGACCCCGCCCAGGTGATCGCCCTCGCTGACTCGGTCAGCGCCCAGGGACCACTCGACATCCTAATCAACAATGCGGCGCAGACCGTCCGCCGCACCCCCGGGGCATACGCGCAGCTCGTCGCCGCAGAGGCGGCGGCCCTGCCAGACGGCCCCCTGCCGGAGGTGATCACGTTCGCCAAACCTGCCGGCCAGGGCGACCCGGCGGGCCTGATCGCCCCGCCGCAGTCGACCCCGGTCACCCCGCAGGCGCTCACCGCGCTGGCGCTGACCAGCGGCTCCGCCTCGCCGGAACGGATCGCGGCAGCCACCGCCATCGACGCCGGCGGTCTGGTCCCGGACCTCGACCCGGTCAACAGCTGGGTGCAGCGGGTGCACGAGGTGAACCCGGTCGAGCTGCTCGAGGTGCAGCTGTGCAACGTGACCGCGCCGTTCGTGCTGATCAGCCGACTGCGACCAGCGATGGCCGCAGCGACCGCCCGCCGCAAATACGTGGTGAACGTATCGGCGATGGAGGGCCAGTTCGCCCGCGGCTACAAGGGGCCGGGGCACCCGCACACCAACATGGCCAAGGCCGCGCTGAACATGCTGACTCGGACCAGCGCCCAGGAGATGCTGGCCGACGGCATCCTGATGACCAGCGTCGACACCGGCTGGATCACCGACGAGCGGCCCCACCCGACGAAGATGCGGCTGGCGGACGCGGGCTTCCACGCCCCGCTGGACCTGGTCGACGGCGCGGCCCGGGTCTACGACCCGATCGTCCGCGGCGAACAGGGCGAAGACCTGTACGGCTGCTTCCTGAAGGACTACGCACCCTGCGCCTGGTAATCAACGCGCCCACCCCGCCGTCGGCCGCCCAGGCTCCGGCCGGCACGGTCAGCACCGTCGCCCGTCCACCACACAGGGTGCTCGCAAAGGACGCCGAGCTTCGTCGCCCAGTTCCCGGAGGAATTCGAAGGCCCATGGTGTAGAGCGCGGAGTTGGCCTGTCTGTCGCCGCCGCGGTTGAGGCGGCGACGCTGCGTCTTGCCGGAGGAGGCTTCGATGGGGCTGACGCGCAGAGGGCCGCGAAGGCGGCTTCGGTGTTAAGGCGGCCAGGATTGTCGCCGGCGGCCAGGAGTAGCGCGGTGGCGGTGTCGGCGGCCGCGATCGGGCTGGTTGACCTCGATGACCTAGACGCCTCAGCCGCGGAGGTGACGGGTCAATGCCAACGGTATGTCCGGCCACTTGCGCCACCGCCGCCGGTGGTCGTGTCCCCCTTCGTCGCCCTGATGCACAGCGCTGGTCGTGCATGAACGGCGAAACCGAGCCGCGAACCGACCATGGCGCGGTCAGCGATGATCTTCCGCCCACGCAGGGTCGGCCAGGGCTGCTGCGCGGTTCCATGCGGATACGCCGCCGGGGAGCATCCAGCCCCGGGTAGGTTTCGCGTCGAAATTCGGCGTCACGAGATCGTCGGCGAGCCGCCGACGCTCGGTGACCAGAGCGCCCGCGACTCCCGGCGTGCGCTTCGCGATTTCGCGTTCGACGTGAGTGACGGTCTCGACATGACGGCGCACCGACCACGCGTTCCGCCGGTCCACTTCGTCGGCGTCGACGACCGCCGTCAGCGTCACCAATGGTGGTTCGACCACCTCGGCCAGGCACGCGGCAAGCCGGTCATGCTCGTTGACGAGCAGATAGCAGTCGAGGCTACTCACCCACCACAGCAGGATCGGCGCCACCGTGCCGGCGCGGACCTGCTTGCGGTACGCCTTCACCCGCGCATCGCCGTGCCGGGACATCTGTCGCTTGGGGAGCACGAGACCGCTGCCGCCATGGCCGTACCAGTCAAGCTCACCGGCACCACCGTCGACCAGCAGCTCGGACCACCGGTCGGCTAGGGGGCGGGCTTGAGAACCGACCCGCACTCCGCCACATACCGCAGGTACGGTGCGCTCGCCTGCAACAACCACCGGCTCGGATACAGCGGCCCGACCCCTGCTGGTGGTGAGCAGGTCCGCGAACCGGTACGCCCATCGCATGTCCCGGTCGGCAGCCGGGGCCTCGCCGAGCTGGCGGGTCTCCACCGATCGGATAGGTGGCACGACCGACCTGTAGCCGTTCAACCGCAGGTAATCGACATGGTGGTAAGCACCACCACCATCGAGGTGGCCGACCCCGTCCAGGCCGTCGACACCATCGCCGACGCCGCCGTCACCTCGCTCGAACACTCCTGACGAGCCTCCGCACAAGCGAAGGCGCCGAGGCTGGCTGCGGGACGAGAGCGGCACCAGAAGCCGCGCCGATCCATCGCCGCTTGCAGCGGGTTCGCGCGCTGCCTACCCGCCGCTGACCTGACTGCGTCCCAACGCACGAACCAGGCCGATGCCCGGCCACCCGCACCCCAGCGCAAACCCGGGCACAAGCCTTGATAGGGGAACCTGATGACTCTGCTGTCGGCGTACGCGTTCGATGCAGAACCAGATGCGCCACGTACGTATCTGCGCAGCTTTGACAGCCCGGTCCCATCGTGATCATCGAGCTATTTTCGTCGTAACGGTGCAGGTCACGAGTAGGACGAGGTCTGATGTGGATATATGGCGAGGCTCCCGGTAAGACATCCGGGCCCACCGCGTGCAGCGCCGGTCCCGCTGGCGACGCTTCGATCCCGGTCGGCAAGCCCTGCTCGCCCTGGCACACCTGCGCAACGGCGACACCTTGACGCGCCTGGCTTGCGGATTCGAGGTCGGCGTAACCACCGCGTGGTGATACATCCCCGAAGCCATCGACCTGCTCGCCGCCGCCGCAGACGACCTCGACACCGCGATGAACAGAATCCGCCTGCTGGCCTAGTGCCATCCTCGACGGCACCCTCATCCCGATCGACCGGGTCGCCGACCAGAAGCTCTACTACTCAGGAAAACACCACCGCCACAGCGTGAACCTGCAGGTCATCGCTGACCCGGCAGGTCAGCTGGTCTGGACCTCGGCGGCGCTGCCCGGCTCCGTCCACGACCGACCTGGACGACCACAATTTCTGCGTTTTGCCCCGCCCGGCGGCCTGCCGAGCGGCGCTATAACACGGCCGGACCGTATCGCGGCCCGCGCCAACTCGCGTTTTACCGCGTTGCGTCGCGGCCGGCTCGGACTACATCAAGTTCGTGGTCGACGGCGGCTCCGTGGAAGGCCACCCCGGGCTGCCGATGCTCGAGCAGGCGACCCTCGACGCCGGCGTGGCCGAGGCGCGCCGGCACGGCATGCTCACTCTCGCTCACACGCTCACGCTCGACGCGACTCGGATGGCGGTGGACGCCGGAGTCCATGGTCTCGCCCACCTGTTCATGGACCAGCCGCACACCGACGACATCATCGAACGGATCGCCGCTGCCGGCGTCTTTGTCGTCCCATGCGTCGTGCTGGACGCCTCGATGATGGGTATCACCGGATCGGCACTGGCCGACGATCCCCGTGTCGCTGCCCGCCTCGACGAGGCATGGACGAACCTTCTCCGCGGCAGCTACGACCGTTACCCGCAGGGCAAGCTGGAGAACATCCTGAACTCGGTCAAGGCGCTGCACGACGCTGGCGTCGACCTGCTCGTCGGAACCGACGCTGCCCCGTTCCCGCTGCCCTTCATGGCGGGAGTGACGCACGGCGCGAGCGTCCACCACGAACTGCAGTACCTGGTCCAAGCCGGCCTCACCCCGGTCGAAGCGCTACGGGCGGCGACGTCCACACCCGCCCGCCGCTTCGGACTCGACGACCGTGGCGCATCGCCGCCGGTCTGCGCGCGGACCTGCTCCTCGTCGATGGCGACCCCACCATCCGGATCAGCGGCACGCTGAACCTGCGTACGGTCTGGCGGAGAGGCACTCCCACCCAGCTCACGATCGGCTGAACAAGACCACTCCCCAACCCGGTGGGCGGGGCTGGCGGCGGCGTCGATGAGCCCGTCGGCGGTGGCCCGGTTGTAGAGGGCGCGGGCGGGCCAGCAGTTGCCGGGCCGTGGCCACCCAGGCGGGATCAGCCGACATAACCGCTCCCGATGACCTCGACGTGCAGATCAGCCAGCAGCAGCGGCTGACCGGGAGCGATGGCGCACATCTGCCGGTGTCGCACACCAACGTTGTGGACTCAACTGGCGATTGAATCGCTTGTAGCGCCCGACTGCAGAGGCGCGGGCGGTTTGGCGCGGAGCTCAGCCACTGCCCGCAGAACGATTGACACTGTGTGAGGTGTGCCATAGTGTGAAGGCACTGGCTAATGAAACGTTTCAGTCCGCGCCAGGTCGCACAATGGAGCGCTGCTGGGGTGTGTGGGTTACGGCACCCTCCGTGCGCGGCTCACTCGCGCCCTTACGGCGCTGTTTGTCGCCCCGTTTCCATGCCCTTTGACCGGGCGTCGGGGAGGAACTCGATGAGCAGCTCGGAAGGAGCAGTAAGTTGAACGACTCGACGATCCGGCCGAACGTGGGGAAGCCCATTTCCCGCCGCGGCGTTCTGCGCGGCATGTCCGCGGCCGGTGCACTTGCCTTGACCATCGGCGCCCTGAAGCCCGCTGATGCCTACGCTGCCGGGAACCCGAGCGGCGCGGCTGGGCCCCTCGCAACATCTTTCGCCCAGGACCTTAAGGGCAAGTACCTCGACCCGGACCGAACTTTCAGCAGCGACGTGCGGTGGTGGCTGGGCGATGCTGCTCACACCGACGAGACCCTGCTCGAACAGATCCAGGCCCTCTACGACGGTGGGTTCCGGGGAGTCGAGCTCTGCATGCAAAACGACACTGGCGCACCCGACGCCGTCTACGCCTATGGCTCTGAAATGTGGAGCCACAAATGGAACTTGATGATGAACAAGCTCCTCGACCTGGGCATGAGCGTCTACCTGACGTCGGGCACCAACTGGTCGACCTCCAACGTGCCAGGACTGGACCCGGACAGCCAGGCGGCGATGCAGAACCTCACGTTGGGCACGGGCACGGTGAACCCCGGCGAGACCCTGACGGTGCTGCCAGCACCGGCGCCGAACGCCCGGCGAACGGGGGCCAGGTTCGTCACGGCCTACGCCTACAAGGTGGTCTCTGACAACGCCGTCGACCCCGAACGACATGTCGACTTGCCCGTCACCCAGGGGACCGACGTCTGGACCCAGAGCCTGAGGTGGACGGCTCCGAGTGACGGGACCTACCGGGTCTTCGCGATCTGGACGCAGGGCACGTACCAGGCCTCCTCACCGTCAACGGAGACAAGCTACGCCACCAACTACTTCGACGCGCGCGGCGTTGCGGCACTGAGGGCATTCTGGGAGCAGCACTACCTGAGCGATCCGACGCTGCGGCAGAAGATTCTCGACGGGGACGTCCAGCTCTTCATGGACTCGCTCGAAATCAACCCCGGCACGGCTGGCATCACGTGGTGGGCGGAGGACATGGCGGCGGAGTTCGAGAAGCGCAAGGGCTACGACATCATGCCGTTCGTCTTCCTCATGTACGGCCTCCCCCAGGTCAACGCCGTCTACAACGCCTACATCGACCGCGCCAAGGGCACCTACGATCTGGCGGGCGACGCTGATCGGCGCGAGAAGATCATCAACGACTTCCTTGACGTCCTCACCAACCTGTATGTCGAGAGGATGCTGACGCCCCTGAAGGAATGGCTCAACTCCGTAGGCATCGAGACCCGCGCCCAAATCTCCTACGGCCGTTCGTTCGAGATCTCCGAGCCCATCATGGCCGTCGACTACCCCGAGGCGGAGAACTTCAACCAGTACGACCAGGTCGACATCTTCCGGCTCTGGTCGGGCGGCGCCAAGCTCACGAACAAGGTGCTCTCCAGCGAGTCGGGAGCCGAGCTGCCGCAGTACACGACGCGCCAGATGCAGGTGAAGGATTTCTACCGCACCTACGCCGCCGGCTTCCAGCGCATGATCTGGCACGTGTGGGCTGCCGAGTTCGCCTACGGGAACTACGCATGGCCCGGCTTCAGCCGCAACTTCTTCCACCCCGGGACCCGGCACCCCAGCGCGCGCGACTATGACGAGTACAACGCGCACCTGGGTCGCGTGCAACAGCTGCTGCGGACCGGCAAGGCACGGTCCGACGTCGGGTTCATCCACAACAACTGGAACCAGGGCCTGGCGTTCCGTGCCGAAAACAACGGCACCAACCCCCGGGTGGCGCAGATGAACTGGCAGCTGGCTCACATGGGCGTTTACTACCGCTCGACCGAGCTGCAGGATAACGGCTACACCTACGACTACTTCAGCCCGGCCTTCTTGTTCGAGGACGGCGTCTACTTCGACAACGGATCCAAGACCCTCGAACCGGCCGGCTACAAGGCCATCGTCCTTTACCAAGACTGGCTGGACCTCAAAGGGGCCAGGAAGATCCTCTCCTTGGCGAGGAAGGGTCTTAAGGTCGTCATCCTGGGCGATGCGGCCACGAGGACGCCGTTCAACGACGGCAATGACGCGGAGCTGAAGGACGTAATCGACAAGTTGAAGAAGCTCCACACCGTCCGGGTCGCGACTGTTTTCGACGCCGTCGACGACTACTTCAGCGCCACCCCTGGTGGTTACCACGACGACGTCATGACCCAATTGCAGGACATGGGCGTTTATCCTTACGCCGGATACGTGGAGGAGAACCAACAGCTGCTGACCCAGACCCGCGAGGACGAGGACGGCAACCGCTTCCTCTACGCCTACAACTACGACGACGGCTCCTACCGGAACCAGAGCCTGCGACCGGAGGTCCGGGACGCTCCCAACCCCGGCAAGAACATCAAGACCAAGCTCGTGATGGAGGGCGAGTTCGTCCCCTACTCCATCGATGCCTGGACGGGCGACGTGACCCAGCTCGCCATTTACGAGTGGTCCAACGGCCGCACGCTGGTGCCCATCGACCTCGACTTCAACAACATCACCCTGATGGCGTTCGAGAAGGTCAAGAAGGGACAGCTGCACAAGGAACCGCGCATCGTCTCCACCAACGCCGACTCGGCTTATGCCTTGCCGGACGGCGTGGTCATTCGCGCCAAGTCGAGCGGGATCCTGTCCACGAAGCTCAGTAACGGCAAGCTCTACCGGAGCAACGTCACCGTACCGGCACCCTACGACATCACCGGCTGGGACCTGACGGTCGAGTCTTGGCGGCCCAACAGCACCGAGAGGAACCTCGTTCGCACCGAGACCATCGACGGTCTCACGTCCGTCAACACCCTGACGTCGACCGTCAAGACCCCGATCAACGTTCACCTCGACAAGCTGGACACGTGGAACAACATCCCGCAGGTCGGCAAGGCGGTCTCGGGGACGGGACACTACGAGGCCAGCTTCACATGGGATGCCAGCAAGGCCGGTGGTGCATACCTCGACTTCGGCGACCAGCTCACCGAGAGCATGAAGGTCTGGATCAACGGCCAGAAGGTCGGCGGCCAGGTGTCCACCAACCCGACTAAAGTCAAGAAGAACGTCGGCGGAGTAGGCAAGCCCACGATCGACGACGGCACCGGTCAGCAGGTCCCGCTGGTGGGGCACATCCAGTACACCGGAGGCATCAGCCTGACCAAGCCGGTCATCGACATCAGTCCCTACCTCAGGGACGGCGTCAACAAGATCGTCATCGACTACAGCTCAACGCTGCAGAACCTTCAGCTCGACCGGGGAGTAATCCCGGTACAGCTCAACAGCAGGAGCTGGTGGCAGAACGACCAGGTATATCTCGACTACGGGCCAAAGCAGGCCAAGGTTCTGCCATTCGTCGAAATGATATACTCCGCTAAGTAGTGAGCCCTGAGCCTATGACCGCGCTTCCGTTAGGGACATAGGACGAGAACGCTGCCGGGGCCGGAAATCGGCGTCACAAGCACTCCGATTTCCGGCACCAGCACACAGCACCCGTTTGTGGAAGCACGACACGTAGTTGACGCCGCGCTGAACCTTAGTCTCGGGAGTAGAGATGATCTTCAGTGCGCGCCGGCACGCGCCAAGCCTTGCGGGTGACGACAATGACATCCGCCCTGGTCACCGCAAGTTTGAGCGCTCAGGCGGAACCGCCCCCCGATGTTCGGCCATGAACATGGATTCTTCGTGACTTCGTCTGGAGATTCGCAAGATCGGTTGATCTCTCGCGAATCTCCACGAATTCTCGTGTCCGAGGGGCGACGACGACCGCATATTCATGTTCATCATCGGCGGTGAGCTGGTGCTGACACCTTAGAGGGCGTCTGATTCACGTATTTTGCGAGTGATGCCACCTTCAGATGTCTCGCCAGGTTGGGGTGGTTTCGTTGGTGACGCGTTTGGTGAGGTTGTCGATCATCGCGATGCGGATCATGCTGGCGGAGTTGTCGGGTAGGGCTTCGTAGTCACGGGCCAGGCGGCGGTGGAGCATGATCCAGCCGAGGGTGCGTTCGACGACCCAGCGGCGTTTGACTACGGAGAACCCTCGGACGTTTGGGTCCTTGGTGACGACTTCGACGTCGATGCCGAGGGTGGCGCCGTGTTCGATGACCTTGTTCTTGAAGCCGGCGTCGACCCAGGTCTCGGTCAGGGCGGGGTGGTTGGCTTTGGCCTGGTCGAGCAGGTTGATGCCGATGGTGTTGTCGGTGGCGCTGGCGGCGGTGACGACGACGGCGAGGAGTAGGCCGAGGGTGTCGGTGACGATGCCCCGCTTGCGTCCGACGATCTTCTTGCCGGCGTCGGTGCCCTGGGTGGGCAGGGGTGCGTTGGTGGAGGTATTCACACTCTGGCTGTCGATGATGCAGGCCGACGGGTGCGGGGCGCGTCCGGACTTGGTGCGGGCCAGTCCGGTGAGTTGGTAGTTGAGCTGGACGAAGATGCCGTCGCTGGTCCAGGCGGTGAAGTAGCCGTAGACGGTCTGCCAGGGCGGAAGGTCGTGAGGCAGATAGCGCCAGGCGATGCCGGTGCGGTTGACGTACAGGATCGCGTTGAAGATCTCCCGCAGATCGTGCGTGGCCGTCCGTCCGCCGATGCCGGCGTCGGTGCGGGCCTGACGCCAGGCGTTCAGGCGTGGTGCGATCAGTGCCCAGCGGCGTCGGACAGGTCGGAGGGGTAGGCGGGTCGCTGAACCATGCGGTAGGTCTACTTTGGATGAGCTGTGGTGAGACACACCCGCAGTCCGGCGATACGAGGGCTTTTCTGAACCAGACACGTTCCGAGGAACGAAGCTGGCATATCGATGCGACATCTATCAGGGCAAATGGTGCCGATGGCCGTGAGTCGTCGGCTCTGCTGGCCCCCCCTGCCCGTCCCGGCAGCCGATGTCATGCCACCGCGCCGTCCAAACCAGACCTTCGCCGCTGGGTCGTGGAACGCACCCTGGCCTGGCTCACCCTATCCTGCGGGAGATCGTGAACGCGATCCTGTACGTGGTGCGGTCCGGGTGCCCGTGGCGGTACCTGCCCGCTGACCTGCCGCCATGGCAGACGGTGTACTACCATCCCACCGGTCGTCTCGCCTCCTCGCCAACAAGCAGCGGCACGATCTAAACCTAGGCCTGGATGGCCTGGAAGAGCACAGTGCTCGACCGCCGGCGGCTCGGACCCAATCCGTCTACCACAACAGACCGGGATCGAGACCCATTAGGAATGGTGTAAGGCCTACTGGGCTACCTGTCGTCCTACCAGGAGTCACGCCCGACGCCTTCCCAGTGACGTGCGAGCCGGGTCAGCTGGATTGTGGCGGACCTTCTGTCGTGGCGTCCGGCCCGCCGCTATCGGTTGCGGCACGACCGGGCGGTGTTCCACTTCCTGACTGACCCCGTCAGTCGGGAGCGGTACCGGCAGGTGCTGCGTCAGGCGCTTGCCCGAGGCGGTTAGGTGGTGGTGGGCACCTTCGCCGCCGACGGTCCTACGCAGTGTTCGGGGCTACCGACTGCTCGGTATGGTGCGGACGACCTGGCTGGGGAGTTTTCGGACTACAGCGTTGTGCGTACCGCCAGGGATGAGCACCACACCCCGGCCGGTGGCGTGCAGCCGTTTACCTGGGTTCTGCTCAGCGATCGCGGCTAGGGCCGGTCCAGGGACGGGCAAGCTGCTCCACTTGCCTGGCGGGCGGGTTGACCAGCCACTGCCCGGCGACGTGAACGGTGGGCACGGTTTCGTTGCCATCGGCGACGGCACGGACCGCGGCAGCCGCTTCCGGATCCTGCCAGATGTTCACCTTGGAGAAGGTGATCCTGCGGCGACGCAGGCCGAGGCGCAGACGCAAGCAGTACGGGCAGGCGGGCCGGGTGTAGACCGTGATCGGGCTATTCGTGCTCATCGTGGGCTCTCGGCGGCGGTTGGGTTGACGGCCCGGCCGAGGATGTGTGGAGCGGCGGGGCTACTTGGGCCGGTGGCCGGGAACTTGAACCGGTGCAGCTCGTCGATGGCGAATCCGGCGGCGGTGACGGCGGCGGCGGTATCGCGGCCCGTGTGGCAGCCCCCGAACAGCGTCGGCCACACCGTCGCGTCGGCCAGCCGCTGCATCCGGCGAAGACCGCTGGTCTCGGCGGCAACGTGCTCATAGATGCGCAGTTCGCCACCGGGACGTAGTACGCGGCGCAGCTCTGTGAGCGCCACGGTCTGGTCCGGCACCGTGCACAGCACGAGTGCAACGACGGCCGCATCGAACTCGTCATCCTTGCCGGGCAGCGCCTCGGCCAGGCCGTCTACGACGGTGACCGGGACCGGCGCGGCCTGCGCTGCGGCGACTGCGGCTGCGCGCAGGCGAGGCTCCGGCTCGACGGCGAGGACCCCGCTCACTTGCGGCGGGTAGTGGGCGAACATACGGCCGTTGCCCGCCCCGACTTCGATGACCCGGCCGGACAGGCCGGCGACCAGGGCTTCGCGGTCCTCAGCAGCACCAGCACGATCCATGAGCACGCTGAGCCGTTCGTAGGCTCGGGCGAACACCGGGTGGGATCGCGAAGCCATGGCCGACACCTCCAAGTCGAAGGTGAGGCGTTTTCGCGGACCGAACGGCTCGCGGCTATCCTCACTCATACAGGAGGCTATACATAGTGAATGGCATACACAATCCCGCCGCGTTACCTTCTCCGCCGGACTGCACAACCTTCACCGAGGCGTTGGAGCAGGTGTTCGCGTTCGCCGTGACCGTGGAGCACTACATGCAGGCCGGAATCGCCGCCCGTGGCCTGACCCGCGCGCGAGCAACAGTGATCTGGCAACTGCACCGGCACGGCCCGACCACACAGCAGCAACTCGCCCGCGCGATCGGCGTAACCGCACGCAACGTCACCGCCCTCGTCGACGGGCTCCAAGACTCCGGGTTCGTGCGTCGCGAGCCGCACCCTAGCGACCGGCGAGCCTTCCTCGTACACCTCACCGACACCGGCCGGCAGGTCACCAAGCAACTCGCCGCCGACTACGAGGCCGGATCCCAAGATCTCTTCTCCGACATTCCGGTCGAGCAGATGGGCCCGTTCCTGTCCACTATGCAGACACTCACCGCTCGGCTCGCCACCGCCACCGGTCCTCAAACCCAAAGTTGACGCCTCGGCTCTGGTGCGGTTCCCCTCGTAGCGTGGAGGCCAGGACTTGAGGGATAGGGGTTCATGGCTGAGACGAGACGCCGGTTCGATCCGGAGTTCCGCGCGGGTGCGGTGCGGATCGTGCGCGAGACCGGGAAGCCGATCGCCCAGGTCGCGCGTGACCTGGGGATCAACGACGGGACTCTGGCGAACTGGGTGAAGAAGGACCGCGAAGCTCGGGGCGAGGCCGCTGCGGGTGGGGTGTCCGAGGATGAGCGGGCCGAGTTGGCCCGGCTGCGGCGGGAGAACGCCGAGTTGGCGATGGAGCGTGATGTCCTCAAGCGATCCGTGGTCCTGTGGGTCAAGGAAGCGACGGGCCGGTGAGCGTGGCCGCTTTCATCGCTTCCCAGAGGACCGAACACGAGGTGCCCCACGCGGTGGCCTGCCGAGCCCTCGGCGTGTCGCAGTCCTGGTTCTACAAGTGGCGCGACCGGCCGCCCACGCCCCGGCAGGACCGTCGGGTCCGGCTGGCCGATGCGGTGCGCAGGGTGTTCGAGGACTCCGGCGGCACTTACGGCAGTCCGCGTATCGGTGACGAGTTGCGGGAGCAGGGTTGGCAGGTCTCTGACAACACCATCGCGGCGGTGATGGCCGAGCTGGGGCTTGTCGCGCGGGCCAAGCGCCATCGCCGTGGGCTGACCCGGCCGGGCAAACGGCCGGCTGCTCCGGACCTGATCAAGCGCAGGTTCACGGCGCCGGCGCCGGATGTCGCCTGGTGCGGTGACATGACCGAGATCTCCACCGACGAGGGCAAGCTCTACCTCGCCACCGTCATCGACCTGTACTCCCGCCGCATCCTCGGCTACGCCATGGGCGCCCACCATAACGCCGGCCTGGTCGTCGCGGCATTGAACATGGCTGCGGTCACCCGCGGCGGCGACATCGCCGGAGTGATCTTTCACAGCGACCGCGGCAGCGAATACACCTCCGCCGATTTCGCGCAGGCATGCGCGCGGTGGCGGGTACGCCAGTCCATGGGCCGGGTCGGATCATGCTTCGACAACGCCGTCGCCGAGGCCACCTTCTCCACCATCAAGGTCGAGTACGTCCACCGCCGGCGGTTCCGCACCCGAACCGAAGCCCGGCTCAAGATCGCTACCTGGATCACCGACTTCTACAACCGGCACCGCCGGCACTCCGTCTGCGACGGCCGCTCACCAATCGATTACGAACGATCAACGGCACGAGCTCTGGAGGCTCAAGCCGCATAAGGGAGCCCTCCACGCTTCCAGGGGATTGACACTGGCCGATTTGGGAATTGAGGGTCGAGCGCGGTCAGACGTTGAAGCGGAACATAGAGGCGCTGTCCCGCCGCCAGCGCGAACGGCCCGCGACACCTGCTCACACGGTGCCTCGGGCTGCCATCGTTGGTGGCTGGTTAACGACGTTTGACAGTGTCTTGCGCCCCTTGTGTGCCCCAACTGCCGGCAACCGGCAGAGATCTGTCTGCCGGCGGCAGCCCCCGAACCCTCAGCCCGTGACTCTCTGGATCACGGCTACGACGGCGTACAACACGCCCACCCAGGCAGCCACCTGCCCCACACGGAAGAATCCTGTCCCGGCTTGAAGGAACTTGATCCTTGCCTGCTGCTCAGCCCGTCTGGGGTCATAGTGATGTCTCCGCGTTTCGGCGCTCCGGGTCGACGGTTGATCTGTCCGCTCCGCCCGACGAAGTGAACCCACCGATCGTCCTGAGATCCCGATCTGACGTTCTCGCACGAGGAAACCGGCTTGTGATCCAGCGTCACAGCTCCGCACGGCCGACCTGCGCATTACGAGTCGGCCGCCTATCGCTGCTCCTACCTCTGGTCTTGATGTGATGGTTGACGTCCGCGTCCGGGATCGTCCGCTGTTGCTCGCCGGCTTGGCTGCTCGATTGGCTGCTCACGGTGTCGGTTGACGCATCGCCAACTCGGTGGAAAGCGCCAGTCTGTGGTGCGAATATCGGTCCACCGCCGTGGGGTGCTGGCCTTGGCGGTCGGCGGCGTGTAGGAGGGTGTGCGGGTTCGCCTGCGGTCACTCACGAGGTGCCTTCTTCGGCCGTGGCGGGGCCGGCATGCCGTCGGCGTCGCGGCCCGCCCAGCCGGGCGGGTTGGTGGGGCCGGTTGCCAGCGGTGCGGGCACAGCAGCAGCCGCAGGGCCGCCGCTGCTTGTTGAGGGACGACACCGTTGCCGAGCACCCGCAGTGCGGCGGTGCGGGGCAGGTCGAGGTCGGTGACCCAGCCAGGATCAAGGCCCATGAGCCATTGCACGAACGGTGGCGCGAGGACGGGCTTGCCGTGCCGGCCGGCCTGGGTCGGCTCGGGGGCTGGTTGGCCGAGCAGCAGTCCCCATCGGGCGATCGCGGCGGCGTAGGCGCCCCATCGGGCGTCGTCGCGCTGCCCGAGGTTGGTGGGCAGGCTGGCGATGGTGGTGCGCAGGTCGGGGCCGCCGTGCCCGTGCGCCCCGGGACCGTGCGCGTCGGAGGCGCGCGGGGTGGGCAAAGGCGCCGCCGGGGACCTGTATGGCTGCGGAGGGCAGGGTCAGGTCGCCGTGCGACCCGCGTTGGCCGGGAGAGCCTTTGGCGCCGTCGGTTGCTCTGGGGGTGGGAAGCAGCACCTGTGACAGCGGCGGCCGTAATCCGTGACCGGCCCGCCGGCCGGCGCTGCCAGTGTCGCTCGCTCGGGGCGTGGGCAGAAGGCGGTCGTCCTGCGCAGCGGGCATACCGGAGACGTCCGCATCGCGAGTGCTGGGTGGGGTGGTGCTGGCTGAGGGGAGGTCGTCCTTCTGCCTCCGGTGGGGCAGCAGGCGGTGGCGGGTGCCGTCGGGCTCGACGAGGTCGGGTAAGCCGTTCTGGTGGCCCGGGCCTTTGCCATCACGGGCGCACGGTGTCGGCAAGGTCCGCACTGGGAATGAGTCGTTCAGCAGTGGCGGCCAGCAGAAACAGCCTGTCACGCCGGTGCGGGGCGCCAACGTCGGTTGCGCGTACGCATGCCTAGCTCGTGTCGTTCCCGAGCGCGGCCAGGTCGGCGTGGACGACGTCGAAGCCTCGCCGCAGGAGCGCGGCGACGTTCTCCACGAAGAGCAGCGGCGGTCGAGGCGCGCGAACGCCGTCCACAACGCTTGTCCATAGGCTGCTGTGGATACCGGTGATGCCGGCCCGCTTGCCGGCATTGGAAATGTACTGGCAGGGGAACCCGGCGGTGAGCACGTCGACGGGCTCGACTCGGTCCAGTCGACGGTGCGGATGTCGCCGAGATTGGGCACCCCGGGCCAGTGGTGGGCGCACACGGTGTTGGCGTGCCGGTCGGTCTCGACGTACCAGGCGAGCCAGCCGCCGAGCACCAGCTCGACGGCCAGGTCGAGGCCGCCATATCCGGTGCACAGTGATCCGATGTGCGCCGCGGTGGGATGGGCATTCAACCTCCCTCCACCGGGTCCGAGCACGCCTACTGGACAGGCACGCCCAGGTCGCCGCCGAGTTGTCCGCAAGTCGAGGAGCTCCCGGGGTGGCGGAAGATCAGTACGTCCTCGTGGGTGATCAGGTGCAGCGGGGTGCCGTCGGCACGGGCCTTGCGGACGGCCTGGAGCTGGAAGAACGACGGGCGGGCGACGAGGTGCCCGTCACGGACCGCTGCGAGGAGGGCGACGCATCGCTCGGTCGGCGTCAGGCCGGCGCGGACGCCGGCGGCGATGACCGCGGACGGTAGGTCGACAAGCTGTCCGTTCTTGCGCCACGGGCGTGCCGTGACCACGATGGTGCCGCCGGGGCGCAGCAGTGCGGCGCAGCCACGCAGGATCTGTTCGAATCCGTCGGCGAGGCCGGTGAGGTCGCGGTAGGCGAGGTTGCCGCGGTCGGTGCCGTCGTTGTAGGCGTTGTCGAATTTCGCCACCCCGTGCTCGCCTGGGCGGACGAGGCCGTGCACGGTGGGCCCGTACGGCGGTGAGGTGACCACGAGGGCGACCTGCCCGGCCAGTGCCGCGGGTAGTAGGGAGGGCAGTCGGGTGGCGTCGCCGCGGACCACCGCGGCCCGGCCGGTGGCGCCCTGGGTGTGGGCGTGGGTGATGTTCGTGTCGGCGATGTTCGACCAGCGGGGCTCGTACTCGACGCCGATGGCGTCGCGGCCGGCGTGGATGGCCTCGATGAGGGTGGTGCCGATGCCGCACATCGGGTCGAGCACGAGGTCGCCGGGCTGGGTGTAGGCGTGCACGGCGTGGGCTGCGATCGCCGGGAGCATCCGTGCGGGGTGCTTGACGGACTCGGGCACATAGCGGCCGCGTCGCTGCACAGGTCCGGTCTGTTGGGCGGTCGCCCATACGGACAGACGCTGCGGCTCAACGACGCGGTGCGGGCTGTGATCGCGCTGGTCACCGTGCCCGGTGTCCTCGGTGCGGTGGTGCGGGTCGGCGGGGGGTGGGGTGTGCTCAGCCACGGCGGTCACCCCCGTCGCGGCGCCGGTCGTGCGAGGCCACGGGTGAGAAGACGAGGAGGTCGGCGTGCACGCGTAGGTGCGCTGCCGCCCAGCGCGGGTCGTTCTGGTGGGTGAGGGTGAGCAGTTCCTCGTCGGTGACGTGGTAGACGAACGCGTCCCCGTCGGTGTCGGAGGCGACCGCGACGATGTGCTGCAGGTAGCCCAGGCCAACCGCGGCGGCGGCAGTGGCCACCGGGGTGAAGTCCTCCGGCCCGCCGGTCGTCGCGGTCGGGATGGTGACGACGAGGACGAGGCAGCCGCCGGGGAGCAGCAGCCGGGCGCACGCGGTCAACAGCCGCGCCAGCCGGATGCGGTTGGTGGGTTCGTCGCGGTACAGCGGCCAGCAGGCCACGACCAGGCTTGTCGCCTCCGCGAGGTTGGTGTGGCAGGGAGCGGAGTCGGTGGGCTCGGTCGGTAGCTGCGGGTCGGTGAGGTCGTCACCGAACCACGCGCTCATGTCCGGCACGTCCTCGGGAGCCTTTCCGAGTGCGGTGGGGTCGGGACGTGCCGGTGGGGTGGCCGGGCCGATGATCAGGCTGGACGCGTCGGTGAACCACGCCGGGTGGTGGCGCCGTCCGCCAGCGGAGCAGACGGCGCTCAGGGCGTGGTCGGCGGTGAGGTCGACGACGACCGCGCCGGGTCGGGTGTAGGCGGCGACGAGCCGGTAGGCCAGGCGGGTGCCGATGCTGCGGCCGGCGTCGGCTGGGCTGTGGGCGGTGCGCCACACGGTGACCGGGACAGGCGGGTTGCCGGCGATCTGGTCGATCAGGGTCGGGTCGGCTGTGTGCGGGCCGGTGGGGTGGGCAGGGTCGGTGTGGTGCTGCGGCGTGTGCTCGCTCATGTGATGTCGGCTCCGCGCCGCGCATGCAGTGCGCTGACATCCCTAAAACCGCGTTTGTGTGTTCTGGCGAACGCCTGCCCGACTCACAGCGGCTCACGGCGATCAGTACGGGCGGGGGTGGTCACCACCACGATGGCGGTCGGCGGTCGAGGCGGGGTCGGCTCGGGAATCATCGACGTGTCTCAGCGGTGCATGACACTGTGCCGTCCGACGGCAGGTCATGTCATGTCATCGTCACCTGTCGGTGTGCTGTCATTTCGTCCGTAGTACGGCGCCTGGCCGCCTGTGGCGTCGGTGACTGGCTGGACGGACTGACCGCGCGGTATCTGACACCGCTGGTATCAACGTGGGCGTCGTGCCCCTCGACGCCGTGTCCGCGGCCGTGTCTGGCGCCGCAGCGGTGGGTTGTCTGGTACGTCGACCAGCGGTGTCCCGGTCCTGCTCAGCGGTATCGGCGGACAAAATGTCAACGATAATGGTCAATGTCAGGCTGTCGCCGTGAAACCCTGCGATGTCTTCGCCGGCTGTGGTGCGTTGTCGGCCATACCGCGTTGAGCGGCGCGGCTTTGCCGTATCCGATTCCTTCGACGTCGCTCGCTGACGCTTGTCGCGGTGACACTCGGTCTGGTCATGTCGAGGTTCCTCTTCGTGTCCTCGGCTTCGCCCGCTGCGTGAGGCGTCATGCCGCTGCGGCCATCAGTGCCGTCATGGTCGAAGAGAACCTGGTGGCCTCAAAGGCATCTCAGGCGGTTAGGAAGTCGGTCCACGTACGAGCGGCAGTGCGCCCTGCGCATCGTCCTTGTATGCCAGCGCTCGCATCGGGGGCGAGGTCCGGTGAGCGGCTGTGAGTCGTTGTGAGTGGCGGTGAGTGGCGCGACCGGCAGGTGTGAGGGGCGCTGGGACCTGCGGTGTCCCTGCGGTGCGGCCCGGCTGGCGCGGGTTGGCATGCGCTCACGGCGCTGTTCAGCGGCGCGGTCAGACGCGTGTGTCAACACGAGAGCGGATGTGCAGTAGGGGGCAAGGACGTCTGCTGACCACCGATCCGATGTTGGCATCACCGCTGTGACCTGCGGTGTCAGCTTCTGTGAGTCGGTCATGACGGAATGCCGCACAGACGTCGTCCGAGTCGACGGCGACACCGCATCACTCACTTACTTTGGAGTGGCATTCATGGGCATGTCCCTCACGCAGTGGCCGGACTCCCCGCTGGACGCCGCCGACGCGGCATTCGTGGCGTTGACCAGCGATCCCGATCCCTTGTCCATCGACCTTGACGTGTTCGGCCCGGGCGTCGGCCTGCCGGCGGGGGTGATGACGCTGCGGACTGTGCGGGACTGGCTGCTGGCGCACACCGACGCCTTCCGGGCGCGCGACGCGGTGTGGGTCGAGGTGATCCGCCGTGCCCGCCTGGACGGGCCGCAATGGGTGATCGCGGCGGTCGGCATGGCCATGCCGGCGCTGCGTCGCTACACCCGCCAGCTGTGCGACGGCTACCGCAGCGACCCCGACGACATCGAGGCGGAGATCTTGACCGGTTTCCTGGCGGCGCTGCGCGATCACGTTGACCTCGGCCGGCCCGCCCCGTATGCGGCGTTGTGCCGAGCCGGGTGGCGTGCCGGCTACAAGCTGCGTCAGCAGGCTGGCGAGGCCACGCCGGTGGACGATGTGGAGCACATCACTGGGCCGTGTATCCCGCAGGTGCCCTACGGGCATCCGGACGTGCTGGTCAACCGTGCCGTACGGCTGGGGATTCTCGACCCCGGCGATGAGCAGCCCTATATCGACGTGCGGTTGGGCCGTCGGGCGATCGAACCGATCGCCCGACGGTTGGGCATTACCTGCGACGCCCTGCGGATGCGGCTGGCCCGGATCGACACCCGCATCGCCGAGGCCCTCGTCACCGGCGTGCTGACCGGAGTGGCGTCCCCACAGGCCGTCGAGAGCCTCGCCGCCGAGGCCGAACGGCGGGCCAACCTGCGCGCCGCGAGCCGCCGCCGCGCCCGTGACAGCACGACTCAGGTGAGAGCCGCTGCCTGAACCCATCGCCCTCAGCTATGCGCGCGGCGCCCGCACCGGCTTGCCGGTGCGGGC